>CALVGQ010000012.1 GCA_944327135.1 uncultured Erysipelotrichaceae bacterium | reverse complement strand
TGGAACACAAGGTTGTTGATTAGAATGCTTTATTTTGCGCAATTTGTCTGTACAGCTTGTGCTTCATTGGAAGGGCGTTGTATGAGAGAATTGGCAGAATGTTTTTCTTAGAATGCAGGAATGATCGCGTTGATTTGAAGATTTTCTGGCGAAAGAATTGGAAAGAATAATTCTGCTTTTATGGGACAGGATACCAGAATGAAAGGGAAAAAACAGAGAAACAATCAGTCTTTTTCTATTTAAGATGCAGAAAGAATAAAGTTGAAAAAATTAGCACAAAATGGTTGACAGTGCTAAAATGGTGGCGTATACTGTATTAGCAGACAGAGAGATGGAGTGCTAAATGGAGGTGAGTCAAGGTGCTGACACAGCGTAGAATCGAGATATTTAAAGCGATTGTTGATGAGTTCATCAGTACGGCTGAACCGGTTGGTTCTAAGACCTTGATGGAAAAATATGCGCTTCCTTATTCCAGTGCAACGATTCGAAACGACATGATGGCATTGGAAGAAATGGGCTACCTTGAAAAAACTCATACATCCAGCGGGCGGGTTCCTTCAACAAAGGGATATCGCTTCTATTGCGAACATCTTCTGGAAGATCATATTGATGATCAGACGCAATATGAATTACAACAGGTTTTTTCTAAAAAACAGCTGAATATGGAAGACGCGATCAAAAAGAGCTGTGAAATCCTCAGTCAGATGACCAATTTGACCTCTGGTGCTTTGGGACCTAATGCTGCCAAACAGCATCTGGAGCATATCCGGGTCTTTCCGATTAGCGAGCACAGTGCCGTGGTGGTCTTTATTACAGACACCGGGTATACCGAAAGCCGGACCTTTGATTTTGATCAGGATGTGTCGATTGATGATATTTCCAATTGCTGCCAGATCCTGAATGATCGGCTGCGAGGGACCTGCATTGAAGATGTCGTTGAGAAGATGCAGTCTTTAAAACCGGTGCTTGCCAGTCATGTCCATCGGCATGAGCAGCTGTTTGCAGCATTCATGAATGCTTTTGTCCGGTTTGCCAGCGAGAATGTTTATTTCAGCGGTACACAGAATATTTTGTATCAGCCGGAGTTTGCGGATATTGAAAAGCTGAAAAATTTGATGAGCATGCTGGAGGATTCGAGCCTATGGCGCAATATAGAAGTGGATGCCAATGAAGTGGCCGTTCGCTCCAATCAACGCAGTCAGTTGGTTTGGAAGGGGGAATTGGCCGTTGTCAGCAGCAAATTTCATTTAAACGATGCTGAAGAAGGACAGCTGATGATTGTGGGGCCGTCGCGAATGGATTATGACCGAATTGTCCCGCTGTTGGAATATATTTCCGCGACGATTGAAAAATTCTATGGTAAAGGAGGCCAACGATGAACGGCGAAGAGATCAAGGAAGTTCAAGAGGAAACACCGATCACTGCAGAAACGCAGGATCCGCAGGAATCAGAGAGTGAACCGTCTGAATCTGCTGCAGAAACAACGAAGGAAGCAGCAGAAGAAGAAACAAGCGAATCCAAAGAGGAAGCAGTACAGGAAGAAAAGGATGAAAAGGAAGCCAAGAAAAAGAAATTTTTTGGCAAAAAAGAAAAAGAGAAAGAGGCAGAGTATCTGATTCGGATCGCCGAGCTGGAAGGAGAGTGTGCTCGTTTAAAAAATGAGTATCTGAAAGCTTACGCGGATACCGAGAATACAAGAAAGCGGCTGCAGCAGGATTTTGATAATCGGTTTAAATATCGAATTCAAAGTTTTGCGATTGAGATCCTGCCGGCGATTGATAACCTTGAGCGAGCTTTGGCACAGCCTAGAACGGCTGAAAATGAAAGCTATGTTAAAGGTGTAGAAATGATCTACAATCAGCTGATGCATGCGTTAAAACAGGAAGGCGTGGAGCCGGTCGATCCGCTCAATGAAGAATTTGATGCGAATTTCCATCAGGCTCTGATGAGTGAAAAGGTGGAGGGGATCGAACCCAATCAGGTCATTCAAGTGCTTCAGAAAGGTTACAAATTAAAAGATCGAATCTTAAGACCAGCAATGGTCAAGGTCAGTGAATAAAGGAGGAAATGACAATGAGCAAGATTATTGGTATTGATTTAGGAACAACTAACAGCTGCGTGGCAGTCATGGAAGGCAATGAAGCAAAGGTCATCGCAAATCCGGAGGGAAATCGAACGACCCCATCAGTCGTTGCGTTTAAAAACGGTGAAATGATTGTCGGTGATGCGGCAAAGCGTCAGGTAGTTACAAATAAGGATTCCGTCATCTCCATTAAGCGAAAAATGGGAACTACGGAAAAAGTTCATTTGAATAACAAAGATTATACTCCGCAGGAGATCAGTGCGATGATCCTGCAATATCTGAAAGGCTACGCAGAAGATTACCTAGGAGAGAAGGTCACCAAAGCAGTTATTACTGTGCCGGCTTATTTTAATGATGCTCAGCGTCAGGCTACAAAAGATGCAGGAAAGATTGCCGGGCTGGAAGTAGAGCGAATTATCAATGAGCCGACAGCGGCCGCTCTGGCTTTTGGTATCGATAAGACGGATAAGGAGCAGAAGGTGCTGGTCTATGATTTAGGCGGAGGAACCTTCGATGTCTCGATCCTGGAGTTGGCGGATGGAACTTTTGAAGTCTTGGCGACAGCAGGAGATAACCGTCTGGGTGGAGATGACTTTGATAATGTCATCGTTGACTGGATGGTCAATCAATTCAAACAGGAAAATGGAATTGATTTGAGCAAGGATAAGATGGCGATGCAGCGGATGAAGGAAGCGGCAGAAAAAGCCAAAAAAGATCTTTCTGGTATGATGCAGACTCAGATCTCATTGCCATTTATTTCGGCAGGTGCGGATGGTCCGTTGCATTTTGAGGCTACGATGACTCGTGCGCAGTTTGATCAGATGACCAAGCATCTGGTTGAGCGGACAGTTGGACCAGTTCGTCAGGCTTTGAAAGACGCAGGGTTGACGAAGAATGATATTCATCAGGTCTTGCTGGTCGGCGGATCGACCCGAATCCCAGCAGTTCAGGAAGTCATTCGTCAGGAACTGGGCAAAGAACCGAACCGATCGGTCAATCCGGATGAAGTGGTGGCCATGGGTGCAGCCATTCAGGGAGGCGTTATTACGGGGGATGTCAAGGATGTTCTGCTGTTGGATGTTACCCCGCTGAGCTTGGGAATTGAAACGCTAGGCGGTGTAATGACGGTGCTGATTCCACGGAATACAACGATCCCGACAAGCAAATCGCAGATCTTCTCGACGGCGGCCGATAATCAGCCGGCAGTGGATATCCATGTTTTGCAAGGAGAGCGTCCAATGGCAAACGACAACAAGACCTTGGGCAATTTCCAGCTGACAGGAATTGCACCGGCACGCCGCGGTATTCCGCAGATCGAAGTGACCTTTGATATCGACGTGAACGGAATTGTTCATGTTTCAGCGAAAGATAAAGGAACCAGCAAAACGCAGTCGATTACGATCAGCGGGTCTTCCGGATTGAGCGATGAAGAAATCGACCGGATGGTCAAGGATGCGGAAGAACACAAGGCAGAAGATGAAAAACGGAAAGCAGATATTGAAACACGCAACAAGGCCGAAGCGTTCATCAATCAGATCGATGAGACATTGAATACTGAAAATGCCAATGTAACCGAGGCCCAAAAGGAAGAAGTTAAGAAATTGCGTGATGAGCTGCGGACTGCTTTGGACAACAATGATATGGATACCTTGAACAGCAAGCTTTCTGAGCTGGAGGCTGCGGCTCAGCAGATGGCTCAGGCCATGTATCAGCAGCAAGCACAGCAGTCAGCAAACAATACCGGAGCCTCTCAATCCGGTTCGGATGACAATGTCGTTGATGCAGATTTCAAAGAAAAGAACTGATAAAATACAGAAATCCTGGCAGTTTTGCTGGGGTTTCTGTGCTGTAATAGCAATTTGAATAGAAAATGATCCTATCGTGAGAAGATCGGTCGGGTTGCATTTTTCAAAGAAGCTGATACAATACAACCTGGCAAGGATCATCATCAGCCCCGGATCAAAAACCGGCGGCGCAGGGATGAAAGGATGTTTGCGCAGTTTGGATTAGGAAGGTGAGAAGATGAGTAATAAGCGTGATTACTATGAGGTACTGGGCCTTTCTAAAGGGGCAAGTGAACAGGAAATCAAAAAGGCTTATCGCACGCTGGCGAAGAAATATCATCCGGATATGAACAAAGAACCAGGAGCCGAAGAAAAGTTCAAGGAAATCAATGAAGCTTATGAGGTCTTAAGCGATCCGACCAAAAAAGCCAATTATGATCAATATGGTTTTGCTGGAATGGATGGAGCAGGCGGCTTTGGTGGGTTCTCCAACGCAGATTTTGGGGATATCAATGATATTTTTGGATCCTTTTTCGGCAGTGGATTCGGTGGCTTTGGCGGCAGCAGCCGGCGGTCGAATACCGGACCGCGACGCGGACAAGACCGATATATGCAGATGAGGATTAGCTTCATGGATGCAATATTTGGAAAAAATGAAACGATCAAGATCGATGTCGATGAGACCTGTCCGGATTGTATGGGAACAGGGGCTCATAGCAAGGAAGATATCAAGAGCTGTTCGCGTTGTAACGGAACCGGAACGGTCGTGACTCAGCAGCGAACAGCTTTTGGGGTTTTTCAAAGTCAGAGCGTTTGTCCAGAATGCGGAGGAACAGGGAAAAAGATCGTCAGAAAATGTTCGCGCTGCAATGGCAAAGGCTATGAACATAAACGGGTCGAAGTGGATGTCAAGATTCCAGCAGGCATTCAGTCGGGTCAGCAGCTGCGGGTCTCTGGAAAAGGAGAGCGTGGCAGCAATGGCGGCAGCAATGGAGATTTGTTTATTGAAATTCTGGTAGGAAGACATGATTATTTTACCAGGGAGGGAAAGAATATCTATATCGATGTTCCAATTTCTTCAGTGGATGCTGCATTGGGCTGTACGATCGATGCTCCAACCGTTTATGGGGATGTGGAATTGAACATTCCGGCTGGAACACAAAACGGGACGCAGTTTCGGCTGCGGGGAAAAGGCGTCAAGGATATCCGTGGCGGAGATCAGGGCGATCAATTTGTACAGGTTCATGTCGAGATTCCGAAAAAGCTTTCGCGGGAAGAAAAAGAACTGTATGAGAAGCTTCGTTCGGTTTCCAGAAAGAATGAAAAAGAATCCGTTTTTGAAAAATTCAAGAAGGCATTTAAGTAAGGTGCTTGCGCACCTTTTCTAAAAAAAACAAATTAGCACTCTTGTGCAAAAAGTGCTAAACAGAAAGAAGGGATATCGTGAATATTGAACAGATGACAGAGCGTCTACAGGCAATACTGATGAGTGCGATCACAATGGCTCAGGAATATGGTCACAGTGAATTGACCACGGCTCATTGTTTGAAAGCAATGGCGAAGGATGATGGAATCGAGGCCCTTTTGAAACAATGCGGTGTTTCCATGAATGAGTGGATGAATTTAGCCAATGAAGCATTGGATCGGCTTCCTAAGGCGAGCCATGTCCAGCAGCCGTATCTTTCTTCTGAAGTTAATACGGCATACCAGAAAGCTTTGAAATGGAGCCATCAGCAGGATGAATCTTACATGAGCTCGGTGGCGTTTCTGATTGGCTTGCTGGAGAATGATTCGCTTTTATCCAAAAATCTTCTAAAGAAGATGAATTTGACTGTCAAAAAGATTGAAGAAAATGAATTGCAGCGAAGAGGAGGGAAGAAAATGAGCGAACCGAACATGGAAAACCAGATTGATGCGTTAAATAAATATGGTCATGACTTAGTTCAGGATGTCAAGGATGGGAAAATTGATCCGGTCATCGGACGAGATGAGGAGATCCGAAGAGTCATCGAAATTCTGTCGCGGAAAACCAAAAATAACCCGGTTTTAATTGGCGAACCAGGAGTGGGGAAAACGGCAATCGTAGAAGGTTTGGCTTGGCGGATCATGAAGCAGGATGTTCCATTTGGCTTAAAGGATAAACGTCTGATCGAGCTGGATATGGGAGCGTTGATTGCAGGTGCAAAATATCGCGGTGAATTTGAAGAGCGGCTGAAAGCTGTACTCAATGAGGTAAAAGAGGCCAACGGTGAAATCATTCTGTTTATCGATGAGATCCATAATCTGGTCGGTGCTGGAAAGACCGAGGGAAGCATGGATGCTGCCAACCTTTTAAAGCCGATGCTGGCACGGGGGGAACTGAAGTGCATTGGAGCGACGACCTTTGATGAATATCGTAAGTATATCGAAAAGGATGCGGCTTTGGAACGAAGATTCCAGAAGATCCAGGTCGATGAACCAAGCGTTGAGGATACAATTTCGATCCTGCGTGGCTTGAAGGACCGCTTTGAAAGCCATCATGGTGTGCAGATCCTGGATGAGGCGATCATTGCTGCTGCGACGCTTTCTCATCGGTATATTACCGATCGATATCTGCCGGATAAAGCCATCGATTTGATTGATGAGGCCTGTGCTTCGATTCGAGTAGAGATGGATTCGATGCCGGCTGAGCTGGATGAATATATGCGAAAAATCATGCAGCTGGAAATCGAGGAAACAGCGCTGAAAAAGGAAACAGATGAGAAGACTCGGGAACGTTTGAATGAATTGCGGAAAGAATTAGCGGATCTGAAAGAAAAGAAAGACTCTTTGTATGCCCAATGGCAACAGGAGAAACAGCAGCTGGATGAATCCAAGCATTA
The DNA here is from genome assembly GCA_944327135.1 of uncultured Erysipelotrichaceae bacterium. GTDB lineage: Bacteria > Bacillota_I > Bacilli_A > Erysipelotrichales > Erysipelotrichaceae > CALVGQ01. Next base: position 90,597 of record CALVGQ010000012.1, on the reverse strand, counting down.
TAAGGAGCAGCTGGAGAAAGCACGGCTTGATCTGGATCAGGCCCAAAATGCCGCGGAATATGAAAAAGCAGCAAAGCTGCAGTATCAGACGATTCCTAATCTCGAAAAGAAAATTGAAGAATTTAAAAAGAGCAACAAGGATAATCACATTATCCAGGAAATTGTAGATGAAGAAATGATTGCCCGGATTGTTTCTCGTTGGACCCATATCGAGGTCAGCAAGCTGATGAGCACTCAGCGGCAGAAGCTTCTGCATCTGGAAGAGGTTTTGCGTCAGCGGGTCATTGGTCAGGATCAGGCCTTACAGCTGGTTACGGAAGCGATCCTTCGCTCAAAGGCTCAGATTCAGGACGAAAATCGGCCAATTGGTTCCTTCTTGTTCCTCGGACCGACTGGAGTGGGAAAAACCGAAGTGGCTAAAGCATTGGCAGAGCAGCTGTTTGATGACGAATCCAAAATCGTTCGGATCGATATGTCGGAATACATGGAGAAGCACAGCGTGGCAAGGCTGATTGGTGCGCCTCCAGGATATGTAGGATATGAGGAAGGCGGTCAGCTGACCGAAGCAGTGCGCAGAAAACCGTATTCGATCGTTCTTTTGGATGAAGTGGAAAAGGCTCATCCGGATGTTTTCAATGTGCTGCTGCAAATTTTGGATGATGGACGAATTACCGATTCCAAGGGCGTAACGGTCGATTTTAAAAACACATTGATCATCATGACGAGCAATCTTGGTTCTCAATATGCCTTTGAACCGGATCAAAGCAAACGGGAAGATGGCTATCTGCAGGAGGTTCATCGTTATTTTAAGCCGGAGTTTGTGAATCGAATCGACGAGATCATTGTTTTCCATGCGTTGGATCAGAGTGTTTTGAGCAAAATTGCAGATAAGTTTTTAAGAGAATTGGCTTTGCGCTTGAAACAGAAGGATTACAATCTGGAAGTTACGGAAGCAGCGAAAGCTGAAATCGTGGAACAGGGAGTGGATCCGGTTTTTGGTGCCAGACCGATGAAACGGCATATTCAGCGGACAATTGAAACGCTGATTGCCCGAACGATCATTGAACAGGCGCCCCAGGAAGGCGCGACCCTTGTCGTGGATGCAAGTCAGGGACAATATACTGTTGATATTCGCTAAAAGAGGCAGGTTGACTGCCTCTTTTGTCCAGTTATGTCGATGTGCGTTCCAGTTACGCAACCGTTCTTTTTCTTCTGATTGTTTGTGATAAGATGAACGGGAAGAAAAGGAGTGTGTGTGGATAATGCAACAGAACAATAAGGGGATCAGTCGCCGGGATTTTTTAAAGGGTGCTGCTGCAGGAACGATCGGGGTAGCCGCCATGGGCTTGTTGACGGCCTGCAGTTCAACAGCGGAAAGCTGTCCGCCATGTGAAACGGCCGCGGCTTCCGCTTCGGAAGACTGGCTTAAAGCGGCGCCTGAGATCACAGAGGTCAAAGAAACCAAAGAGTTTGATGTCGTAGTAGTAGGAGCCGGTCATGCAGGCACTGCTGTGGCCCGTCGGGCTGCTGAGTTAGGAAAAAAGGTCGCAGTATTGGAAGCCCAAAATGAAGAAAATTTTATGGTATTGGGAAATGATATTGGACATTTGAATTCCAGTTGGCAAGCCGGCTTTGGTGTTCCGGTTTATGATGAAGTAGAATTTATCAACAACTATCAGATCCAATGTGCTGGACGGGCCAATCCCGATTTGCTTAAGCAGTTTGCCTATCGCAGCGGAGAAGCTTTTGATTGGTTTATTTCAGCTTTGCCGGAGGATTTCCAAAAAAACATCAATATCCTTAATTGGCCATCTGCTGCAGGATATGAGCATAAAAAAGGGCTGTTTTCCAGCTATCTGGGCTCAGCGACATTCAGTGCTGAAGGGTATGGCTTGCAGGCTGCGGTCATCAAATTCGGTTGCGTTTCCGGCTGTTCCCTGCAAACCTGTGGAAACCCGATATGAAAGAACATGACAGCTCTTTATTCTTTCGTGGGAATGTGCTATAATGCAGCAATAGCGACCATGTTTCGGAGAAGCGCCGCTGAGAACGCCTGCCGCCATCCGGCACGGGTTGGGCCCGTTTGCCGGATTCCCCAAATGCGTCGTTTTAATGCCGTCTTAAACGAAAAAGTCATCCCTAAGACCGCCTTAGTCTGCACCGCTGTATAATACAGATAGAAGAATTGCAGCCATCTAAGGAGGGGTGCCAAATGGAAGAATTGGTATTGATGTTAGGGATTGTTTATACGTTTGTGGTTGGCTATGTCTTTGCGCGCAAAGCTGACAAGTTTATGAGCAAACACCCCCGCGCCTTTCCCCGCAGACGGAGAATCATTGCCGCGGCCCCTCCTGTTTGGCGTGGTATTTCCAATGATGATCCCGCTGCTTTCCGCAAACCCGATAACGAAAGCGAGGAGAAACAAAAACATGAAACGCGTAATTCATGAACATGTTCTGGTCTGCCTATCCTCTGCTCCATCAAACGCAAACACGATCCGCGCGGCCGCAAAGCTGTCCCAGGCATTTGGAGGAACCATGACCGCCCTTTATGTGCAGACCAAAAGCTCGGACCAAATGGGAACAGAGGACAGGCGGCGCTTGCAGCGCCATACCCGGCTGGCAGAAAAACTCGGCGCGTCTGTTTCCACGGTAGCCGGGGATGATGTGGCATTCCAGATTGCGGAATATGCAAGGATTTCCAAGGCTACGAAAATTGTTCTGGGCAGAAGCGTTGCTCCGAAAGGCAGACTGTTTGCGCCGAAGCCCCTGACAGAGCAGCTGGTGGAGTTGGCTCCCTATCTGGATATCTATATCATCCCCGACTCCGCCGGTAAGAATCAGCGAAGGCGAAACTCCGCCACAAAGCAGAGAATTTTGCCGTCCATCCGGGACGTGCTGATCACCATCGGGATGCTGGCCCTGTCAACGGCGATCGGCTTTGTGTTTCATAGGCTGCACTTTACCGAAGCCAATACCATTACGGTTTATATTTTGGGAGTGCTGCTGACCGCGCTGTTCACAAAAAACTATATGTGCAGCGGTATTTCCGCCCTGGCAGGCGTCCTGCTGTTCAATTTCTTTTTTACGGAACCCCGGCTCAGCTTTCGTGCCTACGCTTCCGGCTATCCGATGACCTTTGCCATGATGCTGTTCTCGTCTCTTTTGACGGGAACACTGGCAAACCGCCTTGCCGACCATGTAAAACGCTCCACACAGACGGCCTGGCGGACACAGGTGCTTTTGGAAACCACACAGCAGCTGGGCCAGGCGGAAAATGAAAACGATATTTTGGAGGTCATTGCGGATCAGCTGCTGAAATTGCTGAACCGGCCGATTTTGGTTCAGTGTAAAAACGGGGCGGCCATTCGCCGGTTTCCCGAGGGGGAACCGGTTGAGATCCCCCCGGAAACAGCTTCCCAGCGGTTCTCTTTCCAAAGCGGCGGCGAAGCGTTTGGCGATGTGCTAGTCTATGGGGACGCCCTGGAGCCACTGGAAAGCGGCATTCTTCATTCCATTCTTGGGGAGGGCGGTTTGGCCATTGAAAACAGACGAAATGCCCGTCAGAAAGAAGAAGCCGCCGTTTTGGCGAAAAATGAGCAGCTCCGTGCCAATCTGCTGCGTTCCATTTCCCATGACCTGAGAACCCCGCTGACCTCCATCTCCGGCAACGCGGAAAATCTGCTGACCAGCGGCGAGGGGATGGAGGAAGCGGACAAGCGCAAACTGCTGACCGATATTTATGAGGACGCCATCTGGCTGATCCGGCTGGTGGAAAACCTGCTGTCCATCACCAAAATCGGGGAGGGGAATGCCCGGCTCAATATGACCACGGAACTTGTGGACGAAGTGATCACGGAGTCCCTGCGGCATGTTCACACCAAAACCCACCCCATTGAAACGGAGTTCGCCGACGAGCTTCTTTTGTCGCAGATGGACGCGAGACTTGTCAGTCAGGTGATCATCAATTTGGTGGATAACGCTGTGAAATACACACCGGAGGGGTCGAAGATCCATATTTCTGCCCGGAAGCAAGGAAAGGAAATCCTGGTCCGCGTCGCCGATCACGGTTCCGGAATTCCGGATGAAATGAAACCCCGGGTGTTTGACATGTTTTACACCGGCAATGGAAAAATTGCGGACTGTCGCCGCAGTCTGGGGCTGGGACTTTACCTGTGTAAGGCGATTATCAATCTGCATGGCGGCGAAATCACCGTGACCGATCATACGCCAACCGGGTGTATCTTTGCCTTTACACTCCCCGTCAGCGAGGTGACAATCAATGAATAAATTACTGATTTTAGTGGTGGAGGATGATCCTGCCATCCGAAATTTGATGGCAACCACCCTGAAAGCGCACAATTACCGTTTTATGACCGCTCCCACCGGTGCTTCCGCCCTCATGCAGGCTTCCACCACACAGCCGGACATTATGCTGCTTGACTTGGGACTTCCCGATATGGACGGCGTGGAAATCATCCGAAAGATCCGCGCGTGGTCCCAGATGCCGATCATTGTGATCAGCGCCAGAGCCGAGGATACCGACAAGATCGATGCTTTGGATGCCGGCGCGGACGATTATCTGACCAAGCCTTTTTCGGTGGAAGAACTCCTTGCGCGGCTTCGTGTGACCCAGCGAAGGTTAGCCTTCATGCAGACATCCACGCCCAGCCCCATTTTCACCAATGGGGCGTTGAAGATTGATTATGCCGCCGGTTGCGCCTGGCTTGGGGAACAGGAACTGCATCTGACCCCCATGGAGTATAAGCTGCTGTGTGTGATGGCGCAGAATGTGGGCAAAGTGCTGACCCTCTCCTTTATCACCCAGAAGGTTTGGGGAGGCTCTACAGAGAGCGACATTGCTTCCTTGCGTGTATTCATGGCGACCCTGCGCAAGAAGCTGAGCGCCGGAAAGGAAGAGGTCCAGTACATACAAACCCATATCGGCGTGGGGTATCGGATGCAGAAACTATAACGGCAATGCTTGGGACACCTTCGCAGAGCGGGTGTCCCGCCTTTATGCCGTCTTAAACTGACTACTTCCATTTTAAGAGCATCTTTATGCGTTTACCAGTAAAATGAAGCACATGAAAACTTTTGCTGCGGAGGCGAATTTTATGATTCCTGCATTATGTATTTTTATTGTTCTTTACATACTAATGCTGACCTTGCAGAAATACAGGCCGTGGATCGCCCTGTCGGGCGCCGCGGTGTTTGTCCTGCTTGGGCTGGTCGGTGTTTACGATTTCACACCGCTTCAAGCACTGGGGGCCGTGGATTACAATGTGCTTCTGATGATCGCGGGCACCATGGGTATTGTCACACTCTTTATTGAAAGCAGAATGCCCGCCTTGCTTGCGGAGCACTTGATTGCCCGTGTGCCGAATGTAAAATGGGCGGTCACGGTCCTGGCCCTGTTCGCAGGCATTGTCAGCGCGTTTGTGGACAATGTGGCAACGGTTCTGATGGTGGCGCCCATCGGTCTTGCGATTTCCCGTAAGCTGAAAATATCGCCGGTTCCCGTGCTGATTGCCATCGCCGTATCCTCAAATTTGCAAGGTGCGGCTACCATGGTAGGCGATACCACCAGTATGCTGCTGGGCAGTTTCGCTGGTATGAATTTCCTGGACTTCTTCTGGATGCACGGCAAGCCCGGTATTTTCTGGGGCGTAGAACTTGGGGCGGTTGTCTCCTGTATCGCGCTTCTGATCTTATTCCGAAAGGAACGTCAGCCGGTCAGTGCCAAAGTAGAGACCACGGTGACAGACTATTTCCCATCTGCATTGCTGGTTGGGGCAGTGGGACTTTTGATTATATCGTCCTTTCTGCCGGAGCCTGAAACTGGTTTTCTGCTGGGTATATACAAGATCCGAAGCGGCCTGATCTGTCTGACGCTTTGCGTCATCGGCGTCATTCGTGCCTGTGTAAAAAAGAAGTCGATTACCACCTTGAAGCAAGTGCTCAGGGATATTGACAAAGACACACTGCTTCTTCTGTTCGGACTGTTTATCGTGATAGAGGGCATTAAAACCGCCGGCGTCATTGACGCGGTAGCCGATTTGTTCTATCAATTCGCGGGAGACAATCCGTTCCTTCTGTATTCGATGATCGTATTCGCTTCGGTTATCCTCTCCGCGTTTATCGACAACATTCCGTATGTGGCCACCATGCTGCCCGTTGTGCAAAGCATTTCGGCGCTGATGGGCGCGGAACCCTATGTATTCTACTTCGGCCTGCTGACCGGCGCGACCCTGGGCGGCAACTTGACGCCTATCGGCGCATCTGCCAATATCGCCGCCATCGGCATTCTGCGCAAGAACGGGGAAACCGTCAAACTGCGTGACTTTTTGCGAATCGGCGTTCCGTTTACGCTCTCTGCGGTACTTGCCGGTTACATTTACATTTGGATGGTATGGGGAGGTTAAGCTGTGCTAAAGAAAATGATGAAACTATCACCCGGACGCATTATTGCCCTTGGCTTCGCGACGGTGATCCTGATCGGTTCCGGTTTGCTGATGCTGCCGTGCAGTGCGCAGGAAGGGCAGGAAATTCACTACATCGATGCCCTCTATACCTCCACCAGCGCCGTGTGTGTCACCGGTCTGATCGCCATTGATCCCGGCACGGCATTCACCCCAATCGGGCGGTTCTTCCTGGCAATGCTGATCCAGGTGGGTGGTTTGGGCGTTACGACGGTCGGCGCCGGCGTGATGTTGGCGATGGGCAAAAAAATAAACCTGAAGGGACGAAATCTGATTCAGGAAGCGGGAAATCTGGAAAACGGCAGAGGTGCGGTCCGCTTTGTCAAGCAGGTGCTTTACACCACCCTGACCATTGAGTTGATTGGCGCCCTCATCAGCTTTCTGGTATTTATCCAGGACTATCCGCCTCTGGAGGCCCTGGGATACAGCCTGTTCCACAGCGTGGCGGCTTTCAACAACTCCGGTTTTGATATTCTCGGACATTCCGGGGAGTTGTATTCCAACGAAAACCTGCTTGTGTATCATGACAATATCCTGCTGAACCTGGTGACCACCGGCCTGATCATTTTCGGCGGTATCGGTTTCCTGGTGATTCAGGAGATGCGGAAAAACAAGTTTCACTGGAAGAAATACTCCATGCACGCGAAGATCGTCCTGTCTGTGACCGCCTTCCTGATTATCAGCGGCACGGTTTTAATCAAGATGACCCAGAGCGATGAAAGCTGGCTCGGCGCCTATTTTCACAGCGTATCCGCCCGTACAGCAGGCTTCTCCACCACCAATATGGCAAGCTACTCCGATGCGGGACTGTTGGTCCTGACCGTGCTGATGTTTATCGGCGCCTCTCCCGGATCCACCGGCGGCGGTATTAAGACCACCACGTTCTTTGTGCTGTTCAGAGGGATCTTGTCGGCGGCGACCAACAAACAGGAGAAGGCCTTTAAGTATTCCATTCCCAGAGATCTGTTCCGGAAAGCCGCCGTGATCACATTGCTCGCTCTGGCCGTGGTGATCACCGGCACCTGGCTGATGATCGTCATGGACCCGAATGTGCGGATGATGGACGCGCTGTTTGAGATCACCAGCGCCTTTGGCACGGTGGGCTTGTCCACCGGTATCACACCAACACTCAGCGTGGGCTCCAAGCTTCTGTCCATTTTGGTCATGTATATCGGACGGCTGGGCCCCTTGACGGTGGCGTCCCTGTGGTACTTTACCCGCGGCGAACGGGCTGCTTACCCGGAAGGCAATATTGCAATTGGATAATCAATGGAGGTATAAGATATGTTTAAGAAAAGCGCGAAGGACAAAACCACTTACGGAATTATCGGTTTGGGACGTTTTGGCATGGCATTGGCATTGGAACTTGCCCGATCTGACGCGGAACTGATCGTTCTGGATCGGGATGAGGAAAAAATCAGACAGATACGGGAATACACGGACAACGCCTTTGTTGTCCCGTCCCTGGATAAGAAAACCTTGTACGAAACCGGAATTCAAAACTGTGAGGTGGCAATTGTCTGCATCGGGGAAGCCCTGGATCAGTCCATTCTGACGACCCTGAATCTGGTGAGCATGGGGATTCCCTCCGTCATGGCAAAGTCAACCGGTGCGGAACATGGCGAGATCCTGGAAAAGCTGGGGGCCAAGGTGGTGTACCCGGAACAGGACATGGCGATTCGCGTCGCGCACCGGCTGGAAGCATCCCGGATGCTGGACTATATTCAGCTCTCTGAAAAGCTGAATATTTCGAAGTTGATGATTCCGGAAAAGATGGTGGGAAAAACCGTTCTGGAAGTCAATCTGCGGAAGAATTTCGGGGTGAATATCATTGCCGTAGAAAACGAGGGAAGTCTGATCGAAATTGTGGGACCGGAATACATATTCCGTCGGAGTGACATTCTCTATGTGTCCGGATCCAGAGAGGGACTGAACCGCCTGTCCCAGTGGGCAGAATAAGCAAGGACATTTGGAAGAAAAATGGGCCCGTTGCAAAATCAATGTCATTAAGATAGTGACGCATTTCTTAAAGCAGAACAAATAAAACCGGAGCGACCTGTGGTGGAGAAAAGGCCACAGGTCGCTTTTCTGCCCAAAAGGCATGACAAATGAGCGAATTAAAAAATCCGCTTAAAAAGAGTATTCAAGAAAGAGAAATTATGCTACTGAGATACAGCAGTGTATCATTCATCAGATCAGGAATACAGCAAAGTTTGTTTCCTACAAGGAACTCAAGCCGCTGATGGCTGATCTGAAACGTATATAGCCAGCCCTGCTTGACATGTCCGGAAACTGCATTATAATACAAGCAAGGGCAGAATCGCAAAAAACGGCTCTGCCCGGAGTAACTAATGACATATCTTATATCAGTTTTTTTTGAGTTTACACAAAACTTGAAACGGCCTCGAAGAAAAGGTCGAAAATCGACCTTTAGCATTGCATCCCTGTATGCCACCTTCCCGCCGCAGCGTGCCCGAGAGCTTGCCGAGCGTCTGGAGATACATTATACGCCGAAGCACGGAAGCTGGTTGGATATAGCGGAGATTGAGTTGTCCGCTCTTGGCCGTCAGTGCATTTCAAACAACAGAATTCCTGATCTTCCTTCGCTTCGGAGTCTCCTCGAACCGTGGGCTGTTGCAAGAAACATTGCTCAGAAAGGTGTAGACTGGCATTTCACCACCAACGATGCAAGAACCAAGTTGAAGCATCTATACCCCATTATAAAGATTTAGGATTTACAGAGTACTAGATGCAGAAAAAATCTATGCAGGAGGTAGTGGATGTTTTGCTTGCTGAAAAGATGAAACAGTGTCAGCAGGCTGGAATCGCTTTTGTTCCTTATGTGGATGGTCAGTGGTTAGGATTCATGCATCCGCTGGATCTTTGCGTTATTTTTGGAAATGCATTGGAGAATGCAATTGAGGCTTCGTTGTTTTTGGATCGTTCTCAACGAAGGATTGATTTGAAAGTAAGCCGAATTAAAGATATGATTGCGCTGCGGTTTTTCAATTCCTGTCTTCCCGAGGATTCAGACTGTACGATTTCCACCAAGCCTGATGCACATAAACATGGATACGGATTGAAAAATATACGTAGAGCTGTAGAAAAATATAATGGTTCGATGGTTATAGAGAAAAAAGAGGGACATTTTATCTTGCAACTTTTGATTCCCCTGCCGTCCTTTCAAAATAGCAATTGACAATTTATTGGATTTCGATAAGATAAATTTGATAAGGGATGAGTATAAGGGGGAACTGAAATATAATTTGAGAGGATAAAAATGGAAATTGAAAAGAAAAGAAATTTTATTATTAATTTTTTGTTTTATTTGATTTGGATCATTTTAGGTCTGTTTGTTTTAAAATATCTGCTTCCGCTTTTGATGCCGTTTGTAGTGGCTTTTCTGATTGCCTTTTCTCTTCGTAAACCGATTCGTTTTCTTCAGGAACGGCTTAGACTTCCTGGTAAGCTGGCCGCCGTCGTGATGGTCTTGGTTTTTTACTGTACGATTGGTTTGCTGTTGACGCTGCTGAGTTTTCGGCTTTTCTGGTCGATGAAAGAAATGATCATTCAGTTACCTTCTTTATATACATCACAGTTTGAACCTTTAATGCAGCAGATCGTGAAATGGCTGGAGACACTCAATTTGAATTTTGATCCGCAATGGAGCACGATGCTGGAAGAAATATTTATTCAGTTCAGCGATGCCTTTGGAAATTTGATTTCCAATTTTTCGATGGGAGCGCTTAGCTGGGTTTCCGGGGCAGCAGTGAGCGTTCCAGGACAGGTGTTAAGTGTTTTTCTGACAATCATTTCCAGTTTTTTTATTGCGGTGGATTATGATCGGATCACAAGCTTCTTTGTTCGCCAGCTGAATGATACTCACAGCCGGCTGTTACTGGAAATTCGGGATTATATCGTAGGAACTTTATTTTTATGCATTCGTTCCTATGCATTGATTATGACGATTACTTTTTTTGAACTTTCTATTGGGCTAAGTCTGCTGAAAATTGAAAATGCAATTTTGATTGCCTTGTTGATTGCGATCTTCGATATTCTTCCAGTATTGGGGACAGGTGGAATCATGATTCCATGGGTAGGAATTGTTTTCCTTCAGGGGAATTATTCTTTGGCCTTAGGGCTTTTAGTGGTGTATCTGGTGATTACTGTGATTCGAAATATCATTGAGCCAAAGATCGTTGGAGCACAGCTGGGTCTGCATCCGGTGCTTACTTTGGTAAGCATGTTTGTCGGAGCCAATTATTTCGGCTTTTTGGGAATGTTTGGTTTTCCAATTTTGCTTTCTTTGCTCAAGGATCTGAATGATAAGGGCATCATTCGGCTTTATCAAAAATAAAAAAGGTAGAGTTCATGGCCGCAATGAAAAAGTCGTGCTGTAAGCAGACTTAGACATGGGGCCTTTTTTAATCCATGCTTTCAAATCAAAAAAGGGGATTTTAGGTCTGATTTTCCTAAAATCCCCAGATCAATAATATTTTTTTCTTCGTTTTATCCCATCAATTTTCTAGGTTTTTAAATCATAAAGCTTGTCAGCGGACTGAGAAGCTAAGTCTTTTTGACTATAAAAGAGGAATATGATGCTGTTGGCAGGATTCAATCATTTCCTGCGGCCAAAGGCTGGCTTGAACTTCTCCAATATGAACTTTTTGAAGCAGCATCATGCATAGTCGGCTTTGTCCGATCCCGCCGCCTATGGTATAAGGCAGTTCAGCATTTAAAATAGCTTGATGATAGGGCAAAGAAAGTCGTTCTGGACAGCCCGCTTTTTCGCACTGCCGTACTAGCGAACGTTCATCTACCCGAATTCCCATGCTTGAGATTTCTAAAGCGCATTGCAACGGCTCATACCAGTACAAAAGATCACCATTGAGTTCCCAGTCATCATAATCTGGAGCCCGTCCATCATGCTTTTGCTGATTGCTGAGCAGATCGCCGATTTTCATTAAAAATACGCAGCCCAGCTCTTGGGTAATTCGATTTTCACGCTCTTTGGAATCCAGGTCAGGGTAACGGTCCAAAAGCTGCTGGGAAGTAAGAAAATGGACGCTCTGAGGCAAAGGATAAGCTGCATTAGGATACTTGTACCAGACCTCATGCTCCATGTGCTTGATAACTTTAAAAATCGTTTTTACGGTATCCATCAGTGTTTTGATCGTTCTTTCCTCTTTGTAAATGACTTTTTCCCAATCCCACTGATCGACATAGGCGGAATGCAGGTTATCAAGGATTTCATCCCGTCGAATTGCATTCATATTGGTGTAAAGACCCTCATGCGGCAAAAAACCATATTTTTTTAATGCCATTCGTTTCCATTTGGCTAAAGAATGAACGACTTCAATCGTTTCATCCTGAAAGTCGGTCATGGTAAAAGAGACCGGACGTTCAATACCGTTTAGATCGTCATTGAGACCGGATTTTTTTTCAACAAATAATGGAGCGCTGATTCTTTCTAAATTTAGCTGCAGACCAAGTTCTTTTTGAAATTTATCACGAATCAGTTTAATAGCATCCTGAGTTTCACGGACATTCAGGATCGGCTGATAGTTTTCTGGATAAACAATCATGAGAGTTCTCCTTTTTCTTACTATTCTAGCGAAAACCCAAGCAGGATTCAAGAAATGATTTTCTGATTGTTAGAATAAAATGGAAAAAACAATTATAATAGAAAAAGGAGGAAAAAAAATGGAAGTTCCTGTATTGAAAGTTTATGATCAAAAATTGGATCAATTGAAGAAAGCTTGTGAAATGGCTCGCTTTGAACTCACTGTTTTAGAAAGAAAGGAAGAGCTTCTTCCGCTGTTGGATCAATTGATTCTTCCAGGCCAATCGTGCAGCGTCGGCGGTTCAATGACGTTGCAGACTACCGGTGTGCTTGATTATCTTGAAAAGCGAAAGGATCTTTGTTATCTGGATCGGTATCATAGTGAGGATCCGCAGGCGATTTTTCGTCAAGCCTTTTCCTGCGATGTTTATCTGACCAGCACCAATGCATTGACCATGAAGGCAGAGCTGTATAATGTTGATGGCAGCGGCAATCGTGTTGCAGCCATGATTTTTGGACCGAAGAAGGTATTGGTTGTCTTAGGAATCAACAAGCTGGTCAGTACGCTGGAAGAAGCGGAGGATCGGGTTCGTTTTCTGGCCGCTCCAGCCAACAATGTACGGCTGAAAAAAGAGAACCCTTGTACATTGACTGGAAAATGCATGGATTGCCGGATGGCATCGCGGATCTGCTGCAGTGCGGTGACGATTAGTCAGTCCATCATCAAAAACCGCATTCATCTTATTGTGATCAAAGAACCTTTGGGATATTAATGGCGAAGCGAAACCAGGCCTTTTCATTGTAATTGAAAAAGGAATAAGCTATAATGGGCTTATCAAAGGGAGGAAGAAAAATGAAACTGAAATTTAGTGCGGTTCTTGCCGGTGTTTTGCTGCTGGCAGGATGCAGTCAGGCTCCGGCTCAGCAGGATACTTCTGCTGGAACAACAATCACGCCCATTACATTCCAACAGCAGTGTGAATTGGAAGGAATCGAGCTTGCTTATGAAGATCCAAATGCAAAGATTTACCAGTTTTCATCCAGCGACAAATCGGTTGAGGTAACGACTGGGGCATCGGGAGCACCGCTTTATATGGATGAATCGATCAGCGATCAGATCCATACCAAGGAAGATCTGCTGGCTAGAAGCAATACCAAATACCAGATTTATTTCTGGGAAGAAAGCGAAGAGGGTGCTTCCACGCTGGAAGAAGCAGCTAAGCTTGAAAATGCGATTTATGTCAGTGATTTGTTCCCGAATGACGGCAAGAAGTATGTTGTTGGCAACAGCTCTAATTCTTTAGCAGCGAAGGCCATGGTTACGGTAAATGCGGAAGGGGAGCCGAATGTCGCCGTTTTCGGTCTTCCGTTCCGTCAGGATGAAGAGGACAGCACTGTGGTTTATCTGGGGGGATCTTTGATGGCCAACAACGAGACTTTCCAGAATCTGGTCAATGGCAGCACAGTTTTGGTTCTTTATTATGAATACAATCCGACAACGACCTTGAAAATGGGAGTTGGAACACGAAATGCGGGAGCTCGTGTGCTTTGCGATCTGGATGCTGAAAAGACCATGATCAATGGTGCCAAAGATGCTGATGGCAATGCTCAATCGGTGACCTTGGCAGAATATCGGGCAATGAGCGAGGAAGAGAAGGCGGCCTTCAATGCTAATTCTATTTCTCTATATGCTCCGGTAGTTGAAATTTATTCGATTGGTTAAACGAATCTGGCGCCTTCTTGAAGAAGGTGCCATTTTTTGATGGAATTTTATTCGAATTCAAAGGAAAAAGACTTTCCACTTTCAGGTCTTTGTGGTATCATGCTGATGTGAGAGGGCAGGGTGACTTATGAATACTAACAATCAATTCAAAAATCAGGCTCTTTTACAGGATAAGTAAGAAAATCAGGGGTTTTTACACCTGCTTTTTTCTTTTTGTCGTTTACTTTTGTATAAACGGGATAATAGGGTTCCCGGGTTTCTACCTCGTCCCCGGAAAGGACGGGACTACAAAGTAATCGTCTTTTTTGGCGTTGCTTTGTAGACATTGTGAAAACAGTGTCTATTTTATTTTAAAAAGGAGAGGAAAAAATGAGTGAAAAACCGGTAGTTGGTGTAGTGATGGGTTCAAAGAGCGATTTGGAAACGGTAGAAAACACGTTTGATCAATTGGAGGAGTTTGGCATTCCCTATGAAAAAATCGTACTGAGCGCTCATCGTACGCCGGAAGAAACGATTGAATATGCTAGAACGGCTTATGATCGGGGACTAAAGGTCATTATTGCTGCGGCAGGAGGAGCGGCTCACTTAGCAGGGGTAATTGCAGGCTGTACGACCTTGCCGGTCATTGGCATCCCGATGAAAACAGGGACATTGGATGGACTGGACAGTTTGCTTTCAATCGTACAGATGCCTGCGGGGGTACCCGTCGCGACTGTGGCAATCGGAAAGGCTGGAGCGAAAAATGCAGCAGTGCTGGCTGCCTCGATTCTGGGGGCTTTTGATCCGGTTTTCCATGAGAAAATGGATGCCCATAAAGCAGCGATGCGAAAGAATGTACTTGAAAAGATGAAAATCTAGGGGGATGTTATGGTCAACAAACGAATATTTGTCGAAAAAAAAGAAGGATTTCGCACGGAAGCATTGGACATGTATGCGGTACTGAAAGAAAACTTCAAGCTGCAGGCGAGCGGACTTCGAATTATTAACATTTATGATATTTTCAATATTGAAGAAGCGGTGTTGGAGCAGGCGATTGCGACGGTGTTTACCGAAGCAATGGTCGATGAGGTGATCGAGGACATTGTCTTGGATGAACAGGTTGGTTTTGCGATGGAAACTCTGCCGGGACAGTATGATCAGCGGGCAGACAGTGCCATGCAGTGCATTCGGCTGTTGGATCCCAAATCAATCTGCACAGTGACCTGTGGCAAAGCTGTCATCTTGGAAGGACATACCAATGCTGCGGAAGTCCGTCAGGTTCAAAGCTACATGATCAATCCGATCGAGTCTAGAATCAAGGATCTTTCACGTCTGGAAATTGATCGCAATGTAGAAATGACGCCGCTGCAGGATTTTTCTGGATTTATCCAATGGGATAAGGACAAGCTGGAAGAATTCCGCCTGCAGCAGGGGTTGGCAATGTCTGAAGAGGATCTGTTTTTGGTTCAGGCGTATTTCCGGGATTCAGAAGGCCGGGATCCTCGTGAGACAGAGATTAAAGTGCTTGATACTTATTGGAGCGATCATTGTCGGCATACGACCTTTGAAACCAGCCTGGAATCGATCAAGATTTGTTCTGGAACACTTCAGGAAGCACTTGATCAGGCTTTAAACCGTTATCTAAAGCTGCGTCAGGACTGCGGGCGAGAGAATAAGCCGATAACGCTGATGGATATGGCCACCATCAACAGCCGCTGGCTAAGACAAAAAGGACTAGCCAAGGAGGTGGAGGTTTCTGAAGAAATCAATGCCTGCAGCGTGTTTGTGGATGTAGATCATGATGGCAAGACAGAAAAATGGCTGCTTCAATTTAAAAACGAAACACATAACCATCCTACCGAGATTGAACCGTTTGGCGGGGCTTCCACATGCATTGGCGGTGCGATTCGCGATCCGCTGAGCGGTCGGAGCTATGTTTATCAGGCAATGCGGATCAGCGGCTGCGGCAATGTGCTGGAGCCCATTGAAGCCACCTTACCGCACAAGCTGCCGCAAAAGGTCATCAGCAAGCGGGCGACTGCCGGGAATTCTTCCTATGGCAATCAAATTGGCCTGCCAACGACCTTTGTGAAAGAGATTTATCATGACAAATATGTCGCTAAGCACATGGAAGTAGGAGCCGTGGTCGGTGCGGTCAAAGCGGACCATGTCGTACGGAAAACGCCAGAAAAGGGCGACGTTGTTTTGCTGCTGGGAGGAAGAACCGGTCGGGATGGAATCGGCGGTGCTACCGGCAGCTCCAAGGAGCATACCAGTGCTTCATTGGATACCTGTGCAAGCGAAGTCCAAAAGGGCAATGCTCCAGAAGAACGAAAGATCCAGCGGCTTTTTCGCAACCCAGAATGCACACGACTAATCAAAAAGTGCAATGATTTTGGCGCAGGCGGCGTCTGTGTTGCAATCGGTGAATTAGCTGAAGGGCTCATCATTCATTTGGATCAGGTACGGACGAAATATGCCGGCTTGAATGCAACGGAAATTGCGATTAGCGAAAGCCAGGAGCGAATGGCAGTAGTCGTTCGCAAAGAAGATGAAGCGCGATTTATGGACTTGGCTCATCGGGAAAATCTGGAAGCCTATGCGGTGGCAGAAGTGACAGACAACGGCCGGCTGGTAATGATGCTGAAGGACCAGAAAATTGTGGATATTGCCCGCTGGTTCGTGGATACAGCAGGAGCACGTCAGAAAGCAAAAGCAGAGATTGCCGATCAAGAGGGAGCCAATCCGTTTGTAAGTCCGGCTTTGACAAAAGAGAATATTCTGGCCATGATGGCCTCAAAGGAAGTGTGCTCGCAGAAAGGCTTGGTTGAAACGTTTGACGCGTCAATTGGATCGACGACGGTCCTGATGCCGTTTGGCGGAAAAACTCAGCTGACTCCTACTCAGGTATCGGTTCAGAAATTACCGCTTCCAGATGGAAAAACCAAGACTTGTTCCATTTTGGCTTATGGGTTTAATCCACGATTAATGGATTATCATACTTTTCTGGGAGCACAGTACAGTGTTCTGGATTCCATGGCGAAAACAGTGGCTGCTGGGGGAAGCCTTGAGCAGGTTTACTTTTCTTTCCAAGAGTATTTTGAACGGATGAATCAGGATCCAAAACGCTGGGGAAAGGTTGCTGGGGCGCTTTTAGGAACGATCCGAGTTCAGGATTATTTTAAAAAAGCAGCCATTGGAGGCAAAGATTCGATGTCTGGAACTTTCCAGGACCGCGATGTTGTCCCGACGCTGATTAGCTTTGCCTGCAGCTGTGCCCATGTGGATTCGATCCTTTCTGGGGAATTGAAAGAAGCCGGGCATCAGCTGGCAGTTTTTCTGCCCCAAAAAGATGCGCAGGGGCTTCCGGACCTGAAGAGCTATAAGGAAATGTTCGAACAGGTTGAAAAGGGCATTCGGGAAAAGAAGATTATAAGTGCTTATGTTGCAGAAGAAGGCGGTATTCTGGCTGCTTTGCTGAAAATGAGCTTTGGAAATCGGTTGGGCTTCACTGTAAAGAGTGAATTGGATCTTTTGGGATTAGCTCCAGGGGCAATCGTAGTGGAGCTAAAAGAACCAATTTGCTGCAATTTGCTGCATGAGCTGGGAATCACAACAAACAAAGATTATCAGATCAATGGGATTGCCCTGACTCAGCAAGAAGTATTACAAAGCTGGACACAGACCCTGAATGGCTTGTATCCAGCGGCTGTCAATGGCAAAAAGGAACTGATCCCAGCAACAGATTATCACTCTAAAAAGCAGTTCTGCTGCAGTCATCCGGTGGAGGAAGTTCGGGTATTGATCCCGGTTTTCCCTGGAACGAATTGTGAATATGATACGCGTCGAGCTTTTGAGGAAGAGGGGGCAAAATGCACGATCTTTGTCTTTAGAAACTTGACGGAAGAAGATGTCTTCAGCAGCATTGAAGAAATGGCTGCACTGCTGGATCAGGTCCAGATTTTGGCTATTCCGGGCGGTTTTTCAAGTGGTGATGAACCGGATGGCAGTGCCAAATTCATTGTCAATGTTTTGCAAAACGAAAAAATCAAGGCGGCTTTGCAACGTTTGCGGGAACGGGATGGACTGATCCTTGGAATCTGCAATGGTTTTCAGGCATTGATCAAGTCGGGGTTGCTACCTTATGGAGAGGTCCAAACTTTAAGCCAGAACGATGCAACGCTGGTGCGTAATGATATCAATCGTCATGTTTCGACCATGGTTCGAACCCGGGCGGTTTCCAATAACAGCCCATGGCTGCAGGGAATGACATTAGGAGAAGTATTCAGCATTCCGGTTTCTCATGGCGAAGGGAAATTCGTGGTCAATGACCAACAGCTTCAGACCCTGATCCAAAACGGTCAAATTGCTTTCCAGTATTGTGATGAAGAGGGAAATCCAACGATGGAAGAACCTTATAATTGCAATGGATCGACCTATGCGATCGAAGGAATTGTTTCAGAAGACGGCCATGTTCTTGGAAAAATGGGGCATTCAGAACGGTATTTTACAGATGTCTTTAAAAATATTCCAGGAAAGAAAAAACAGAATATTTTCGCCAACGGCGTGAATTATTTCAGAAAGGGGAAATAAAGAATGTCAAATCGCTATGAAGAAGCGGGAGTCAGCCTGGAAGCTGGGTATGAGTCGGTAGAACGCATCAAAAAACATGTGGCACGAACTTTCCGCCCAGGAATGGTCAGCGGCATTGGCAGTTTTGGAGGTTTGTTTGATTTGGCCAGCTTGGGTTATCAGGAACCGATGCTGGTCAGTGGAACCGATGGGGTTGGAACCAAGCTGAAACTGGCTTTTATGATGGATAAGCATGATACGATCGGTCAGGATGTCGTGGCAATGTGTGTGAATGATGTGATTGCTCAGGGAGCAGCTCCGTTGTTTTTCCTTGATTATATCGCCGTGGGAAAAAATTATCCAAAGAAGATCGAACAGATCGTCAAAGGGGTGGCAGATGGCTGTGTACAAGCAAATTGTGCCTTGATCGGTGGTGAAACGGCAGAAATGCCGGATATGTACGATGTGGATGATTATGATGTTGCTGGATTTACGGTGGGCTGTGTTGAGAAAAAGAAGATCATTACTGGCGAAAAAACCAAGGCAGGAGATGTGGTGATCGGTTTGGCCAGCAGTGGTGTCCATTCTAATGGGTTCAGCTTGGTGCGTAAGATCATCCTGAAAGACCATCAGATCGATCTGAATGCGAAATTTGACGAATTGTCGGATTCCCTCGGAAATACCTTGCTAACGCCGACTCGGATCTATGTTAAGGCTGTATTGGAAGTGCTGAAAACAATTGATGTACATGGAATTGCCCATATTACTGGAGGTGGGTTTCATGAAAATATGCCGCGTTGTCTGAATCCGGGTCTTGGAATACAAATCGATATGGGAAGCTGGGAAATTCTGCCAATCTTCCATGTACTGCAAAAATTATCCCAGATGCCGCAGTCAGAGATGTTCCATGTTTTCAATATGGGAATTGGAATGATTCTGGTGGTGGCTGAAAGCGATGTGGAAAAGACGTTGGCTATTTTGCAGCAATGCAATGAAAAAGCCAGTGTCATTGGTCGTGTGATCGATCAGGAAGGAATTTATTTTCAATGAAACGGATAGCAGTGTTTGCCTCAGGAACGGGGACCAATTTTGAGGCGATTGCTCGTGCGATCGAAGAAGGCCGACTAGCTGCAAAAATTGCTTTGGTCGTGGTCGATCAGCCGCAGGCAGCAATCATTGAGAAAGCACAAAAAAGAGCCATTGAAACATTTGTCTTCCGGGCTCGGGATTATGCTGATAAAGCCGCTTATGAGCGGGAAATCCTGACCCGCTGTCAGGCGGCTGGAGTAGAGTGGATCGTGCTTGCCGGTTATATGCGGATTCTTTCCGATCTTTTGCTGGAAGCTTATCCAAATAAAATTATCAATATTCATCCCTCGTTGCTTCCAGCTTTTAAAGGCAAGGATGCAATCGGGCAGGCGATTGCTTATGGGGTCAAAGTCATGGGGGTCAGCATCCATTATGTCAACCGGGATCTGGATGGCGGGCGGATCATCGCCCAGCAGGCCTTTGCGGTTCAGGAGGGCTGGACCCATGAGGAAATCGAGCAGCAAGTCCATGCGATTGAACATGAACTCTACCCGAATACCTTAAAAATGATTTTGGAAAAAGAAAGTAGAGGACAAGAAGAATGAAACGAGCGATTTTGAGCGTCAGCGACAAAAGCGGATTGATTCCCTTTGCCAAAGGATTGGAAGCTTGCGGCTATCAGATCATCTCGACCGGAGGAACCAAGCGTACCTTGGAAGAAGCAGGACTTTCAGTGACCGCCATTGATGAGGTAACCCATTTTCCGGAAATGCTGGATGGCCGAGTCAAAACGCTGCATCCGCTAGTTCATGGCGGACTGCTTGGCATCCGTGATAATGCCAAGCATGCGGCGGAAATGGAAGCACACCATATCCAGCCGATCGATCTGGTCTGCATTAATTTGTATCCATTTAAGGAAACTGTGCTGAAACCGAACTTTACGTATGAGGAAGCGATTGAGAACATTGATATCGGCGGTCCAAGCATGATTCGCAGCGCGGCAAAAAATCATCGTTTTGTTACGGTGGTTACGGATGTACAGGACTATGAGCGTGTTCTGGAAGAAATTCGCGAACAGGGGGATACGACATTAGCGACACGGCAATGGCTGGCGGCGAAAGCATTTCGAACAACCGCGGCATACGACGCTTTGATCAGTGAATTCTTTACAGATTTTGTAAAAGAGGAAAATCCAGAGAAGATAACGCGTACCTATGATCTGAAGCAAACCTTGCGGTATGGAGAAAATCCGCATCAGAAGGCGACCTTTTACACGGCTTATAAAAAATATCGATATTCCATCGCGACGGCGAAACAGCTGCATGGCAAAGAACTTTCCTATAACAACATTCAAGATGCCAGTGCAACATTGCAGATCTTGAAAGAGTTTGAAGGTCAGCCGGCGGTTGTTGCAGTAAAACACATGAATCCATGCGGAGTAGGAGTTGCCGATACGATTACAGAGGCTTGGCAGAAGGCTTATGATGCTGATCCTGTTAGCATCTTCGGAGGGATCGTCGCATTTAATGAAGAAGTGGACCTCAGCGTTGCTGAACCGATGAGCAAAATGTTTTTGGAAATCATCCTTGCTCCATCGTATTCTAAGGAAGCCTTTGAGCTGCTGAGCAAAAAGAAGAACATCCGGTTAATGACCTTTGATCGGGAAGGAGAAGACCCGAAAGAGAAATGTGTCAGCGTTACCGGCGGTCTTTTGGTCCAGGAAGAAGATAAGCTGGAGAGCACATTAAAAGATTTGAAAACGGTCACGATCAAGGAGCCGACGGAAGAACAGAAGCTGGATTGCCTGTTTGGAGAAAAGATCGTAAAACATGTGAAATCCAACGCAATCGTCGTTGTCAAGGATGGTCAGACTCTTGGCGTCGGGGCGGGGCAGATGAACCGCGTCGGAGCGGCATTGATCGCTTTGGAACAAGCGGGTGAAAAAGCACGGGGTGCGATCCTGGCTTCAGATGCATTTTTCCCGATGGACGATACGGTTGAACTGGCTTCACGGTATGGCATTGCCTGTATCATTCAGCCAGGCGGAAGCATCAAAGATCAGGATTCGATTGATATGGCCAATCAAAAAGGCATCGCGATGGTCACAACCGGAACCCGTCATTTTAAGCACTGATGGCAAAAGTATTAGTGATTGGATCCGGCGGTCGGGAACACGCGATCGCTTGGAAATTTGCTCAAAGCGAGCAGGTAGAGCAGGTCTATGTGGCTCCGGGAAATCCGGGAATGCGCGATGTGGCCCAATGTGTAGATCTGAGTGTGCATGATTTTGAGGGATTGAAAGATTTTGTGAAAAAAGAACAGATCGATCTGACCTTTGTCGGTCCAGAGATTCCGCTTTGTGAAGGTATCACGGATGCTTTCCAGCAGGAAGGACTGGCAATTTTCGGACCGACAAAGGCGGCAGCCCAATTGGAGGGAAGCAAGGTTTTCGCTAAGGAAATGATGCGGAAATATGGCATTCCGACTGCGGCGTATCAAAGTTTTTCCGATTACGAATTAGCGCTGGCATATCTGAAGAAACAGCCGATGCCGGTGGTTTTGAAAGCGGATGGGCTGGCAGCGGGGAAAGGAGTCATCATTGCCCAGACAAGAAAAGAAGCGGAAGCCTCGCTGAAAGCAATGATGTGCAATCATTTGTTTGATGAAGCTGGCAGCTCAGTAGTTATTGAGGAATTTCTTGAAGGGGAAGAATTTTCTCAGCTGGCTTTTGTTAATGAAGAACTGGTCATTCCGATGGAGATTGCCCAAGATCATAAAAGGGCTCTAGACCAGGACAAAGGGTTGAATACTGGTGGAATGGGAGCGTATACGCCGGTTCGTCATTTGCCAAAAGAAGCCATTGAACAGGCTGTAGAGCAAATTCTCAAGCCGATGGCTCAGGCGATGGTCAAAGAAGGAATTCCATTTCAGGGAGTTCTTTATGGCGGCTGCATGTGGACGAAAAAAGGAGTTAAAACCATCGAATTCAATGTTCGTTTTGGGGATCCGGAGACAGAGGTGCTGCTGCTCTCTATGCAGGACGACCTGTATCGTGTGATCCAGAAAGTCATGCATAAGGAACCGGTGACCTTGCATTGGGGAAAAGAAGCGGTACTGGGCGTGGTATTGGCGAATCAGGGATATCCGCAAAGCTACGCTAAGGGAGCTATAATCGAGGGGCTAGATCAGCTTGACGCAACGGTATTTCATATGGGAACCGGAGAAAAAGAGGGGAAAACGACGGCTATTGGAGGCCGGGTTCTGTTCGTAGCTGAAAAAGGCAAAGATCTCAAAGAAGCCAAAGAAAAAGTATATCAGCAAATCGCAAAGATTCGTTGTGACTCCTTATTTTGGCGGAACGATATTGGGGATAAAGGAATAAATCAATAAGATACAGGTTCATTAGTTTAAATTTTGAAACAAGCGGAGTTTTCCGCTTGTTTTACGTAAGTTACAAGAAAATACAAAGAACTTTGAATTTTTAGGGGAATTGAAGAAGCAATTCGTTAGAATTTCTAAAAAAACAATTCAATCCGAATAAAGTTCTCTTAAAATCTGAGAAATAAAATGCTATAATGCATTCATGAGTGTGATGTGCAGCATCTGAAGTGGAGGAGTAATGAAGATGGCTTTTGATGAAATGGAAGAAGTAAGAGATCTTGATGAGGACATCCGGCGACGCGAAGCACTGATTGAAGAGGCTAAATCGCTGGACTTAGATCAGGATTGGAGTACTGCGGCTCCAGCTGTTTTGAAGCTAAGAAAAAAATGGCGTCAGATTCCTTATTGGGAATCTGCTTATGAAGACAAACTGGCTGAAGAATTTGATGCAGTGATTGATACTTTTTATGCAAAGCGAAAAGAAGGATTGGAAAGCATCCAGAAGATCAAGCAGGATTTGATTCGTCAGGCTGAGAAACTTGCGGAATCCAATGATTTTAACCGGGCTGCTGAGGAAATGAATGAGCTGATGTCTCAATGGAAAGCCGCAGGATCGGCAGGAAAGCAGACGGATGACCAACTGTGGGAGGCGTTCAGCCGTGCTCGCCAGACATTTTTTGATCGAAGACATCAAAACTGGGAAGAACGGCAGGCGAAGAATGCGAATTCCCGGCAGATCAAGCAGCAGCTGATTCAGCAGGCAGAGGCTTTGGCAGACTCAGAAGAATGGAACAAAACAAGTGAAAAATTAAGAAAGATGATGGAGGAATGGAAAGCTGCCGGATTTAGCGGAAAGCAGACGGATGATCAGCTGTGGGAGGCGTTCAATCAGGCACGTCAAAAATTCTATGATCGTCGAGCTCAGGCTTATGATCGAATTCATGCGGAACAGGAAGAAAAAGCAGCAAAAAAACAGGCTTTGGTGGATCAGGCAGTAGCGATCGCCGAAAAAGAGGAATATTCCAAAGAGAATACGGAGTTGATGAAGCAGCTCAATCGCAGCTGGAAGGAAATTGGATTCTGTGGAAAAGAAAAAGAAGATCAGCTCTGGGCTTCATTCAGAACCGCAGCAGATCGTTATTTTGATGGTTTGAAAGAATGGAATGACCGCCGACACACGGAATGGCTGCAGCGAATGCAGGAAAATCGCAGTCGGAAGATGGATTTGATTCAAAAGCAGCAAAGACAGCTGCGCTGGATGGAGAATGAAATCAAAACTCTGCTGAGCCAGTCAGCAGTAGACGACATGGAAGAGCAGATCGAGGATAAAAAGAAATTTATTCAGCAGTTGGAAGAAGAACTGGCTGAACTGGATCGTCGGATCAGTCAATAAAGCGTACTTCGTACAGAAGTACGCTTTATTTTAGCTGCTTCCACTTGAAAGATAATAAAAAAAGAGGGTTGTCACTGCCAAACCCTCATGTGTCTTTATTATAGCATGCTGTCTTTGGGATTAAAAGAGTATTAAATTCTTGAAAGTGCCATTATAATAAAGATATAGTTTAGGAGGAATCAAACTATGAAAATTGAAGTTGTTGGCAAAAACATAACTGTAACGGATGCGATGAGAAGTCGAATCGAACAAAAGCTTGGTTTTTTGAAGAAATATTTTCTTATTGATGAGGATACATCCGCAAGAGTCGTTGTTCGTGTATATCCTACCAACCAAAAAATTGAGGTCACCATTCCAACCAAAGTTGCTATTTTGAGAACGGAAGTAGTACATGAAGATTTGTATGCTGCAATCGATTTAGCGGTGGATAAGCTGGAGGATCAGATTCGCCGGCAAAAAACCCGTTTGTCCAGAAAAAACCGTGAAAAACTGGCTCTTTCTTTTTTAGAAGAAGAAGTGGAGGAAAAGGATTCCCGGCAAGATGTACTGGTTAGAACTAAAACGGTGGAAGCAGAAACGATGGATTTAGAGGAGGCCATTATGCGCATGGAAATGCTGAATCATAGTTTCTTTATTTATACTGATGAAGAAACCGACCGTATTTCTGTGGTCTACAAACGAAATGACGGTGGATACGGCTGCATCGAGACTGCGTGAAAAAAGACGGGAGCATCCCGTCTTTTTTAATTTGTAGGGGTCTTTGCTAAGGTTTCAAGAAACAGACAAAATTCGCCGAAAGTCTGAGTGTAAGATAGATTCAGGAAAGGAGGAAACTGTGAATAGCTATTTTGAAGTTGCTTGGCTGATGATGACGGGAATTGCGTTAAGCAGTCATGGTCTGGCTTTTGCGTTGATTCCCCGACCGTTTTTCTTTAAAAAAATCTTGGTGATCAGTGCTTTGAGCAGTGCTGCAGCAGTATGGGGATATCGTCAAATCAGTTTAGTTTTTCTAGCAGAAATCATCCCTGCATTGTGGTTGTACCGGGTGCATTGGAAAGCGATGCTGCAAATGGAGCTGTGCCGTCTTTTTCTTCTTACTTTTGGAAAATACTGGACACAGGGTCTTTTGGTTCAGGGAGTCTTGTTTGTACCGCAGGGCACATGGAGCTGGCTGAGCTACCTATTTGTTTTGCTGCTTTTGTTTTTGATTTTTCGAAAATGGGTAGCACCGCGTTTTTTTCAGGAGACATTTCAAATGCCTGTTCAGATCCGGATCCATGGAAATCAGATAACATTGCGTGGCTATCTAGATAGCGGAAATCTTTTGCGGCATCGAAATTGTCCAGTGTTATTTTTAGCAGGGAAATATTCATTTTTAACTGAAGGAATGACAGGGACGGAAGTGCATTTTCGAACGGTCTGCAATCAGAATCAATGTCTGGTTTATCCCTGTGAGATTCAGATCGATAAGACCTGGCAGCATGCTTATGCTGCCTTCAGCAGTCAGTTGAATCAGCCAATCGACTGTCTGTTGAATTCACGGCTGTTTTGTTGAAATGGGGATCAAACGTATCTTATTATGGCTGAAACAATTTTTTTGGCCTGAAACCACGATTTTCTTTATTCAGGGAAATGATGTGTTGCCTCATCCGCTTAGTAAAGAGGAGGAAGAGCTGGCATTAAAAGAGCTGGAGGAGGGCAGTTTACAGGCGCGTGATCGATTGATTGAGCATAATCTTCGATTGGTTGTTTATATTGCCAAACGGTATGAAACAAATCCGATTTTCATGGAAGATTTGATTAGTATCGGAACTATTGGATTGATCAAAGCGATCAATACATTCAAGCGCGATAAAAACATCAAATTGGTTACGTATGCTTCACGATGCATTGAAAATGAAATCTTGATGTATTTGCGAAAAAAAAGCCGCCGAAAGACTGAGGTTTCTTTCGACGAACCGCTCAATATCGATTATGATGGTAATGAATTGCTGCTAAGTGATATTTTGGGAACATCTGGAGACATTGTAATCCAGGAATTCTATGCTGAAGAGGACAAGCGGCAGTTATATGCCGCTTTGAATAGCTTGGAAAAAGAAGAAAAAATGATTCTAGAAATGCGATATGGAATCGGCCAGGAAGAAAAAACTCAAAAAGATATTGCCGATATCTTGGGAATTTCGCAGTCCTATATTTCTCGTCTGGAGAAGAAGATCTTGGCTAAATTACGAAATCAGATGATGAAAAATGAAATCGGATCAAAGTAACCAGAGCATTAAGGAAAGACCGTAGCCTAAGATCATAGGAAGGATCGAGTGGGTTTGATTATAGGTATAAGAACCAATGATGGAAATCAAAGTAAAATAAATAAACAACGGAATAAAAGTGCTGAGCTGCCATTGAGGGCATTGGGAGAGCGCGGCAAAAAGACCGACAAAGACACCGGAAAAGAAGATGATGAGCTTTTCACCTAATTGGATTTTAAAGCGGTCGGTAATCGATTTGAAGGTAATCATGAAACTGACTGCATAAGAAAAAGAGTAAGCCAGCAAAATGGTGGGAATGAAAAAAGTATAGGTATGGAGCACTTCTTCCTGTGGAGTCCAAACACTTGCATGCAGCCATTGCTGGTTAAAAAAGGCAATCAAAGAGGTGCAAAAAAGCGCCAGAATGGAAAAGAAGAGGAAATCACCGATTTTTCCTTTCAGCCGACGGGCGTGCAGATCAAGAATATCGAAATTAAGAATAACCAGCAGCAGAGTGATCGTATGCAGCATGACTGTCTGCGAGATGGTCTGATTTTGAAGCAAAATATCCAACAGGCGTGCTCCCCATGGCATTATGAAATAGAGCGCCAAAGTCATTAAAATTCGCTGAATTGATAAGCTGGTAGATTGATTAGTCATAAAAAAACCTCCAAATCTATTTTAAAACATGCCTGACTATTTGTCGACGGGTAACTTTTTTGAGAAGCATTTCAAAATGAAGAAGGAATGTTTTTCTGACTGCGTATATATAAACGGGAGGACAGAAAAGATGTTTGATGAAAATCTTTCTTTTCAGCAGAAAGAACAAATAGTTCGTTATCTGATGAAATGTTATCGCAAGTCGTCAAATCGGATCCATCGCTATGAAATCTGTGACAGCGTCCGGGAAAACTTTGAAATCTATCGTTATGATAAGACAACTTGCATGTTGGTGGATGATGCTTTGCAAGAACTGACGCAGGATGAGCGAAAGATCATCCGCTATGATTACATGCATCCTAAAGAAGGGCAATGGTATTTGGAGTACTTTTCAAGAAGCACCTACCACCGCCTGAAAGTTCAGGCAGTCGATAAATTTTTGCGTTGCTTACATGCTTAAAAAATGCTATCATCATAAGTGAGGTGGAGAGATGGAACACACAGAATTTGTTCTTTCAATGGTTGCCAGGAAAATGCGGCTGAAGATTGCTGTGCATCCGCAGTCCAACTTTCGGGAGCTTGGATTGGATTCCATGGATGTGGTAGACCTTCTGGTAAAAATTGAAGAACAGCTGGACATTGCTTTTAAGGATGAGGAAATGCTGGAATTTCGCTGTGTTCAAGACATCATCGACGCAATCGATTCAGTGGGAGGTAAAACTATGTTAAAAGGGATCGCAGCATCATCAGGAGTTGCTATTGCAAAGGTTTACAAGCTGGAGCAGCCGGTTTTAAACATCGAGAAAAAAGAATGCGACAGCACTGAAGAAATTAAGAAATTTGAAGCCGCTTTGGCTAAAACTCAGGCGGATATTGAGCAGGTCAAGGCGAAAGCAGAGGGAAACCTGTCAGAAGAAGAACTGGCGATTTTTGATGCCCATCTGATGATGGCCAACGATCCGGAATTATCGGGTCAAATTATCGAGATGATTAAAAATGAAAGCTGCAATGCAGAATATGCAACCGAGACGGTCGCTAATATGATGATTTCGATGTTTGAATCCATGGATAATGACTATTTCAAAGAAAGGGCTGCAGATGTTCGGGATGTGACTTTCCGTTTGAAGTGCAATCTTGTTGGAGCGGTAATTCCAGATCTGACGACGATTGATGAGCAGGTCGTCATTGTTGCGGAAGATTTGACTCCATCAGATACGGCGCAGTTAAACAAACAGTTTACATTGGGGTTTGCTACCGCGATTGGAGGAAGAACCAGTCACAGTGCAATCATGGCTAGAAGTCTGGAAATCCCGGCCGTAGTGGGTGCAGCTGGGATCATGGAACAGGCGAAACAGGGAGATCAGATCATTCTGGATGCGATTGAAGGGACGGTCATTTTGAATCCGACAGCTGAACAGATTGCTGAATACACGCAAAAAGCGGAAGCCTTCAAGGCAGAAAAAGAAGCACTCAAGGTGTTGAAGGATGCCAAGAGCGAAACCGTAGATGGCCA
Organism: uncultured Erysipelotrichaceae bacterium; assembly: GCA_944327135.1. Classification (GTDB taxonomy): domain Bacteria; phylum Bacillota_I; class Bacilli_A; order Erysipelotrichales; family Erysipelotrichaceae; genus CALVGQ01. The sequence goes on along the minus strand of CALVGQ010000012.1, from coordinate 62,057 downwards.
TGAAGTGGAACTGGCGGGAAACATTGGCACGCCGAAAGATGTAGAAGGTGTTTTGAATAATGGTGGAGAAGGCGTTGGATTGTATCGGACAGAGTTCCTGTATATGGACAGTGAACACGATTTCCCAACTGAGGATGAACAGTTTGAAGCCTATAAAACAGTTTTGGAAAATATGCAGGGAAAGAAAGTTGTTGTACGTACCTTGGATATCGGCGGGGACAAGAAGCTGAATTATTTTGAGTTTCCTCAGGAAATGAACCCGTTCTTAGGCTATCGTGCAATCCGCCTTTGCTTGGATCGTAAAGATATTTTCAGAACTCAGCTGCGGGCGCTGATTCGAGCAAGTATTTATGGTCGGCTGTGCATCATGTTCCCGATGATTGCAACGATCAATGAGTTCAATGAAGCAAAGAGCATCTTTGAAGAAGAAAAAGCGAAACTGATTGCAGAGGGAACAGCGGTTTCTGAAAAGATCGAAGTTGGTATGATGGTTGAAATTCCTGCGGCAGCAGTGCTGGCAGATCAATTTGCTAAAGTAGCAGATTTCTTCTCAATCGGAACCAATGACCTGATCCAGTACTCCATGGCAGCAGATCGGATGTCAGAAAAAGTTTCTTATCTGTATCAGCCGTGCAATCCATCGATTCTGCGTCTGGTCAAGATGACCATCGATGGCGCTCATAAGGAAGGCAAATGGGTTGGCATGTGTGGTGAAATGGCCGGCGATGAAATGGCCGCTCCATTGCTGCTGGGCCTGGGATTGGATGAATTTTCGATGTCGGCAACTTCAATTTTGCGAACTCGTCGCTTGATTCGCCGTCTCTCCAAGAAAGAGATGGAAGCGATGGCTGAAAAAGCGTTGGCTTGCAGTACAGAACAAGAAGTACTGGAGCTGGTGAAAAATTGTTTAAAATAAGTTAAAATAAGGGGTGTGAAAACACCCTTTGTTTTGAGGAGAGTTTATGAAAAAAGTAGTTTTTATTTCATCCTGCGGCGGTCATTTGACAGAATTGCTTCAGCTGAAGCCGCTGTTTACGGAAGTGGAAGCTGTCGTAATTACGGAAAAAACAAAGTCCAATAGCCAGCTGAAGGAGGAACTGGACTGTCCAGTTTATTATCTGGTCTATGGCACAAAGCAGCATTTGTTTTCTTACCTTTTCAAATTTGCGTTTAACTGGCTGAAATCATTGCTGTTGTTTTGTTCTCTGCGTCCTGAGGTGATTGTGACAACAGGGACCCATACTGCGGTGCCTCTTTGCTTTATCGCTCATTTCTTTAAAAAGAAAGTGATTTGGATAGAGACGTTTGCTAACAGTCAAACGCCAACAAAAGCAGGGAAACTGATTTATCCGATTGCGGATACTTTTATTGTTCAGTGGGAAACGATGCTTCGTTTTTATCCTGAGGCGGTGGTCGGGGGGTGGATTTTTTGAAAATTTTAGTGACGCTAGGAACACAGGATAAACCATTTCGTCGATTACTGGAAATGCTTGAAAGTGTTCTTGAGGAACTGAACTGGAACGAAGAAGTCATCGTTCAAGCCGGCTACACTGAGTTTCAAAGCGATCGGATGAAAATTTTTGATTATATCGATATGAAAGAATTTGATGTTTTGCTGAAAGAGGCGGATCTAGTTATTACCCATGGTGGAGCAGGGACAATTGTTGGAGCTTTAAAAATGGGAAAGAAAATCATTGCTTCTCCGCGTCTGGCTCAGTATGGAGAACATCACAACGATCATCAATGTCAATTAATTGACAGTTTTTGTGAAAAAGGCTATATTTTGTCTTGTAAAAATCGTGAAGAGCTAAAAAGCGCATTGCTGCAGATCAATCATTTTGAGCCGCAGCCATTTCAAAGCAACCAGGAGCGCTTTCTTGCGTTGATTCGAAAAGAAATCGGGATCTAGTAGGAATCAAAGAAAGATCGTTGAATTTTTGACTTACTTTTTTGTTTCTGCGGTGAACACAGGATACGATACAGATAGGAGCGAAGTAATGGAACAATCGGAAAAGATTATCAGAAAAAAACTGAGAAATCAATTTAACCTGATCGGACTTGGACTGTTGATCATGGGGACATTGATTTTTGGCTTGCAGATGGAAAATAAGCTTTTATTGGAAAAATTGGATGCTTTCTTTCAAACTTTGAATCCCCTGGCAATCAGCTTAGGGCTGGAAATTGCTGAAAAATTTATTGTTTGTCTGGCTCCTTTTCTTTTAGTGCGGCTGTTGTTAAAAATCCGCTTTAAAGAGCTGTTCAGCATTGCTCGACTGAACCTGAGTGCCTTGATTTCCTGGGCCTGTGGCGGCATTGCTTTTTACTTGTTTCTGACGTTTCTTTTTAGCAGTGTTGCTTATGCTTTGAACCCTAATTTGTTGCTGTCGGAAACGATTCATCCAGTTTTTCATTCTTCAGAACCATGGCTGATTGTTCTTTATCTTTTTTACTTTTTAGTGCTGGTTCCGTTTCTGGAAGAATATGTTTTTCGTGGAGTCATTTTACGCTGTACCAGTTGGGCTGGTGGAACATTTGGGATGATAAGCAGCTCGTTGCTTTATATGCTAGTATATTGGGATCAGGGTTATCCGCTGGTCATACTGTTTTTAGGCATGTATTTGTCTTTGCAGGCGATGGTTTATCGAAGCATTTGGCCTTCTTTTATAACTCATTTCGCCATCAATGCGATGATTGTGATTGGGCTTCTTCTGCCGATACAATATAGCTGGATTTTTGGTGTTCTGACGGTAGCGGCGTATGCTGTTTCGATGTATGCATTGAGTGTCAATCGCAATAAGAAACTGCTATGGCATCATAGTGTTGCTGCTGGAACAGCCTGGCGCTCCTTTTTTACTTCGTGGCTTTTAATTTTAGCAATAATCCTCTTGATTTTCAGATGGGTTTATTATATCATTATATAGCCTCTTGAGGAGTTGGCCGAGTGGTTTAAGGCACCATCTTGGAAAGGTGGCGAAGTGAAAGCTTCCGTGAGTTCGAATCTCATGCTCCTCGCCATAAGAGAATTAGGCCCTTTTAAAGGGCTTTTTTTATGTTTTACAGGAAGATTTTTCTCTTTGGAGTGAGAAATAAGAAACAGGGCGGACGTTTTTTAAAAGTAGTGGTAAAATAAAAAAAGAAAAAGGAGTGAATATCATGAATCTTGATCTAGATTATGTTTTAGATTTTGCTGAAAAATTACTGCAGGTAGCAAGTCCTACCGGTTATACGCAGTCCGCTATTCAGCTTTTAAAGGAAGAGGCTGAGCGGTTAGGGTATTCCACAAAAAGGAATCAAAAGGGGAATCTGATTCTTCCGGTGAAGGGGAAATCCTCTGAAAAATGTATTGGACTCAGTGCTCATACGGATACGCTGGGCTTGATGGTTCGCTCGATCAAGGCTCAAGGAACATTGGCCATTACAAAACTGGGAGGCCCAATTATGAATACCTTGGATGGAGAATACTGTACTGTGATTACACGAGATGGGCGTCGTTATACCGGGACGATTCTTTCTGTTTCCAGTGCGACTCATGTCTTTAAGGACGCTAATACACTGGAACGCAATGAAGATACGATGGAGATCCGTTTGGATGAGAAGGTTAGAAATGCAGAGGATGTTAAACAATTAGGAATTTCAAATGGAGATATCGTGGCAATTGATCCAAAAACGGTACGGACTCCATCTGGATTTTTAAAAAGCCGGTTTTTGGATGATAAGATTTCAGTAGCGATCCTTTTTGGCATGCTGAAAGCTTTGAAAGAAAATGCCTGTCTTCCCCAGTTTGACACGTATTTTTTGATTTCAACCTATGAAGAGGTGGGGCATGGAAGCAGCTGCATTCCAGAAGAAATTACTGAACTGATTTCTGTGGATATGGGCTGCATTGGCTTGGATCTAAGTTGTACAGAGTATGATGTTTCGATCTGTGCTAAAGATTCAGCAGGACCGTATGATTACGAGCTGACTTCCTCTCTGATTGCACTGGCACAGAAAAATCAACTGGGCTATGCAGTGGATATCTATCCATTTTATGGTTCTGATACTGGGGCAGCCTTACGTGGCGGCAATGATATTCGAGGCGGTTTGATCGGTCCTGGAGTCTGTGCTAGTCATGGAATGGAGCGGACCCATCAGGATGGGGTTTTGAACACATTGAAGCTGCTTGCGGCCTATTTAACCGAAGAACGATGAAACTAGCGATTGAAGGTGCAACAGAAGCTCTGCAGTGCTTAAAAGAAGGCGTGGTATTGCTGATTAATCAAGAGGGCCGTATGATTTTCTTTGGATGGAATTCAAAACGAGTTTCAATTCATTGTGACGGCTGCAGCTATCGTCTTTCTGAAAAAGATTTCATAGAATTATTTAAAGAAGAAACGTTTTATTGGATAGAACGCTCAGAAGAGATGACAATCAATCCTGAAAAGGATGAGGAATATTATCGCTGGCGGCATAAATAAAAAAGAGGACAGGCGTGAATTTTTGACGGCTGTCCTCTTTTGAATTAAAAAAACAAGCGGATTGCATGCACGGTTTGGAATTCCGAGGAAAAAGAGAAAGAAAACGGTTTATTTCTGATCCAAATAATTCAGATAGGCTTCCCTGCTCATGGTTGGCTGAAAGGAAGCACAAATCTGTTTAACTAATGACGGATCCTCAATCAGATCGATCACGCTCATTGCAACAATTTTAGCTGGTTCGATGTAAACGGCCTGCGGATCATCGATCTCCAGATTGCTTCCATGGATCGTTCCGCTGAAGCCGCTGTAGCCGAACTGAATAGTAGGAAAAAAGCAGCCGACATCACCAATATCTCCTGCAGCGACACTTTGTTCAGCAGTCATGATCTGATCTGCATTTACGAAGTGCAGCATGTTGCGATAAACAATCTCGGATAAAGCCTGATTTTGCTGAAAAGGAAGATATCCTGGGATATTTTCTACCTGACAGTCTCCGCCTAAGGCCTGAGCACAGCATCGTGCGGTATGTGTTAGCTGTGTGCTGAGTTCTAGCAGACGATGTGGATCAAATGATCGTACATATCCTTCATACACGACTTCTTGAGGAATGGTATTCACTGAGTCACCGCCATGAGTAATCATTCCATGGATCCTTGTTTTTTCTTCTTCTTTGAAGGTTTCCCGAAGCATGGCTACAGCACTTTGGAATAATGTAAATTCGTTTAGCGCGTTGATGCCTTCATGCGGAAGGACTGCTGCATGAGCTCCTTTTCCTTGGAAACGGAAAATTTTATAAACAAAGCCAGCCAGCTGGGAATTGACATTGTAGCGAATACCTGGTGTTGTTCCCATGGCATGAAGATGAATGATGCAGTCGATTCCATCAAAATGGTGATCGGCCAGCATATTTTCCTTTCCTGACAAATAACGAATTCTGCCTTCTTGAATCAAGCTACGCCGATAAGCAAGATCGACAAATTCTTCGGCGGGAGTAAAAAACAAAGTAACAGTGCCTTGTTTTTTTTCAAAAAGACCGATTTCTTTTAGTGCTCGTACCGCGTTGAGCATGATTGTGACCTGGGTACTGTGAGCACAGCTGTGGGCTGCTTGATCAGAATTGTTGGCACAGCGATGATGCGGGGTAACGATGGCATCGAGTTCTGCAATCAGTCCAATATGGGGTTTTCCATGCCCCAAGGTAATCTGAAAACCGGTTTCAGCATATTCTTTTTCAACCGAAATCTGAAGCTGTTTTAAAAAATGAACGATTTTTTCTTTGGTCTTTTTTTCTTTGAAGCCAAGCTCCGGTGTTTCAAATAATTCGTTTCCGAACTGAATCATTTCATCAGCGTGAGAATCAATGCAGTGCTGTACAAGTTCTTTCAAAAAAATCGCCTTCTTTCTTCTTTTATTTTAGAAGAAAGAGGCGATGATCACAAGTTATTTTGTTTCTTTTATAATTTGTTCTGCCTGTGAATTGTCAGAGGAAATCACTAGGATGGCACAGTCGCCTGAAACGGTCAAAAGGGCATTCTCAACCATTTCTTGTTGTTCTGGAAAGTAATTTTCCGCCTGTCGTAGAAGATAGCTTTGACGTTCCTGTAAAATGGATGAAGCCTGTTCAAGATCTTGAGTTTTGATGACGGCAACCAACTGCAGCATTTGAGAATCTGACTCATAGATTGCTGCTGACTGGCAGATCGCATCGATGCCTGGATAAAAGCTTTCTAGCTGATCCTTTTCCAGCTTGATAAATCCAGTTTCAAATGTGCCCTGATCAATCAGGGCTTCAGCCAGCTGATCAGGATCTTTCGATTCGACGTTTTGGCTGCATCCGGAAACTAGAAACAGGCAAACAAATAAAATCCATATTTTTTTTAGCATAGAGTCCCCTCCAAAGTGTGTGTTTTCAAATAGTCGATCCAATGTTGGAATCCTTCTTGATCCAGATGGACCCCGTCCTCTGTATACTCGGTTTTCAGATAGCCATTTTCATCTTCTACCGCAGGACCGATTTCGAGCAGATAAAGTTCTTTTTCTGCAGCCATATCTCGAATCAAGGTGTTAAATTCATCAATTCGGCGATTATTCAGATATTCATCGTTTTTAGCTTCTTTTCTTTGTGAGATATGAAATAAAGTTGAAACGATGATCGGAACATCCGGCTGAATTTCTCGGATTTGATCAATGGCAGCACTATAGCGTTCAATAAAGATTTCAGGATAGGCATATCCCAATTCATTGATGCCAAAGCAAATATAGATGGCTTTGCATTGAAGCGGTTTTAATGCTTCCAAAACCGTTATATTTCCCTCTGTTCCAGAAATTACTTTTTTTGTCCCCAGTTCATTGACCGAAAGAGAAACTGCAGCCAGAATCGTTGCATTGGTCAGCAGATTGTAATCAATCAAGCCGGAAAAACGAGAATCGCCAATGAAAACTACATCATCAAAATAGCTTTCTTCAACCGGATCACTTTCATTTAATAGACCGGCATTTTTAGGCGGTTCTGGAGTTTCTAACGGAATTGGAACCTCAGGAGTCTGGGTGGGAGTTGCTGAAATGACAGGGTGTTCCTTTGATTGGACTGTACAACCGGCCAGAAGAAGGGCCAGAAGAAGAGAAAGTAGTTTTTTCATCTTATCACTCCTATACCTTTATTCATCACTGCTATTATAGCACTGCCTTTTGGAAAGGATTGTGAAAACTCAAAAAAATTTTCTTAATCTGTTCACTTTTAACTTCCTTGAAAATCAATCAGGCGGATGATAAGATGAAAATAAAGGGTGGGGAAACATGAAGTTTCATTATCGTATTGAAGATCTGGAAGAACTGAAAAAAAAGGATCGTCGGATGGCGGCGGTAATTCAGTCCATAGGGAAAATCGAGCCGCCGCTTTTTCCAGACCTTTTTAAAACGTTAGTTTATGCACAGCTAGCTCGTCAAGGAGCGGCTTGTTTGTCTGCACCTGCGTTTGATTCTTTGCAAAAGGCTGGAATTACAATCGATCCTGAAACTGTGATTGGAATAACTGTGTCTCAGCTGAAAACAATTGGCTTGACTGCACGGCAGGCGCATGCACTGCATCGTCTGGCAGGATTTGCAATAGAGGAAGAAATAAAGACGCAGGTACTGCATAATAAAACGGATGACGAGGTTTTGAAAAAATTGCTTGTTCTTCCTGGAATTGGGCCTTGGAAGGCTGAGTGGCTGATGGTTCTTTCGTTGAATCGAATGAATGTTTTTTGTATTCATGACCAACAGGTCATTCAAGGGCTAAAGCAAGTGTATCATCACCGGCAAATCACAAGATCGTTATTGCATAAATATCAGCGATATTTTGCCCCGCAGGGCAGTCTGGCATCATTTTATTTGTGGAAGGCTGCAGCGGAAGGCTCTCAGCAGCATTGGATCTGACAGGATGAAGTTTGTTTCTGATGCATCTCTTTTCCACAAGAATACTTTTTGGTATAATGAAGACCGTGGGAGGGATGATGTGTTCACAAGACTTTTTCTTCCAAAAAGCTATGCCCGTAATATTTATGCTGTTGATGTGGAACGGTTGGCTGCAGAAGGATATCGGTTGCTGCTTTGTGATATTGACAATACCTTGGTGGCTTTTCATGAAACGGTCCCTACTGAATCGGCACGAAAATTTTTTGAACGCTGTCAAAAGGCGGGACTGAATGTGATTTTGTGTTCAAACAATACACGTGAACGGGTCAAGACCTTCAGTGAAGCTTCAGGAGTGGACTATGTCAGTTTTTTTTGTAAGCCATTTTCTAAAAATTATCGAAGATTACTGAAAAAAACAGGTTTCAGCGCTCAAGAAACGGTAGTGGCAGGCGATCAGATCCTGACCGATATTCTGGGTGGGAACCGGATGGATCTGCATACGATCTTTTTGGATCCGTTGGTGGAGGAAGATAGCCGCCATACTGAATTTAGCCGTTTTTTGGAACGTTACATTTTGCGTTGGCTGAGCTTTCAGGGAAAGTGGAAAAAAGGAGAGTATTATGGTTACAAAATGTAAAGGATGCGGAATAGAACTGCAATATGACCATCCTGAAGAATTAGGGTATACACCAAAAAAAGAGGCTGATTTGTGCCAGCGGTGTTTTCGGATGCAACACTATGATGATGCCGGGTATTCGATGAAACAGGGAATTGATGACCGTCAAGTGCTTCGCAAAGCAGTGGGGCAGGATGGACTGATTGTTTGGGTCGCTGATTGTCTTGATCTGGAGGCCGGTCTTCCTTGTGAGACGGAAAATCTCTTTTCTAATCGAACCGTGCTGCTAGCATTGACTAAGTGTGATCTGCTTCCTTCTACACTTTCAAGGGAAAAGCTTTTTCGGTTTGTCCAGGAACGGTTAAAAGTGCATCGCTTTTTTCCTGCTGCCTGTTGTTTTCTTCGAAGAGGGAATCAAGAAGACCTGTGGAATCTGCAAAAGAGGATCCAGAATCTTTGCAAGAATCAAAAAGTGCTCTTTCTTGGAAAGGCCAATGCTGGAAAAAGTACATTATTGAATCAGCTGATTCATTCACAGCAGTTGACAGTGACCCGTTATCCTGGAACAACCTTAGCTTTCAATGAAATTACAATTCAGGACTGGAAGTATATCGATACTCCTGGGCTATTAAATCAAGAAAGTATTTTGCTTGCATTACCAGAAAGAGCGTTGAAAACTGTGCTTCCGACAGTGCCGCTGAAACCGCAGGTTTATCAGATTTATGAGAATCAGAGTTTTGCGATAGGAGGTCTATGTCGGATTGATTGCTTTCCCAAAGCAAAGACGACCGTTGTTTTCTATCTTGGTGAACGGCTTCAGATTCATCGCGGTAAAATTAAGAAGAGTGATGAACTTTGGGCGGTACATCAAGGAACGCTGTTATCTCCTACTACAGAAGAGCATGTGGATCAGTGGCATCTTTTCAGCTTTGAAGATCTTGATTCGAAAACGGATCTTTGCATTTATGGCTTGGGGTGGATTACTGTTCGGAATATGAAGAAAGCCGTGATTCGAGTTCCATCTCACGTCACGGTTTGTAAAAGAAAGGCGATGATTTAATGCTGAACAATAAACAAAAAAGTTTTCTTAAGTCTCAGGCGAATTCGCTTCGTGCTATTTTTCAGATTGGCAAAGAAGGCTGTACTCCCAATTTATTTAAAACAGTGGATGATTCGCTAACGGCTCATGAACTGATTAAAATCTCGGTTTTAAAAACCTGTCCGCAGGATGTTCGGGAAGTAGCGTTTGATTTAGCAGCAGCAACCAAAAGTGAAGTGGTTCAGATTATTGGAAGAACCATCCTTCTGTATCGCGTTTCTAAGGAAAGAAAGATTCTGCTGCCATGAAAAAAGTTGCTATTTTTGGAGGAACATTCGATCCAGTTCATTTGGGGCATTTGGCTATGGCAAAGCAGGTCCTGCATCAAGGAATTCAGGAAGTCTGGTTTATGCCGGCACGCCAAACTCCTTTAAAGGATCGTCCATTGACAGATTATTCGATTCGAGTGAAGATGATCCGTCGAGCGATTGCTCCTTATCGGAAAATGTTTCTTAGCACCCTGGAAAATGAGCTTCCAGTTCCAAGCTATACGATCCAGACCGTTCGTGAATTGAAAAAACGGTTTCCACAAAATGAGTTTTACTGGATTCTTGGCCAGGATCAGGTCGCACAATTGGATCGTTGGAAGTCGATTCAAGAGCTGAAGCAGGAGGTTCATTTTCTCTGTCTGGCTCGAGCGGGGGCTTCTGTGGTAAATCCTGAAAAAATCAAAATTCTTGAATTTCATCATGGAGCCAGTTCAACAGCTGTTCGGCAGGGAGAATGGCATTGGGTTCCGAAGTGTGTACGAGCCTGCATGATTCAGCATCAACTTTATTTGGATGAGATTTTGCAGCATCGCCTTTCCCGTTATCGATCTGCTCATTGCCGCTCCATGACGGAAATTGCCGTTAAGCTGGCTTTGGCTCATCATGTGAATCCGCAAAAGGCATATATCGCAGGAATGCTCCATGATATTGCCAAAGAATTGGACCCTGCTGAAGCCCGACGGCTGATGGAAATCTTGCATCCAGATCAGCTCCATGTCAGTTGTAAAATCTGGCACCAATGGCTGGGGGCTGATTATGTTTGTCATCATCTGGGGATTACCGATCCTCAAATTTGTTCTGCCATTGCCCATCATGTCCAGGGAAAGGGAAAAAGCAAACTGGCTAAGATCATTTATATTGCGGATAAAATTGATCCAGGTCGGGGTTATGATATTCAAAAGCAGCTCAGCGTCAGCTTGAAGGATTTGGATGAAGGGGTCGCTTTGATCCAAGCTGAGCAGAAGCATTATTTAAAGACACAGGAGGAAATGGATGTCTAACGCTTTAAAATTGATTGTAGATACGATCGAACAGCATCATGGGGAAGCGATTCGTGTTTTAGACTTTCGCAGTCAGTCTGCCAGTTATGATTACTTTGTGATTGTTACTGCATCTAATTCGCGTTTGGCTTGGGCGATGGTGGATTATCTTGAGGAGGTTTTATCACAGCACAGTGTCCCTCTTCGATCTTGTGAAGGACAGGCGGATAGCCGCTGGATTCTGTTGGATTGTTATGATGTGATCGTTCATATTTTTATAGGAGAGGAACGGGCGGTCTATCAGCTGGACCAGTTGTGGGGAGATCTTCCTGAAGTGAGGATTGAATGATGATTTATCATTGTCTTGCCGATTATTATGATTGGCTGGTTAAAGATGAAGCAGCAACAAAACAATGGGTTGCTTTTACTCAAAGATTCCTTCAGCAGGGGGCTTTGCTGGAGCTGGCTTGTGGTTCAGGAGAAATCACGCTGGCGTTGAACAATTGCGGATTTCAGATGACTGCTAGTGATCTTTCAGCCGAGATGCTTAAGAAAGCCAGTGCTAAAGATTTACAAAATCAAATTACATTTTATCAGGCAGACATGACTGATTTTCAGGATCCTGAATTGTATGATGGAATTTTGTGTTATTGCGACAGCATAAATTATCTGAAAGATGAAAATGAATTAAAGGCAATGTTTGCGTTGGTCTTGCAGCATCTTAAAGCAGGCGGTTGGTTTCTGTTTGATTTGCATTCCTTGGATCGGCTGAAGGAATTTGAAGAAGAATATATTGAAGAAGGTGTGATCGATGATGTTCAGTATCAATGGACGATTCAAAGTGATGAAAGATGCCTTTTTCATCATTTTGCATTTTGGTTCCCTGATGGACATATTGAACAGGAGACCCATGTCCAGACGGTCTTTGATCCAGAACGGGTTCGGTTGCTTTTAAATCAGGCAGGGTTTGAAACTGCCTGTTGGACGGATTTTGATCATCCCGGGATTGTTCCGGGTGAAAAAATATTTATTGCCGGGAGGAAGAAATAATGATTGCGATTATTGGAGCGATGAAGATCGAAGTGGATGCGCTGTTGATGAGAATGACTGAAATAGAAGATCATACTTATCAGAAAATTCCGTTTTATATCGGGAAATTAGCGGGGGTTTCAGTTGTAGTGAGCCAAAGTGGAGTTGCGAAAACCAATGCAGCACGCAGCACGACGGTTTTGCTAGAGCATTTTTCAGTAGAGGGAATTGTCAATATTGGAACAGCTGGCGGTCTATGGGAAAATCAACAGGTGTTAGATGTGGTGGTGGCAACAGAAGCGGCGCATCACGATATCGATGTTCCTGGATGGGAAAAAGGATTTGACCCAAAGAATCCCTGCTGTTTTAAAGCCGATTCTCGCTATGTTCAATTAATTTCTGAAATCATTTCAGAACAGGATCGTGTATGGGTGGGACCAGTGGTTTCCGGAGATTGTTTTGTTTGTAGGAAGGATCAGGTGGATCGGATCAAACAAAATTATCCAGAAGCGTTATGTGCAGAAATGGAAGCGGCAGCCATTGCGCAGGTTGCAGATGCTTACGATATTCCTTTTGTTGTTGTTCGTTCGCTGTCTGATATCACTTTAAAAGAAGGCAATGAGATGACTTTTGAAGAATATGCTCAAAAAGCAGCAGAACGCTCAGCGATTTGGTGCGAAAAATTTGTCGCATCCTATCGAGATGCTTGAGTTTTTCCAAAAGTTAATGGAAAGAGTCGGGTCTTTGGAATTCTGGATCCAGATGCTGGAGGCATTTAAGGATCTTGGGCCAGCAGCTCCGATCTTTTTGGCGATGCTGGAAAGCTTGATTCCGGCGCTTCCATTGGTCGCCATTGTCACCTTTAACATTACGGTTCATGGTGCCGCAGCTGGATTTCTTTATTCCTGGATCGGATCGACGCTAGGCTGTTATCTGGTATTTTGTTTTTTTCGTTATCCGGTCCGCCGTTTTCTAAATCCTTGGATAAAGAGAAAGCCAGCGTTATCTTCTGGATTGAAATGGGTAGCGAAAGTTAATTGGAAAATTTTGTTTCTTTTAGCCATGCTTCCGTTTACTCCAAGCTCTTTTTTGAATATGACTTTTGGACTATCCGACTTTAATCAGCGGACGTTCTTTGTGACATTATTTTTTGCGAAAGCCATTATGATGAGCGGACTGGCGTTTTTTGGAAGCAGCGTTGCACTTTCTTTTGAAAATCCATGGTATTTATTACCGGCTGGAGCAATTTTATTGCTGTTGCTTTTGCTTTCTCGGTATACTTCCCGCCGGCATGGATTGTGATGTTTGAAATGAAAAAAACAATGGATTAATTTCAAATCCATTGTTTTTTTAAGCTCCAGGCTGTTCGATCAGTTCGCCCTGTTCTTCAACCGGACCAGTCCAGATTCCATTTTCGATCATCCAGTTTTTCAGATCATTTTGATCGATTGGTTCTTCGGCTATCCACTGCAGAACAGATAAGATAGAACGGTTTCCTTCAGAATCTGTCGCAATGGCAACAAAGGCAGGAAAGTTGTCGAATCCCCATTGATTTTTTAATCGTTGCGGGGTCCATTCAGAAGATAAGGTACTGATATCAACATATTCTAAGATTTCAATTTGAGAAACTTCCAATTCAGTGGCCAGTGGCTTTAAAACATAATCATTCAGATATATACAGTTTGAATCGTCAGGTGAGCAGAACAGATAATAATGGTATTCTTCTGTACCGGATTCTTCCCCGGTTTTGTCATCTTGGTCCATCGCTGCTACTAGCGGTGTCTGTGCTTCATCATTATTGATCGATCTTCCCTGAGCATCCATGCTGGCGATCGCTACTTTATTTTCAGTGACGGCTTCAGCAGCTCGAGGTTCAAAAAAACGATAGCCTGCTAAAGCGAGACTGCTGATCCAGACCAAAACAAGTCCAGAAGTGATGAGTTTTTTTATCATTGTCGTCCTCCTTGCTTACCTATCCTATCATTTTTCAGCGAACTTTGCAAATCTGTTAAATTCTGTTTTCGCCAGGACAACTTTTTGTTATAATAATGCATACGAGGTGATACGATGAAAAACAGACTGATCTCGGTGGGAACAACGCTGTTTCTAACGCTTCTGTTCGCTTTATCGGTCTTGTTTTTTTCAGCGAACACATTTCTTGGTCCTTATTTGAAAACCTATTCTGAGGAGCAGAAAATCACTCGACAAATGATGAAACTAGTTGAAGCAGAAGAATTTCAATTTCTAAATCGTTATCAGCTGAATGAAACAGTTTATGTGGCTCAGGTCCGTTATCAAGGAAAAGAATGGATCATTTGGTATGATCGGGAGCTGAATTTATTAGCTCAGCGAGAACTGAGCAGTTTTAAAGAAGAAGAAGTTCAGAAGGCTGCAAAGGAATTGGGATTAACTGACTGGACCTTTTCATTAGGGTGGTTTCATGAGCAGCCAGCCATCGTCTTGGAAAATTCACAAACTGAGATCCTTTTGGACTATGATTCTCTGGAAGTGGTTTTAACCTATAGAAAGAAAGTAGTGTAATTCACATGGGAAAGTGGTATCAGCATTCTTATATCAACAAAGCAAACTGGATTCTTGAAAATTATCAGCATCTTAATTTAAGCAGCGAAGAGGGGATACTTGTACTGTTGATCAATCATGCTACTGAGCATCATCAGATCTTGTCCACAGAAAAACTGGTAAAGCTCAGTGCGATGAAACAAGAAGCAGTTGATCGCGCAATTGGACTTCTATGTGCCAAACAGTATTTGCAGATCCGGGCAGGCAGCGAGGGTCTTCAATTTGATCTGAGCGGTTTGTTTGAAGCGGAGGTTGCCAAAAGTGAGCGGGCTGTCAATCAATCACTTTATGATGTTTTTGAAAGTGAATTTGGTCGTCCATTAACCCCGAATGAGATGGAAAATTTGGCGGATTGGCTTCATTGTTATGACAGCAAATTGATCTTGTACGCTTTAAAAGAAGCGAGCCTATATAAAAAACTAGGTTTTCATTATATTGCAACGATCTTGGAAGCCTGGACACAGAAAGGATATACGGCTGCAATGATAGAAAAGGGGAAGCATCTTGAACATTGAACGCATTTTGACTACCTTGTCGGAACAGTTTCCGGACGCCCATTGTGAATTGAATCATCGCAATCCTTTTGAATTGGCTGTGGCTGTTGTTTTGTCGGCACAAGCCACCGATGTATCCGTCAATAAGGTGACGCCTAACTTATTTAGCCGTTATCCAACCCCTCAAGCCATGGCGGAAGCCTCTTTGAATGAGATTGAAGAATGTATTCGAACGATCGGGTTGTATCATAACAAAGCGAAAAGCATTCAGGCGATGGCCCAGAAGATCACCAAGGATTTTAATGGGGTCATGCCTCAAACAATGGAAGAATTATTAACACTGCCTGGTGTGGGAAGAAAAAGTGCTAATGTAATTTTATCGGTTTGTTTCAATGTTCCGGCGATAGCGGTAGACACTCATGTGGAACGAATCAGTAAAAGGCTGGGACTGGCTGCACCAGCAGATGACGTGTATACGGTGGAAAAAAAATTGATGAAGAAAATTCCTAAGAATCAATGGAGCCACGCGCATCATTTGTTTATCTTTTTTGGCCGATATTTTTGCAAGGCTAAAAAACCATGCTGTGCAGAATGCCAGCTGATTGATCTTTGCAAAGAAAAGAATAAAAATATCAACAATCTTTCGCCAATTCATGCAAAGTGATTTTGTTTAATTGGGTGAATTATAAAAGTCAGGATGACAACTGAGAAAAATGGAAGATGCTTTTAGACAAGAATCAAAAAGAAGGCAACTTCTTTTTTTCTATTAGCAAGAAGCTAGCTATTACAGAATAATAAAACCCTCTTGAATTATACCATTTTGACAATATAAAAGGCAGAAAAGTTGACAATTTTTGGGTTTATAAAGTCCTTTCCTGCCTTTTTTATTTTATCAGATAAATAATTGTCTGTCGATCTATTTTGTCAACACTCTGAGATCTTGTACAAGATCTTTTTTAATATCTGCAATAAATATTAAAAGAAACTAATTCTTTTAGAATCTGTACGTTGGAAAAGACGATAAACCATTGGTCTTCTTTTTTAACAGTACTGATTCGTTAAGATATAAAGAAGCTTGTTTATTCATGGCATGCAGCGAATAAGGTCTATTATCGCTATAGCATGTGCTGATAATTGTTTGGGAGCCCTCAATCAAAAAAATAACCTAGTTGTCCAGATGATATTCCATGATCTTTACCACAGGTTTGATATGGGGTTAGGAAGGGCTCCATAATGAGCTTTGGTTACATTACTGGCAAGATAGTGAATGTGGGGCCCACCGGCAACAGGAAAACTGATAGCCCCAAATGGGACCAAAAGTGCTCCTTGTTTAGCAATCAGTCCAGCTTGAAGCAAATGGTGGACAGGGCCGGTATAAATAAAATATGCTGCATGCAAAAGGGCGGATTTCTGTTCATCGGCTTTTTGGTGTTGTAATTCATAGTTTTTTCAGATTCCATTTCTACTTGGAACGATCTGTTCTGGTTGAGAGTCTGAGCTGTAATTTTGAAATTATCTTCTTGATAAGTCAATTTGAGTCCTTCTTCTTGGATCTTGACAAGCAGGTTAAAACACCACTGGCACCAGTTTTGTTTCTAAGGCCTACGTCAATGAATTTGCTGAAATTGTGCTTTCCAGATTGCCTGACATTTCAAAGGAAGTGCATCCTAATAAGGTAGTTCCAACAATCAAAGCGGCAATCCACTTCCATTGTTTCGTTAATTTTTTCTTTCTAAAAGAATATCTGTTAAATTAAGTATACCATAACTAAGAAATTCTGCATGATTGATTACCAATTAGCAAAAAAGCATTCTGCATTTGGAAAAGCTGAAAGAGAAAATCAGCGGACGATGTTGTTTTTTAGTTGTATGCTTTGGTTTTTTAGCATTCTATGGTAAAATAAATCTCGGTGATAGGATGATTGCGTATATTAAAGGAACCGTTGAAATGATCAATCAGGATAGCATTGTGGTGGAAGCGGCGGGAATTGGTTATGAAATTAATTTTGCGAAACCGGAAATGCTAAGTTTATCCATGCCGGTACAGATTTATACTTATCAGCATCTTCGTGAAGATGAGAATTCGTTGTATGGTTTTTTAAGCCGACCGGAAAAGGAATTGTTCATCAAACTGATCTCTGTAAAAGGACTGGGGCCTAAAACCGCTTTGGGGATTTTTCGAAAAGCCTCCTATGACGCACTGATTACAGCAATCGAACAACAGGACATTGCATTTATTAAAAGCATGCCGGGAATAGGGGCAAAGACGGCTTCACAGATCATTCTGGATCTCAAAGGGAAACTGGTCAGCAGTGCACCTGATTCAAACGTGGGAAGCAGTCGTGAGATGGAAGATGCTTTGGACGCACTTAAAGCTCTAGGATATAAACAAAATGAATGCACGCAGGTGCTGAAATACCTCACTGGATTTCCTGATAAAACAACGGATGAATATGTCAAGCTGGGACTGCAGTACCTGCTTTCTTTTAAACGATAGGAGGATAACAAATGGATCGAATACTCAGTGCAGAAGAAACCGTGCAGGATGAAGATGCTTCGTTACGTCCGCAGCGGCTGAGTGATTACGTCGGTCAGGATGATTTAAAGGCGAATTTAAAAGTATTTATTCAGGCTGCTCAACAGCGCCATGAAACTTTGGATCATGTGCTGCTATATGGTCCTCCAGGACTGGGGAAAACCACACTGGCATATATTTTAGCTAATGAAATGGGAGGAAAGGTGCGTGCTACCAGTGGCCCAAGCATTGAAAGAAGCGGTGATCTGGCGGCAATTTTATCTTCATTGGAACCAGGAGATGTGTTGTTTATTGATGAAATTCATCGATTGCCCAAAGTGGTAGAGGAAGTTCTTTATCCGGCCATGGAGGACTTTTGTATTGATATTGTGGTTGGCAAGGATGCAGGAACAAGATCGATTCGTTTGGACCTGCCACCGTTTACCTTGGTCGGAGCAACCACTCGGGCTGGAGATCTGACTGCGCCTCTTCGTGATCGATTTGGAATCGTTTCTAAATTGGAGTACTATACCGAGGCGCAGCTGACCAGCATTGTAGCCCGTACAGCGGGGGTATTGAAGGTTCCAGCCGATGATGATGCAGTTGTAGAAATTGCCCGTCGTTCACGGGGAACTCCGCGAATCGCCAATCGCTTGTTTCGTAGGGTGCGTGATTTTGCCCAAGTGCTCAATGATGGACATGTTAATCGAGCCATTACGCAGCAGGCTTTAGATCGGCTGAAAGTAGATCATCTTGGCTTAGATGAGGTGGACCTTCGTTATCTTCGTGGAATTATTGAGAGGTTTAAAGGAGGCCCGGTGGGATTGGAAGCTTTGGCTAGTGCAATCAGTGAAGAACCCATGACACTGGAAGATGTCTATGAACCCTATCTGATCAAAATTGGGTTTATCAATCGAACACCGCGAGGCCGTACTGCGACACATAAAGCATATGAACATTTAAAAATCAGTTATAATGATAGTTTGTTTCAGGAATGAAAAAGAAGCTATTGGACTTTTGAAACATGGAGATCCAAAGCTTCTTTTTTAATTGGTTGATGCTCAAGAAAATCGTAAGCCTGCTGTCTTGAAAAAACAACAGGCATCCGTGGATGAATTCGTTGATAAGGCATCATCGCTGCGACCGTAAGGATTACAAATTCACCTTGATCATTATAAAGGATGCCAAGATAAAGCGGAGATTGACGATGGAAATAGTATTGTTCCTTTTGTGTACTCCATTCAAAATAACCACTGACACACAAAATACCGCGACGACTGTGATTTTGATGGAAAAAAATAGAAGTTCCGGCGGTTTCCCATCGTGCGTGAAGAACTCGTCCTTTGTGATTCCATTTTTGATATCCCCAACGCAGAATTTGAAGTGCATTACTTGACGTCCAGACCAACATTTTCTGGCCTGGATAGATTTTTTTTAGGGATGATTGCTCTTGCGGGGCTGAAATCAAAAAGGAAGATTGTTTTAGAGAAGATTGAAGTTCATAATAAAGTCTATCTTCCAAATAAAGACAGCTGCACAAAATTTCACTTCCTTTCTGTTATCAGATGCTTTCGTCTTAGAAGGATAAAAGCGGATCGGCCTATCTAATCGATAGCGAAAAATAAATCAGAAGAAACCAGTTCATTGATTTGATTCCTCTTTTATTATAATTGATGATGATTCAAGTTCAACTTGTTTTCTATTCATTTTTTCAAAGAAAAAATCCAGGTTTTACGCTTGGCAATAGAAGATTTTTCAAGTATAATAAATCCGGGTGATGAGTGGTGTTTTTTAAAGAAAACTTGCGATGTCTGCGGCATTTGAATCGAGAATCTCAGGATGAGCTGGCAGAACATTTAGGATATCGTTCTTTTACGACCATCCAGAAATGGGAAGACGGCACTTCGATTCCCAGTATGCCGGTTATTGGACGGATTGCTGAGCATTACCATGTTCCATTGGATGTTTTTTGTAATGAAAATCTGAGCGAGATCATGGTGCCGCAAAAAAAAGTTCCGGTTGTTGGAACCGTAAAAACAGGATATGGGTTGTTAGCCTACCAAAATATTTCAGGGTATGAATATGTTCCGGAATCGGAAACTGGTTCAGGAATTTATTTTTATCTGGATGTAGTGGGTGATTCAATGAAAAATGCGCGTATCCTGGAAGGTGATCGTGTTTACTGTCGGCAGCAATCTACACTTGAGAATGGGGACATCGGAGTGATCCTGCTGGAAAATGAAGAAGTTACTTTAAAACGAGTCTTTTTTAAGAAAAACAAGATGATTCTAAAACCGGAAAATGAAACGATGGCACCAATCGAATTCAGTGATGAAGAAATCCAGCAGAAGGGCATTCAGATTCTTGGAAAGTTAATTCATAACAAGATCAGTTTTTAGTATGAAAAGCATTCGAGGAATTCTTTATTTTATAGTTTGTCTTCTGGAATATTTGATTTTGTTTTTTCTGGAATATACTTTTACTGAATTTCTGGCTCCGCTTTTGTTCACTGGTCCTGTTCCTATTTTGACTTATCTTCCTTTTCTTGTTTTGATCAATCCCCTGTTGATATGGATGACGGCAGAATCTTTGATGAAACGGTTTGGAAAAGAATTGGAAACGAAATGAAATTGCTGATCATCTCATATACTGATATGGGGTGATTTTTTTATGTTTCATCCGAAATGCCGGCTGCTTTGTTTGGAAATCATGGCCCTGATTCTGACAGGAATTGTTATGGTTGCTTCTAGCTCTTATTTATGGGCAACAATGAAATATGATGATCCTTATCATTTTATTGTACGTCAGCTTTTATTTGCTGGAATTGGTTTTTTGACCATGGCATTAACGTCTCGGCTTTCTTTGGATTTTATTCGAAAACATCATCGACTTTGGCTGATGCTTTCTTTTGTTTCGTTAATTTTAGTATTGATTCCAGGAATCGGAATTGCCAGGAATGGGTCAAGAAGCTGGTTCGGGATTGGTTCCTTTTCAGTTCAACCTTCAGAATTCTTTAAATTGGCCTGTATTTTCAGTGTTTCAGATATTCTGGCTCAAAAACAGCGAATCCAAAAGCTGAAAGATTTTATTGTCCCGCTTGGAATTCCATTGCTTGGATTCGGATTGATTTTGTTACAGCCTGATTTTGGCAGCGGTTTAGTTATGGTATGCAGTGTTGTTGTCATCATTTTAGCTGCTGGAGCTCCTTTTAAATATTTTTTTCGTATCGGAATACTGGCTGCTGTAGGATTGGCGGGACTGATCTTGGCAGCTCCGTATCGTCTTGCCCGAATTACGGCTTTTTTAAACCCTTGGAGTGATCCACTGGGTAGTGGATTTCAAATCATTCAGAGTTATTATGCGATTGCTCCAGGAGGACTGTTGGGTGTCGGATTAAATCAGTCAATGCAGAAACATTTTTATTTACCAGAACCTCAGACTGATTTTATCTTTGCTATTTGTGCGGAGGAGCTAGGCTGGATTGGAGCTTCCTTGATTATTTTGGTTTATTTATTGCTGGTAGTGGAATGCTTACGGGCTGCGCTTCGCTGTCAGGATTTGTTTCATTGTTATGTGGTTATTGGAATTACCAGTTTGTTTACGATTCAGGTTTTGATCAATCTTGGGGTAGTGGTGGGCTTGTTTCCAGTAACCGGTATTACATTGCCATTTCTTTCTTATGGAGGAAGCAGTTTGATTATGATGATGGCTTCTTTTGGCTTTATCATGAGTGCAATAAAATCCTCCTAAGGTGCTGCATCCTGTGTTATAATAAAAAAAATTAAGGAGTGAAAAGAATGCGTTATCTGATCGCAACTGGTGGCACCGGCGGGCATATTTACCCGGCGTTAGCGCTAGCGAACGAAATAAAAAAAATCGAGCCAGATTCTTCGATTTTGTTTGTCGGTTCTGCGGACCGAATGGAAGCACAAGAAGTGCCTCATGCTGGATACCGATTCAGCCCAATTCAGGTAAGTGGAATGAATGGCGGACCGTTTCATAAACTGCTTTCCAGCTGGCGTCTTTTTCGTGCTTATCAAGCTTGTATCCAGCTGATAAAAAAAGAAAAGCCAGATATAGTCTTGGGATTTGGAAATTATATCAGCGTCCCTGTTATCTTGGCTGCGCATCGTGCCCATCTTCCTACAATGCTTCATGAACAGAACTCTTATGCTGGAAAAGCCAATCGTTTTTTGTCACGTTTTGCTGATGCTGTAGTTGGATGTTACGAAGAAAATCGTTCCCAGTTTCCCTCTGATAAAATCCGGATATTGGGAAATCCTCGAGCTAGTGAGGCTGCGAAAGTTCAACGCAATCCAAAACTTGTTCGACAATTGGGATTGGACCCTAATCGTCCTTTGGTTATTATCGTGATGGGATCCCTGGGTTCGCAGAGTGTAAATGAAGTCATGAAGGGGGCTTTAAAAATGATGGCTGGAAAACCTTATCAGGTGCTTTATGTGACCGGACGAAGTCATTATGAAGAATTCAGCTCTGATATAGCCCTTGCTGAGAATCTTCGTGTTGTTCCTTATATTGACGGGTGCAACATGATGATCAATGCGACGCTTTGTGTTGTAAGAGGCGGTGCGACGACTGCTGCTGAAATGACGGCGATGCGAATGCCTAGTATTATTATTCCTAGTCCTTATGTCCCGAATAATCATCAGGTCAAAAACGCTCAGGCTCTTGCCGCAAAAAAGGCGGCGGTCATGATTGAAGAAAAAGACTTGACAGAACAAGCGATTGTTTCCAAAATAGAGGATATACTTGAAAATCCAATTCAGTTGCGGGAAATGTCGGTTCAGGCAGGTTTGTGTGGTCGGCCTGATGCCTGTGAGAATATACTGACTTGGATTCAGGAGTTAAAAGGAATGAGAAAATGATGATGGATTTGAAAAGCGAACTGGAACAGTACGGTGAGGTTGCCGAACAAGTTTCGTTTAAGACCATGACTACGCTTCGCATTGGCGGCATGGCACGATTTGTTGTATATCCTCGGACAACTTTGGCTCTGACTCAGATCGTCCGTGAGATTCAGGAGGCCCATCTGCCTTATAAAGTGATTGGAAAAGGAAGCAACCTTCTTTGTTCAGACGAATGTTTTGATGGTGTGGTGATTCGTTTGGATCGTACGTTTACTGATTTTTATTTTGATCATGAGGAATGTTATGCAGAAGCTGGCTGTTCAATCATTGCGTTGTCCTATGAAATGGTCAAGCATGGGTTAGCTGGGCTGGAGTTTGCCAGTGGTATTCCGGGAACTGTAGGCGGTGTAACCTTTATGA
Organism: uncultured Erysipelotrichaceae bacterium; assembly: GCA_944327135.1. Taxonomy (GTDB): domain Bacteria; phylum Bacillota_I; class Bacilli_A; order Erysipelotrichales; family Erysipelotrichaceae; genus CALVGQ01. The sequence goes on along the minus strand of CALVGQ010000012.1, from coordinate 39,335 downwards.
ATGCGGGCGCTTATAAAAGCAGTTTATCCGATGTCATTCAGGAAGTGTTCGTTTTACGAGAAGGACGCTGTGAATGGATCAGCAAAGAGGCTTGTCAGTTTAGTTATCGGCATTCCGTGTTTCATGATCATCCTGATTGGATCATTTTAGCAGTTCGCATGAAACTTCAAAAAGCCGATCCAAAAGAAATCAGAGAATTGATGGAAAACCGTCGGCATCGGCGGTTGGACTCTCAGCCATTGGATTATCCAAGTGCCGGAAGTGTCTTCCGTAATCCTACAGAACGGCCGGCATGGCAATATATTGAAGAATTAGGATGGCGGGGCAAACAGATTGGCGGGGCTAAGATTTCAGAAAAACATGCTAATTTTATTGTCAATGTAGGCAATGCTCAGGCTGAAGACTTTTTAGCACTGGTAGAAGAGATTCAAAAAAAGGTGAAAGAAAAATACGCAATAGAACTGATCATGGAAGTGGAGAAGTTTAACTGGAGATGAAAAAGCACAAAAAGCAATCTGATCAAGCTGTTTCTTCGGTGGATCGCGTCTTTGAAGAACATCGACGTGCTTTGCTTCGTTCACAGTTTAAGAAAATGCGTTTCAGAATCTTTCTGGCAGCGATGCTTAGTGGCTTTTTGTTGATTTTTGCCGTTTATCTCAGTTCAGATCGTTCTAAGATTCAGGGAATTCGAATTCGCGGAAATCGCTGGCTGCAGGAGGATGAGATCCTGAAGCTAACGGGAATCAATGAAAATTCCCGCAGTTTATTTTTATTTGAAAGTTTAATTCGACAAACAGCTCAGAACCATCCGTTGATTGACTCCATATCCATCCACCAAAATGATGCCGGCGTAGTGGAGATTGAGGTAGAAGAAAAACAATTGGTGGGATACCGATATTTAACGATCCCAGAAATTCTTACCGCGGAAGGGGAGCTGATTGAAATGACTGATGAGCTTTCCTTTCTTTTGAGCCGGCTTCCATTGATCATAGGATTTGATGCGGCGCTGACGGAAGAAGAGATGGAAAAGGGTGAGCTTTCGCAGATTCAGCAGCTGGCAAAAGCATTAAAAAAAGTTAATCCGGAAAAAATCGAGATGATTTCTGAAATTCATCAAATTTCCTTTAGCTATGATGACTGTGCGATCTTGTGCATCATGCAAGATGGAAATGAGGTGTATGGTAGCTTCTATTCGATTTCCGTGTTGAATCGATACAATGAGGTGGCTTCTGCTTTGCCACAAAAGAAAAATTGCATCTATATTGATGAGATGTCGGGGAATCCTTATACCAGCCTTTGTCCAGAAGAACAGGCTCAAAAAGAAGCGGAAGAAGCAGAAAATGCAGAAGAAAAAGCTCAATCAGAAGAAAATTCGGGACAAAATCAAGAGGATTGACCGGGTGAATATGAAAATTCCAACACAAAAGTTGAAGAAAACAGGAATATTGTTATAATAGTTAAGGTTAAGGAGGAAAACTTATGTCAATCGAAAGAGTAACAAACCTGGGAAACATCAATATTTCACAGGACGCCATTGCCGCTCTTGCTGGAGGAGTTGTCAGTGAATGTTACGGTGTTGTCGGAATGGCCAGCCAAAAACTGGTAAAAGACGGTTTGGCTGAGCTGCTCAAAAAAGAAAATTACTCGAAAGGAGTAGTTGTGCGCAAAACAGAAAAAGGGCTTGAACTTGATCTGTATATCATAATCAGCTTCGGTGTAAAAATTTCTGAAGTCATTTTGGAAGTCCAGAAAAAAGTGAAATATATCTTGGAGAAAACGTTGGAACTTGATTCCATCATTGTCAATGTTTACGTCCAAGGAGTCAAAGTGATAGGCTAATTGGAGGGAATCATGAAAACATTAAATGGAATCACATTTAAAGAAATGTTGTTGAGCGGGGCTGCAAACTTGAGCAATCAGCACCATGAAATTGATGCTCTGAATGTTTTCCCTGTGCCAGATGGTGACACTGGTACAAACATGTCAATGACCTTCTCTTCTGGAGTCAAAGCAGCTGTCGATGCGTGTACCGATCAGCTGAGCCTGCTTGCAAAAACGCTGTCAAAAGGCCTTCTGATGGGAGCACGTGGAAATTCAGGTGTAATCACTTCACAGATCTTTCGAGGATTCTATCAGTCCATAGAAGGGAAAAATGAAATTAGTGTTTCTGAGTTTGCAGATGCTTTCGTAAAAGGAGCTGAAGTGGCTTACAAAGCCGTGATGCGTCCTGTTGAAGGAACCATTTTGACGGTAATCCGTGAATCCAGCTTCTATGCTCGAGATTATGTAAAAAACAACCCGGATTGTACGATCAAAGAATATATGGATCAGCTGATCCTTTTCGCTAAAGATTCCCTTGAGCATACCCCTGAGCTTTTGCCTGTTTTAAAAGAAGTCGGTGTGGTAGATTCAGGTGGTGCAGGTCTGTTGGTTATTTTTGAAGGGTTCCAGGCTGCTTTGGAGGGACGACCATTTCAGCTTGAACAGTCAGAAAGCAAAACGGCTGCGGCTGCAATGGAAATTGAAAATGATGAATTTGGGTATTGCACAGAATTTATTGTTCGGCTTTCGGAAAAAGGCCAAGTGATTTTTACTGAAGATAAATTAAGAAATGCCTTGGCTCGTTTAGGAGAATCCATTGTTGTTGTTCAAGATGAGGATTTGGTAAAGGTTCATGTGCATACACTGACGCCAGGAGATGCATTGAATTTAGCTCAGCGTTATGGTGAATTTATAAAATTGAAAATTGAAAATATGCAGGAACAGCATAGTACGATTCAGGGTGGTGTAGCACCGGAGAAGGAGCATTTAAAAGCTATGGGTGAGCAACCCAAAGAATTGAAAGAGTATGCTTTGATCACCTGTGCTGCCGGCGAAGGGCTGAAATCTTTATTCAAAGAATTCCGCTGTGATGAAGTTATTTCTGGTGGGCAGACAATGAATCCATCTACGGAGGATTTCGTTGCTGCTATCCAGCATGTACGTGCACGTCATATTTTTCTGCTTCCGAACAATTCCAATATCATTTTAGCAGCACAGCAAGCAGCAGAGGTGCTGGAAGGGCAGGACATTCATGTTCTTCCGACCAAATCGATTCCACAAGGCTTGAGTGCTTGTATTATGTTTAATCCGGAAGTATCGGTAGAAGAAAATCTAGCCGAAATGACCGAAGCAATCCAGCATGTCAAAACGGGCCAGGTAACTTATGCGATTAAAGATACAACATTTGAAGGCCTTAAGATCAAAGAAGGCGATTACATGGGAATGTTTGAGAAGAATATTCTTGTTTCAACTCCTTTTAAGTTGGAAGCCTGTTACCGTTTATTGGAGGCTATGATTGATGAAGACTCAGAATTAATTACGGTTATTGCAGGAGAAGATGCTTCAGAAGATGAATGCCGTGCTCTTGAAAGTTATATTACTGAGCATTTTGATGTGGAAATCGATCTTCAGCAAGGTCAGCAGCCAGTATACAGTTTTATTTTCGGAGTTGAATAAACTTATTTAGGATTCCCGAAAGGGAATCTTTTTTTCTGTCTTGCTTAAGTTTTCAACAAATTGTGGATAACTTAGTGGAAAACTACATTTAAGCGTTATTCAGCAGTCTTATACGGTTGATTGCCAGTTGCTTGGCAAGGAGAAAAAGTTGAAGTATAATGAAAACAAGGTGAATTTATGACAATGACACTGAAAGAATGCCGATGCACACCGAAACAGATCGAATTAGCGGAACGATATGGCTTGCATAATAGTGAAGAGGTGCTTACGCTTTATCCATTCCGTTATGAAGAGATGGTCAAGAAACCGATGAATGAATGGAAAGAAAAAGAGAAAGTAATCTTTGAAGGACGATTGATGACTTATCCGCGTTCAGTGCGCTTTGGAAAGAATCGTTCTATGACCCGCTTTCAGATTGAAACGGAAGATCAGCTTTTTGAAGTGACGATTTTTAACCGTCCATGGACTCAGCGCTTGCAGGTGGGATCGCAGCTGACTATCATTGGCCGATTCGAGGGGCATCATCGTATTACCGCTTTACAAACTAATGCTAAACCGCTGAACGAGCAATTAGGAATCATTCCTGTTTATCCGCTGAAAGAAGGCATTCAACAGCGTTCATTAAGAGCATTGATAAAAAAAGTTTTATTGGCTTCTCAGGAATCCTTGCATAATTTTGTTCCTGATGAATTGATTGTACGATATCAGTTAATGAATCGATGGACTGCGCTTCGCTGTATTCATCTTCCGCGTTCGATGCGAGAAGTAGAACTAGCACGTCGAACTTTAAAATATGAAGAATTTTTGCGTTTTCATTTGGCTGTTCAGGGTCTTCGTAATCAGGAAAAAGGGGTCGAATATATTGAAGGAAAAAAGATTGATTTGACTCAAGTTTTAGCTTTGATCGATGAGCTTCCGTTTGAATGTACAGAAGATCAGTTGCAGGTTATCGATGAAATTGTACAGGATTTACGAAGTAATCGAATGATGCTTCGGTTGGTTCAGGGAGATGTTGGCTGCGGTAAAACAGCAGTTGCCTGGGTTGCTATGGCTGCTTGTGTGTTGGCAGGAAAACAAGCTGCATTGATGGCTCCGACAGAAATTCTTGCTCGTCAGCATTATGAAAGCTTTCTTTCCCTAGCAGGCACATTTCCAGTACGGATTGAAGTTCTGTATTCAGCACTTTCGCCGATACGAAAAAAAGAAATTCTTGAAAAATTGCGGTGTCATGAAATCGATATTCTGATTGGGACCCATGCACTGATTCAAGATTCAGTCATTTTTTCTGACCTTGGTTTAGTGGTTGCAGATGAACAGCATCGTTTTGGGGTAGAACAGCGCCGAAAGCTAAAAGCAAAGGGACAAAAAGTAGATTTTTTATTAATGAGTGCGACGCCGATTCCGCGTACTTTAGCCAATACGCTTTATGGAGATATGGATATCTCAACGATTAAAACGATGCCAAAAGGGCGAAAGCCGGTTATAACTCGATTAATTCGGCAAAACAGTATTTTTCCCATTGTATCGGAATTAAAAAAGAAGCTGGCACAGCGGGAACAGATTTATGTTGTTTGCGCCGCGATTGAAGAAAGCGAACATTTTGATGCGTATTCTGTAACGGATGCCGCCTTACAGATCAATCAGGCATTAGGAAACGATATTCATGTTGGATTTTTGCATGGAAGGATGAGTAGTGAAGAAAAAGAGAAGGTCATGCAACAATTCGAAGCGAATGAAATTCAGATTCTGATTAGTACAACGGTCGTGGAAGTCGGGGTCAATGTAGTGAATGCAACGACCATGATCATTTATGATGCTCATCGATTTGGTCTTTCCAGTCTGCATCAGCTGCGAGGAAGAGTCCAGCGAGGGAGTCGGCAAGGTTATTGTTATTTACTGAGTGGGACACAGGATGCGGATTCTTTAAAACGTCTGCAGATTTTGGTTGATTGCCATGATGGGTTTCAAATTTCAATGGAAGACTTGAAACTCAGAGGGCCTGGTGATATTCTGGGAGTACGGCAAAGCGGTTTGCCAGGTTTTATTTTAGGAAATCTGTTTGAAGACACGAGAATTATTGAAACAGCTAAAAAAGATGCAATGTGGATCTTAGCGCATTCGGACAATCCACAATATCGGCATTGTATTGAGAGCTTGACTATTTTAAATGAGAACTCAGCGGTTTAAATTGGAAAGGAGAAACAAGATGGAAGTACAGAATTGGCTGAAAAACCGTGGAATTACGGTAAAAAAAATGGATTTGATCGATCAGGCTTTTGTGCATTCTTCCTATTTAAATGAACATAAACAGGCTAAACACGATAATGAACGTCTGGAATTCATGGGGGATGCAGTGTTGCAACTTTGGGTGTCCAATCAATTGATGCGGTTGCCTCATCCATTGAGTGAAGGAAAAATGACGACCTTAAGAGCACAGCTGGTCTGTGAAGAAGCGCTGGCTAGCTATACTCGTCAGCTGCAGCTTAACCAGTTCATAAAGTTGGGCGTTGGTGAAGAAAAAACCGGAGGTCGTGATCGGGATTCTATTTTGGCAGATATGTTTGAGGCTCTTTTGGGAGCATTGTATCTGGAAGAAGGGATGGCTCCTATCGACCATTTGCTTGGTGAGGTTATCTTGCCTTTATTGAAAAATCCTGAACAGCATCTGCAAGTCGATTTCAAAACCAAGCTTCAAGAATATGTTCAGGCAGATCTTAGAAAAAGTGTCAGCTATGAGGTCGTGCATGTCAGCGGCCCAAGTAATCGTCCCGAATTTGAAGTTCAGGTAATTATGGATGGAATTATTTTAGGGAGCGGAAAAGGAAATTCAAAGAAAAAGGCGGAGCAAAATGCAGCTCAGAATGCTTTTGAAAAGATGGTTAAATAAGCAAGAAACAACGAAACCAGCAATTGCTTTAAATGACGAATGAACAAAAAAGCTGAAGGGGCTATTCATTTTATGTGTCTTTAGATGATGTGATGCCACTTGGGTTTTTATAGATCAATTCAATATCTGAATTTGTTTTCAAAAAGAAATAAAAAATTGTCCCGTCTCAGTATGATTCCTGAATAAAAAGCGATCTTATTTTGCATTCTGATGGATGATATGTCCCTAATTTCCTAGACATGTATGAATTTGTTAATTGGTTCTATTGTATCATTGATTGTTTGAATCGTGGATGTTTCTCTGTATTTTACAGGAGACGTCCATTTTGTTTTAGATTGGATTCTTTCGTTATTATAGTAGTTTATATATTTATCAATGGCTTTAGAGAATTCTTCAAACATTTTGTATGTTGATTCATAATACATTTCATTCATAAGCCTTCTAAAGAATGATTCCATAATTGAATTATCAATGCAATTGCCTTTACGGGACATTGATTGAAGGATTCCTCTTTCTTTTAGCTTGTTGATGGTTGCCTGGTGTTGGTATTGGCAACCTTGATCCGAATGTAATATCAACCCGCTGCAACTACTATATTTTTCGGATGCTTTATCGAGCATATCGATTATTTGTTCAAAGTTTGGATGTAACGATAAATTGTATGAGACAATCTCATCGTTATACATGTCTAGTATGGGTGATAGGGAACACTTTCCAATTTATATTTCCATGAATACTTCAAAAAAATACCCCTTCTTCCAGTTGTCTAGGATTTGGGGTACTTATCATAAGATCGTTTTTATTTTATTTGATTGATGCGCAGCTTTGTCGAATGACCAACTCACATGGAACAGTAATGCGCCGTGGATATACTTTTTTTTGAGAGCGCATTTCCAGCATCGTCATCGCTGCGATCTCTCCCATTTTTTCGCAAGGAACATGAATCGTTGTTAAAGGAGGGTTTGTAAAAGCACTGGATGGATCGTTGTTAAAACCAAGAAGAGAAATATCCTGGGGAATACGATAGTGATACTCAAAAAGTGCCCGCATTGCACCCAAAGCAATGGAATCACTTGCTGCAAAAATGGCTGTTGGTAAATCTTTAGAAAGAATCATTTCTTTCATCATCCGATATCCTGATTCGATGGTGAACTCATCTTCCTTGACATAACGCTTGTAAACCAATCCATGATTTTGACAGTATTCTTGGAAAAAATAACGTCGAGAGTCGGGATATCGATTTTGGTCAGAAGTCATTTCAATTCCACCAAGAAAGCCAATCTTTTTATGTCCCAGCGAGGTAAGATAATTGAGTGCATCAAAGACGGCGTTACGAAAATCAAGGACCAGGCTGTTGACATAAATTCGATCCATGTTCATGTCAATAAAAATTACATGATCAGTAATTTTACGAAATTCTGCAATTTCTTCACGGCTGAATTTTCCAATACAAATAAGTCCATCTACCGAGGCGAGTTCTCCTTTTGAAGTTTCATCTTTAAAATGCCGGATAATTTCAACATTGCTGCGATGCAGGGTGTTTTCAGTGGCAATTCGGATTGCAAGGTAAAAGGGGTCCTGTAATTCTTTTTCCATGGTATACCATTGGACGATTCCTATTTTCATAGGTCGGTATGTGCTTCTTCGATTGAATTTTCTTTTGATGTATCCCATCCGCCGGGCTTCTTCTAGTACACGGTTACGGGTGGTTTCAGGAACTTTTAAGGTTGGATCATGATTGAGAATCCGGGATACCGTGGCAGAAGACAATTTTGTTTTAAGGGCAATGTCTTTGATTGTGATCATAGGAGGCGCTCCCTTCTTTTAAGGTTAATTTACCGAGAGGATTGCAAAATGTCAAGATAAAGCGCTAAGAACGTGGGGAAGATCGTTAATAGCAGATTGCTTCTTATTCTTTTCGAAAAAAAGGCCGGTAAAAATCGATTTGAAAGAGCTCTGAATCATGCTATAATAGCTTACAGTGAGGGGGAATATGCCGATGCAAAAGAATTGGGTATTTTGGCTGATTGTCTTGGTCATTTTTACTCCTTTGACTTTTGGTATGGTAATCCCGCTGATTCTGTTTGCAGTGATTATCCGGACCTTTTTTAAAAATGCTGGAACGACAGGAACTGCTCCGTTTTCGCGTCCTGTGAATTCTCATTCATCTTTGCGTAAAAAAAGAATACGGCTGAATGCACGGGATCAGCAGCTTGTTGATGAAAAAATGACAGAATATTTTAATCAGAATGAAAAGCTTCCGATTATTGAAACGGTCTTTTTAAGACCGGAAAAAGGAGTTTATACATCCCTTAAGGAGCTTTATATCACGCTGGAAAACGAAAATATTGCGACCTTAGATGAATTTGGCCGGAATTATCCGGAAATGTATGACACGATTATGAAAATGGTGCTTCAATTTGCGAAAGAAGGCCAAAAGGAAAGGTCTGATCAGCACAGGGACGAAGATTCATATACCTCAGCAGAAATGACTGCGGAGAAGTATATCGAAAAAATCAATCAGCTAAATATAGAAATCAGCAATGAACAGATTACCAATGGGCTTTATCAGACTTGTGCTTTGCTGAAACACATTGCAATGATCGAACAGAAATTTCCTGATAACCGTCCAAAACTTAACAAGCTGTATCAATACTATCTTCCGATTTTATTGGATATTTTAGAAAACTATAAGAACTTGACTAGCAGTGCCCAGCATCACGAGGAGTTTCAAAAGTCAGAAGAGCGTTTGATTAAAACGATCATTTTGATCAATGAAGCGATGAAAACAATTTCTTCTACACTGTGTGAAGAAGATTTCCTGAATCTATCGGCGGATATGTCTACTTTGGAAGCGCTATTAAAAAAAGACGGTTTGGTTAAAGAAGGAACATTGGAAGCGATGCGGGCAAAGGCGGGGGATGTGAATGACAAATCGTAAAAAAGAAGATTATGATTTTTTGGACACTTTGTTTGAAAAACATTTGAATGATGACCATTTTATTAATAGCTCGATTAATGAATTTGGCCGAATGGTTCGTGAATCCATTAATGAAGAGGCTAAAAAGAACGGATATGATGATCTGAAAGACATGATCCAAGGGGAGCTGAATCAGGGACTGAAGTCAAAAAAAAGAATTTCATCGATTTCCAGAACGGTTCGCAGGAGGCATTCCCACTATCATTCCCGTTATGACTATTTTATGGATGCCGTAGAAGATCATTTATATCTGGATCGACACCGCGGATATTATCGGCAAGGTCATCAAGAGGCGATTTCCAGATATCAAGAACAAGCAGAAATGAATCGCAATAACCTCTGTGCTTTAGAAAAGATCATTCAGGAGGAAATCAGAAGCTGCAGCGATTGGCGTCATCGTGATAAGTACGCGGAAGGTTATTTTGATGGGTTGAAATTTGTTCAGCGATGCCTTTTGCAATCCAAGTTTGTTTTGATGGAAGAAGTAAATGAGGCTTTGATTCAGGCAATCAAGGCAAAGTAGAGGACAGATCCATGAAAAAGAATAAAGAAAAAGAAGCGCTGATGGAACAGGTGCTGAATCAACGAAAATCACGGACCATTTCAGCGATCAATGCTCAAAGTTATCTAAAGAAAAGCGGCCGGAATCTTGATGAGAATCCGGCTGTTTCTCCTTCGGCTCAAATTGATTTGTTAAAACAGCTGAAGCAGCAAAATGAAGAGCTAAGACAAATTTCTCAAAACCAGCTGGGATTCAGTGAAGAAGATTACCAGCGGTTAAAACAGGAAATCATGCAGGATTTTGGCTGTTCTTTTGATGAGGATAAAAAAGGGCCAATGCAAGAAAAGAATTTAGCTTCGATCAGATCAGCTTTCGCTGCGATTGAAAAAGAACTTAATCAGGAGATTTTAGGACAAAAATCGTTTCTTCATCAACTTTGTTTGGCTTTTCAACGTCCATTTGTATTAGGAGTCCAGCCGAACCTTCCCTTGACTAGTTTTGTTCTTGGAGGACCGGAGGGAACAGGAAGGCATTCTGCTTTAAAAAAGATTATTGGCTTATTAAAAAAATACGGCTTTTTGAAGAATCCAGACTACTATGTTCTAGACATGGCAATTTATCCATCTAAAGAGCAGGAAGCCTTATTTTTGCAGGATCTGTATATGGGCCTTCAAAGTGAATCTGATGTGATCTGTGTTGAACATGCTGCACAGGGATATCCGCTTTTTCTATATCAGCTCAATGAGCTGGTGGTGACTGGAAAGATGAATTTATCCAAACGGTATGCCGATCACTCTCAGGGAAAACTAATCGAAGCCTCTGGAGGATTATTGAAGAGTGCAGTCAGCTCATTTTCCGGGGCAGGAAAAATCTTTGTATTTCTTGCTCAAAATGATCCTTCTTCATTGATCGAGGCCTTTGGATCAAATTTTTCTCAAGGAATTCATGACTGTATAATGACCGAACCTCTGAATTCTGATGCTTTAGCCTTGATCTTGGAGCATGAGCTGGACAATTTAAAGCGACGCTGCAGTGATCAGCTTCAGATCGAGCTAATCGTTACTGAAAGTGCAAAAAAATGGCTCTTGATGCAGAGCGATCCTTCCCGTGGTGTCAAAAGCATTCAGGAATGGATCGAGAAGAGCTATCAGAATTTTGCCGAAATACGGATGAATCGCTCTGATGCTGATCGTATCCAAGCCATTTTTTCTGCAGATTCGGAGATTAGTTTACAAATCGACGGAAAGACACACTCATTACAATCTTCCATGATCCAAAATGAATCAGATCATTTATTGGAGCTTCGTCAGCAGCTTCATGAAATCGTCGGCTTAAAAGAAGTAAAACAATATCTGTTTTCCTTAGAAGAATTGGTTCAGGTTCAAAAAATCCGAAAAAAAAGAGGACTTAAAGTTCCTGAAATAAGCAAACATATGATTTTTACTGGTAATCCAGGAACTGGCAAGACTACGATTGCCCGCCTGATCGCTCAAATGATGAAAGCCATGGGAGTACTTTCTTCCGGGCAGCTGATCGAAGTAACTCGTGCTGATCTGGTTGGCCGGTATGTAGGACATACTGCCCCTCAAACCATGCAGATCGTTCGATCTGCATTAGGGGGAGTGCTTTTTATTGATGAGGCTTATTCGCTTTATCGAGGAAAAGAAGATACGTTTGGTCTGGAAGCTATCGATACGCTTGTTAAGGCTATGGAAGATTATCGGGATGATTTGATAATTATTCTTGCTGGTTATTCGAAAGAAATGAAGGATTTTCTGCAAGCAAATTCTGGACTGCAATCCCGATTTCCCAATCAGATTGAGTTTCCAGATTATTCCGCTGAGGAATTGGTGGAAATTGCTCAAAGTATAGCACGAAGCAAAGAATATCAAATCGATGTTGATTGTTTAAGCGCACTTCATATGTACTTTGAGGGGGTAAAGAAAAAATCCGGTCGAAGTTTCGGTAATGGAAGAGTCGCTCGAAATGTAGTCGAACAGGCGATTTTAAATCAATCTGGTCGAATCCTGCGTGAACCGGATCAACCTCTCGATTTGTTAATTATGCAAGATTTCAATTTGAACAGTTGACACCCCTTTCTATGAACGGTAAGATTAAGAAGAATAGGAAAGAGAGTGGAATTATGGCAGAAGAAATGAAGGAAGAAAAAATCACGCTGACTTTATCTCCCAACACCGCCAAAGAGGAGTCAGCAGAAAAAGAACCGGAAGTGGAGATTCCTCCTCAACTAACAGAAGAATCTCTTAGCGAAGAAGAACGAAAAATGGTTGATGAATTTTCTCAGCAAATCGACATCACTTCCAGTAATATTGTTCTTCAATACGGTTCGGAAGCGCAGAAAAAAATTGCTTCATTCAGCGAATCTGCATTACAGAATGTCAGAACCAAAGATTTAGGTGTTGTAGGAGATGCTTTATCCGATCTGATTGTTGAATTGAAAGGCTTTTCTGCAGAGGAAGAAGAAGATAAAGGATTTTTTGGAATGTTCAAAAAAGCGGGAAATAAAATTGCCAGCTTAAAAGCCCGCTATGATAAGGCTGAGGTAAATGTGGATAAAATCTGCAATATTTTGGAAGAGCATCAGATTACTTTGCTAAAAGATATTGCCTTACTGGATCAGCTTTATGAAAAGAATTTAACCAACTTCAAAGAATTGTCGATGTATATTTTAGCTGGCCAGAAAAAATTAGATGAAATCAAGAAAAATGATCTTCCGGCTTTGATTGAGAAAGCAGAAAAATCAGGTCTTCCGGAAGATTCTCAGGCAGCGAATGATTTAGCGAATGCCTGTAATCGATTTGAGAAGAAATTGCACGATTTGGAACTGACGAGAATGGTTTCGATCCAAATGGCTCCCCAGATCCGTCTAGTTCAAAATAACGATACGCTAATGACAGAAAAGATCCAGTCAACATTGGTCAACACCATTCCGCTCTGGAAGAGCCAAATGGTTTTAGCTTTGGGGGTAAATCATTCCAAACAAGCCATGGAGGCGCAGCGTGAAGTGACGGACATGACCAATACCTTATTAAAGAAAAATGCAGATATGCTGAAAATGGCAACAATCGATACGGCTAAGGAATCAGAACGCGGCATTGTTGATGTCAAAACGCTGATTCATACAAATGAAACGCTGATTTCGACTTTGGATGAGGTTATGAAGATTCAGACCGAAGGTCGTACAAAACGTGAGGAAGCCCAGAAAGAGCTTGCTCGTATCGAAAAAGAACTGAACGATAAATTGCTGGATATCCGAGCGTAAAAGACAGTTTGGCTGGCAGCTTCATTGAAAAATCTTTGAAAATGAAGAATCACTGGTTATATTTAAGGCGTTTTTATGTAAAAGTAACTGTTTAAAAACGCTTTTTTTATTCGGCGGCATGAAAAATAGCCCAAATGATCGTGTCGATTATCATTTGGACTTTGTTGAAAGCTGAGTTAGGATTATGATGAATAAGAAAATATGTTTAAAGTTATCCTTTTAACCTTTATGTTCTCGAACAAAACGTTGTTCTTTCTTGATTAAATGGAGAATCTGTCCAGCCATGGTCATGATAAACAGCAAAACAACCAAAGGATAATACTGGATCAAAATGCGTTGTGTTGCAAAAAGAAAAGCAAGAGCCATATAAATCCAAAATTCACGTTTTCCTTTGCGCTGGACTGTCTGGGCGTCTTCCTGAATCACTGTTTCTTTCCACTCTTTTTTAAAAAAAGCGTGCTGATAGATCAGCAAACAACTCAGCTTCATCAGAAAATACATGATTACAACCAAGATCAAGGCAACCGCAATGACCAGCAAAGTGGTTCCATAACGATTCATCAGCAAAACGACCAAAACAAGACCCAAAGAATAAAGCAATGAAGAAAAGGCAAAATAGAGAAAAATGTCCAAAGCACTTAAATATCGCTGCTGTTTCAAATGGCAAAAGGGACATTCCACCTGTCCTATGGTATAAGACTCAAAATGATGAGTGATTTCTTTTTCTAATGTGTGATGACAATGTGCACAATCCAGCTTCAAAAAAATCACAACCTTTCTATTTCCTGCTGCCTCTCATTATAACTTTCTTTCTTTTATTCGTCAAAAAAAACTTAAAAACTGTTGATTGACGGAAAACAGCCAGACTTTTATAATAATCTCAAGTGGGGGAAATAACAATGAATGAGATGTTGCAACGGTATCAAAATGCAGAAAAACTATTAGTTCAAAACACAAAAAATGCTGTTTTGAATGGTCGATTAAAAATCACATGGATCGATCAGAATTCTTTTTATTATGGACATGAAGCTCGCAGCGAAGCAGGTATCGAAATCACTTATCTTTTAGTGGATTGCAGAAGCGGAAAGAAAAAGCCATTATTTGATCATCAGGAACTCAAAGATCGATTAAAAAATGAGGGACTTTCTGATCATCTTTGTTTTGAACAAATGGAAATCAAAGGGACGCAAATCACTTTTATATTAGATCAGAAACAATATAGTTATGATTTTGCTGATCAGACGTGGAATTCATGGGGATATGTTCAACAAGAAGAGAGCCTTAGCTCTGACTTTTATCGTGTTTTTGTCAAAGATTATAATTTATATGCAGAATGCCTGAAAGACCATCATATTCGCCAGCTGACCTTTGATGGAGAGCCGGAAAACAGCTATGCTTCCTATGCGGAGTATTCAGAAGCTGTCAAACGCAGACGAAATCAGGAGCCTTGTTTGCCTGGGATACTATTTTCCCATGATGGTAAGAAAATTTTAACCTATCGGCTCGATCAGCGAAAAGTCCGCAGTTTATTTGTGCTGCAGTCCTTTGATGAAGAAGGACGCGAATCGATTCGACCACAGCTTTATACTTATAAATGCCCTTTTCCAGAAGATCAAGATGTTCCTTTGGCTTATTTATATTTGATCGATCTGGTTAGCGGAAAAATAACTCCGGTTCAATGCGATCCCTTTTACACTGGTTATGGCTTGTTTACAGAGCATTCTAAAATTGCTTACTGGATGGACGATGATCGAGATCTAGTTGCGACTTGGCTCAGCCGTGGCAGCAAAACAGCACGGCTCTTTCTAATCAACGCTCAAAATGGACATTGCCGCTGCCTTGTGGAGGAATCGACAAGTACATTCCTAAACTTAGGAACACATGGCGAACTCGATGGATTTGGTGAATATGCTTTTAGTAATTTCGTAACGCAGGATCGAAAATGGGCTGTCTGGCAGTCAGAACGGGATGATCTTGCGCGATATTTTCTTTATGATGTCGAAACGGGGCGTTGCCAAGGGGCAATTACTCCAGATACCATTTTAGCTTCCTCGATGATTCGTTGGGATGAGCAACAGCATCTATTATATTTTATCGGAACCCACCTGAGCCATACAAGTGATCCAGTTTATGAATGTTTGTGTTCGGTCAGCCTAAATGGGCAAAACTTTCGATGTCTGACTGAAGAAGACGCATTCCATGAAATTTCCATGGGAGAAAGGTATTTTGTTGATACCTATTCCCGTGTAGATCTTCCTCCTACTACGCTATTGCGTGATCACAAGGGAAAGCTGATCACAATCCTTGAAAAAGCGGATATTTCTGCTTTATTAGCGTTGGGATATCAAATCCCGGAACGTTTTACAGTTAAAGCCAGTGATGGAAAAACTGATCTTTACGGGATTTTGATTCGGCCTGTTTTCGCTCAGAATGAAGAAAAAGTGCCTGTTATCGATCATCTTTATGGAGGAATGCAATGTTATTTTGTACCTAAACAATTTACCTGGGATCATCCGCAAAATCGGGAAATATTCGGAGGGCTTCAATCATTAGCCCAACTGGGATTTGCCGGGATTATGCTGGATGGTTTGGGAACTCCAGGAAGAGGGAAAAAACTGCACGATCTTTCTTATCAGAATATCCACGGCTGTGCCGGATTGAAAGATCATGTCTATGCTGCTAAAGAACTTCAAGAAAAATATCCTTTTTTAGATTTTGAAAGAATTGGCTTGTGGGGAAACAGTGGCGGAGGCTGTGCAACCAGTCGAGGCATGCTGGAATATCCAGATTTTTATCAAGTTGGAGTTTCTTCTGCAGGAAATCATGATCAGCGAATGTATAACAATGGCTGGACTGAACGATATTACGGCCTATATGATCGGGAAATTTATTTGCTGGGAGACAACACGGCTTTAGCCCAGAATTTAAAAGGAAAGTTGTTGATTGTCCACGGTGCGATGGATGATAATGTGGCTTTTTCCCAAAGTCTTCGTTTAGTTGATGCTCTGATTCGGGCAGACAAAGATTTTGATCTATTGATTTTACCACGTGCTGATCATAATATCCCTGCTGATCTTTATTTTGTTCGGCGAAAAATGGACTATTTTGTCCAACATTTATTAAAAAAAGATCCTCCGAAAGATTTTCATTTTACTTTAAAGGAAATAAACAATGAAAAGAACTGATGGTCCATCAGTTCTTTTTATGTATTCATTGGAAAAAGGCTTTCTAAAAAAGATCCATTTTGTCTCCAACGGATATCGAGAAATATGATATAATTAAATACAGGTGAAATTATGGCGGCAATACTGATAAAAAAGTTAATTGAAAAAGAAGCTTTTTCAGAAGAAAGCTTTGAGGTACTGCAAGATGCAGAATTAACCGATCGCATTCTTAATCGTCGGCATTTTCAAGATGGTCGCATTGAAGATCGAATTCTGTTGAAGGTTTTTTTAAAACAAGCGATTCCTTTAAAAGCAATCCAGGAATTAAAAGCTTTTTTTGAGGAAAAATTGAATTGTTCGATTCGGATTCAATTTAAAGCAGACTCTTGTCATTTGGATTCTTTGGAAATCAATCAATATGGTCAACATTTTGATAGGCTTCATGGAACCTCTTTTTTTACGCGATGCAATGTCATAGTCAAGGGGACAACAGTAGAATGTCTGTGTGCGGATCTGGCATTGGTAGAAGAGGGAAACCGACGAATAGAAGATTTACAGGAGTTCATGAATCTGTTTGGTATTTCGTATGAATTTCTTTTTGTAAATCATCAAGTGGAATACAATTTCAAAGAGGTTAAAATTGAGACACCACCATGTATAACTATTGAAAAAAAAGAACCAATTCGAAATAATTATCGGTCAACAAGGCTGAAACTGGAGCAATATCCGCACTTAAAAATTCATGAATGCCTAGAAGAGGCCAGTCAGATCAAAATTACCGGAACCATTTTTGAGCTGGAAAGCAAAATCAGACGGGATGGAAAAGTCATTGTGACAATGATGATTTATGATGAGAAAGATGCGATTACTGTTAAGTGTTTTGAAGGGCGTTATTTTACAGCAGAGGATTTGAAACAATATAAGAAAGGAGATTGTTGCCATTTTTATGGAGCATTAAAAATTGATACATTCAGCTTTAATAAAGAATTGGCATTGATGGCAGAAGCAATTGAAAAACTGCCTGCCTTTCAGCACAGCTTGGATGATGCTGAACGAAAAAGAGTTGAGCTTCATGTACATACCAATATGTCTGAAATGGATGGAGTATGCGAAGTAGAAGAGTTGGTCACCCATGCTTTTAACAGTGGTCATCGCGGTATTGCGATTACAGATCATATGGTAGTTCAGGCATTTCCAAAAGCTCAAAGCTGTCTGGCAGGATTGCTGAAAAAAAATCCTGATCGGGATTTCAAAGTACTATATGGCGTAGAAATGAATTTGGTGGATGAAAAGCTGAATCTTGTTTATCATCCACGAAATCTTGATCTTGATCAAGCCCGTTATTGTGTTTTTGATATCGAAACCACTGGTCTAAGCACTCGTTTTGACAGCATCATAGAATTTGGCGGAGTAATTTTGGAGAATGGAGAAATCAAGGAACGGCTCCAGCTTTTTATCAAACCTGCTGAGCCCATTCCAAGTTATATTACTCAGCTGACTCACATTACTAATGAAATGGTGGAAAATCAGCCTGATTTTCATACGATTTGGCCAAAAATCGCAAAATTTCTTCAGGGTTGTGTTTTAGTTGCTCACAATGCATCTTTTGATTTTGGCTTTTTAAATCAGGAGCTTCAGCGGTTACAGATGGCTCCTTTAGATAATTCGGTCATTGATACGTTAGACCTCGCTAGAGCACTGCACTCCAACCGTCGTAATTATCGTTTGGGAAATATCGCTCGGCAGTATCATGTCGTTTATGACGATGAAGTGGCTCATCGCGCAGATTATGATGCAGAAGTACTTGCTAACGTTTTTCAGCTGATGTTGAATGACTGCAAAAAAAGAGGCGCTCGGACTCTTTTGCAGATGGAAGAACTGCAGGATGAAAAAGCATTTGTAAAAGTGCGGAAAAGTCATGTTACGGTTTTAGCTAAAAATAAAAAAGGGCTGAAGGATTTGTTTCAGCTGATTACAATCAGTCATACTGACACGTTAGCCATTTTTGGAAAAGCGAATTCCAAAGGTAACGGAGAAGAATTTATGGCAGAGCCGCGGATCCTGAGAAAAACGCTAGAGTCATTGCGTCAAAACTTGGTGATAGTAACAGCCTTTTTTAATGTAGAAGTTTTTGAGACTGCAGCAAATCGATCGTTAAGTGAATTGGAATCAAAACTGCAATTTTATGATTATGTTGAGATTCAACCGCTGGAAAATTACCGTCCTTTAATTGAATCACATTCTGTAGCCAGCTGGGAGCGCCTGAAAAAAGTTTTGATGAGTATTGTCGAAACAGCCAAGAAGCTTGGGAAGCTTGTTGTTGCAACCGGTGATGTGCATTACGTCGAACCAAGCCAAAAGATTTTAAGAGATATCTATATTAGTGCTCAGGGAATTGGTGGAGTCCGACACCCATTGTATATTTTTAATGCAGAACGGCGAAGAAATACCATACATCCAGATCAGCATTTTCGAAATACCCAAGAAATGCTGAAAGCTTTTGAATGGATGGGAAGCTCTCTTGCTGAAGAACTGGTCATAGAAAATCCAAATCGAATTGTCGATGAGTGTGAATCAGTAAATCCGGTTCATGATCATTTGTATACGCCAATTATCGAAGGCTCTGATGAAAAACTTCGAGCCATGTGCTATGAGCGGGCCCATCATATTTATGGAGAAGATCTGCCTGACATCGTAGAGAAGCGTCTGGAACGGGAATTAAATAGTATTATTGGAAATGGGTATGGAGTGATTTATTACATTTCTGCATTGTTAGTTAAAAAGAGCAATTCGGATGGTTACTTGGTTGGTTCACGAGGTTCAGTGGGAAGCAGCTTTGCAGCCACCATGAGCGGAATTACGGAGGTTAACCCATTGGCTCCTCATTACGTTTGTCTGCATTGCCATCATGTTGAATTCATTACTGATGGTTCCGTTGCTTCTGGCTTCGATTTGCCGGATAAAGCTTGTCCAGTCTGTGGCGAAATCATGCGGGGAGAGGGACAGGATATTCCATTTGAAACTTTTCTTGGATTTGAAGGCGATAAGGTTCCGGATATTGACTTAAATTTTTCAGGAGAATATCAACGAATCGCCCACGCTTTTACTAAAGAAATCTTCGGAGAAAAAAATGTTTTCCGTGCTGGAACGATTGGAACCGTTGCACAAAAAACGGCTTTTGGTTACGTTTCCGGATACTGTGAAGAAAATGGTATCGAGAACATGCGTCAAGCTCAAAAGCTTCGGCTGGCAATGGGCTGTGAAGGCGTTAAACGAACCACCGGACAGCACCCTGCTGGAATTATTGTCATTCCAAACTATATGGATGTTCATGATTTCACTCCAGTTAACTATCCAGCCAACAATCCTGAATCAGAATGGAAAACGACCCATTTTGATTTTCATGCGATTCATGATAATGTTTTGAAATTTGATATTCTTGGTCATGTTGATCCAACGGCCATGCGATTGCTTCAGACGATTTCTGGAATTGATCCTACCACAATCCCAATGAATGATTTGGCGACAATGAGTTTATTTTCAAGCTGCGATGCCTTAAAAGCGGATCCTAAAATTTATAATGATAAAACAGGTGCATGTGGTCTGCCAGAATTCGGCACGCCTTTTGTAAGAGGAATTCTTGAATTGACCCAGCCTAAGACATTTTCTGATCTGGTGATCATTTCTGGTCTTTCTCATGGAACGGACGTATGGCTGAATAATGCAAAGGATGTGATCGAATCAGGACAGGCTACTTTGCAGCAGGTTATCGGATGTCGAGATGATATCATGACCTATCTACTCCACCATGATCTGCCACCAAAGGATTCTTTCTTTATCATGGAAAGCGTACGAAAGGGAAAAGGACTTAAAGAAGAGTGGATTGCATTGATGAAGGAGCATCAAATTCCGCAATGGTACATTGATAGCTGCCTGAAAATCAAATATATGTTTCCCAAAGCGCATGCAGTGGCTTATGTCATCATGGCGATCCGAATTGCTTGGTTTAAGGTTCATTATCCACATTATTATTATGTTTCTTATTTTACTTTACGATGTGACGCTTATGAGATCGAAACAATGATCCAAGGGCATGAAATTGTCCAAGCAAGAATTGATGATATCAATAAACGATTAAATAACCTGGAGACAAAAAAATCAGTTTCTTCAAAGGAAGTACAGCTTTTGACAACGTTAGAAAGCGTTCTGGAAATGCAGGCAAGAGGTTATCGAATTGGTAATCTGGATCTCAATCTTTCCTTGGCAACTGAATTTCGCGTCTTGCAGGAGGATCTGCATACGATTATTCCGCCGTTTACCGTGGTGGATGGCTTAGGAGCAAGTGTGGCCAAGACCATCGTTGAAGCACGAGAGAAGGGATCATTTCTTTCCAAACAAGATTTGATGGAACGAACTCAGCTTTCTGCAACACTGGTAAAAAAACTGGATGTCCTAGGGGTTTTGCAAGGACTCCAGGAAGAAAATCAAATGTCTTTATTTTAAACAATGAAACCGCTGTCATCAGGCGGTTTCATCAACTTTTCACAGAAAGGAATTGACAAAAAAGATCCATCTTCGTATGATAACTCCGGATTTTTTTAAAATTCCATGAAACGATAAGAGGAGGAATGAAAATGGCAATTCGAATTATAACGGATTCTACGGCAGATTTTACCCCTGCTGAAGGAAAGAAAAAGGGAATCGAGATTGTTCCGCTGAAAGTCATTTTTTCTGATCAGGAATATCTTGATGGTGTCGATATTTCTAATGAAGAATTTTATCAAAAGCTCTGTTCATCACAAACACTTCCAACTACATCACAACCTACTCCCAATGATTTTATTCAATATTTTGAGGATGCTAAGGAAGCTAATGATGATGTCGTTGCCATTTTGCTTTCGAGTGAATTAAGCGGCACTTTTCAAAGTGCAAAGCTGGCGCAGAATGTTGTTGAATATGATCGTATTTTTTTAATTGACAGCCTGAATGCAGCGACGAGTTTAAAATTGCTGGTTGAGCAGGCAATTTCTTTGCGCGAAGAAGGATGCACGGCAGAGCAGATCGTAGAAAAAATTCAGGATTTAATTCCACGTGTCAGCATTAAAGCGATTGTTTCTACACTGGATTATTTAGTAAAAGGCGGAAGGCTCTCCAAAGCTGCCGGATTTGCTGGAACATTGCTTTCAATCAAACCGCTGATTTCTGTCATTGATGGTAAGGTCGAAGTCATCGCTAAAGCTCGCGGAAAGCATAAAGCTTTAGAGACCCTTTGGCAGGAAGTGGAAAAAGATGGAGGAATTGATTTATCTATGCCTGTTCTTCTTGGATATACTCAGGATGATGCTTTGGCTGAAGAAATGAATCAATTGCTTCAGGAAAAAGGAATCCAAACAGAAGGAAAATCATCAATCGGCAGCGCTATTGGCACTCATGCCGGACCGGGAGCCTGTGCGATAGCTTATTTTAAAAAATAACAAGGTAAATTTTACATGTTTAGCCCTTTCTGATCGTACCGAGACTAACGAAAGAAAGGAGCTCTTATGAAAAAAAAACTTGCTGTATTCCTTGCGATCGTCTTATTTGGTAGCGTTCCAGCAAAAGTGGATGCGGCTGTCAGTCAAGTTTATCTTGGAGGAGAGACGGTAGCAATTCAAGGCGATTATGAAGGCGTAATCATCAGTGGAATGTATGATTTTAAGGTGGAAGAAGAATGGATTTCTCCAGCGATGCAAAGTGATCTTGAAATCGGCGATAAGATTATTGCTGTTGAACAGTCACCAGTAGAGAATCTGGAGGATCTCTATCAGGTTCTTTCTATAAACCTGCGAAAAAATGCTGATTATGCCGTAACCGTTATTCGTGATGGAACGACCCTGCAGAAAACATTGCGTGTCTATTATTTGGAGGACGAAAAGCTTTTTAAAACCGGGTTTTATGTCAAAGATAAAATCAAAGGGATCGGAACTGTAACGTTTTATAATCCGGTCAATCATTCCTACGGCGCTTTGGGACACGAAATTATGGAGAATGATTTGGGAAAAATCGCTGAAATCAGTGCGGGAAGCCTTTTTTTGGCTTCTGTAGAGGCGATCACTCCGAGCACTCCTCATCAGCCGGGTGAAAAAAATTGTCTAAATACGCTAACTCAAATTGGCTCTGTTTTAAAAAATACCGCCTATGGACTTTATGGACACTATACTTTGCTGGATCCATCAAAACAATTAATCACTGTAGGGAGCCAGCAATCCGCCCACGAAGGTGAAGCTTATATTTATACTGTTCTTGAGAACCAATCGATCGTTCCAATCAAGATCATGATCACAGAGATCACGCTTCAAGACAGTCCATCTATCAAGGGAATAAGCTTTGATATTATTGATTCTGTTGCACTGGAAGCCGCAGGCGGGATTGTTCAGGGGATGAGTGGAAGTCCGATCGTACAGGATGGCCAATTGATCGGGGCTGTGACCCATATGGTAACAAGCACCCCGCAAAAAGGATATGGCATTCATATTGAATGGATGATTCAGCAATCCCTTTCTCTTTACTGAAAGTTATCCAAAAAATGGGAGTTATCGACACATTTCGACATTTCTCGTGAGAAAAACGGTCTAAAATAGCGACTGTGAGAGGATGAGTGAAATGAATAAAATACGAATTATCGTAGTCGATGACAATCAAAACTTCATTGTTGAAATGCAGAAAGAAATTCATGCTAACAAAAATTTTGAATTACTAGGTTTATTTAAAGATGGAGAAGATTTTTTAAGTAATGCTCCACGAGATATGGATGTCTTGGTGCTGGACTGTATCATGCCTAAGGTCGATGGAATCGAAGTCTTAAAGCAGATGAAATCACGTGGTATTACCTCCCGTAAAATTCTGTGTACATCCGGTTTTAGCAATGACACCTTGATGAAGGAAATGCAGCAGCTGCATGTAGATTATTTTATGTTAAAACCATTTAGTTGTCGTCAGTGTCTGAATAAATGCCTTCAGATCATGGCTAATTCTGATATAGGATTTGTAGAGACACCGAAGGATATGATTCCATTTGATGATCAAGCGCTTTCCAGTGAAGCGATGCAGAAAATTCAATTAGAAAAAGAAGTGACCGAAATCCTTCATGAAATCGGAATTCCTGCTCATATCAAAGGATATCTGTATCTAAGAACTGCAATTATTGAAACTTATCTTAACGTTGATTTTCTTGGCCAGATCACAAAAGTCTTATATCCCGAGATTGCTCGACGTTATAAAACAACCTCATCCCGAGTTGAACGAGCGATTCGGCATGCAATTGAAGTGGCTTGGAATCGTGGAAATATTGACGCGATTGATGAGATCTTTGCTTATACAATCAGTGCCACAAAGGCAAAACCAACCAATTCTGAATTCATTGCCATGATTGCCGATAAACTTCGGCTGGATCATCGAATGAAGCTCAAACAAAGCCAGTTATACAAAGTTAGATAATCATGGGGTGCTCCTGTGATTATCTTTTTTACTTGAACTAATTTCAACTAAATGCTATGATGAATCTGGAAGGGTACGGTGTTTCATGGCTAAAATCATTTTTCATATAGATCTTAATGCATTTTATGCCAGTGCTGAGGAAGTTCTTGATCCTGCTTTGGCAGGAAAACCGGTAGCGGTGAGCGGACTATCACGGCGCAGTGTTGTTTCAACTGCAAATTATCTTGCTCGTTCTTTTGGTGTTCATTCAGCCATGCCAATTCAGGAGGCTTTGGAATTATGCCCTCAGCTGATCGTTGTCAAAGGGCATTTTAGTTTTTATGAAGAATTATCAGAGCAGTTTATTCAGCGCATCCGGAGAATTACTCCTTGGGTTGAACAAGCTTCGATCGATGAATGCTATGCTGATATGACCGAAGCCATTCAAAAGTATTCTAGACCTTTGGACCTTGCCTGGCAAATCCAACAAAATCTATTTTCTGATCTTCATTTGCGTTGTTCTATTGGTGTTGCACCTAATAAATTTCTTGCAAAAATGGCGAGTGATATGAAAAAACCGATGGGAATCACGGTCCTTCGAAAACAGGAGATAAAATCTAAGCTTTGGCCTCTATCCATACAGGAAATGCAGGGAATAGGAAAAAAAACTGCTTCGCTTTTAAAGTCAATAGGAATTGAAACGATTCAAGATCTTGCTGAATTTAAAGACTTGGAACAGCTTCGCACAATTTTTGGAAAAAATACACAATTGATGATTGATCGGGCCAACGGAATCTCCTCAGATGAAATAATCTGTAATCATGAAGTAAAAAGTCTTTCTCAATCGACTACTTTTCTTTCTGACATTCGGGATTATAATGAGATCTGTACCGCTTTTCGAAAACTATCCAGTCAGCTCTCTCAGCGCCTGAAAGAAGAGGGGAAAAGGGGGAGTACTCTTTCTATTTCTGTTCGTTTTTTTGATTTTACGACCATTGTACGCTCGAAAAAAATTGAATATCCAATTCAGCAAGCGGATGATCTTTATGAACATGCTATCGCTTTGTTTGATCAAAATCTTAGTGATGAGACAATTCGCCATATCGGGATTGCTGTTTCTGCACTTCAGGACAGTAATCAGCAGAAAATTCAGATGAATCTGTTTGAAGAACATCAAACTACGAATGATACTTTGGAAATTGTTGATGCGTTGAATCGGCAGCTTTCTCATCCTTCTTTGATCGTTGCTTCCCGTTTAAAAAAGAACAGAACATAAAAAAACCTTTGCGAACATAGGGTATAGCAGGAGGTTTTTTTATGAAAAATTACATCGAAAAATTGAGTCCTCATCAAAATGTGATTCACTTTTTATCTATTTTATTTCTTTCTGGGATGATTTGTGGCGTGCTGCTTAGTCAGTGGATGAACCCGGAAGTCATCGCATCGTTAAGCAGCGGAGCTTTTTCTACAGTTTTAACGGCTGTTGATAAGCAGGATTTTTTTCTCACGCAATTTACAACCAATTTGCTTTTATGTTTGCTAGTTCTTTTTTTCGGCTTTTCTGTCATTGGAATGCCAATGATTGCTTTTGTGATCTTTACTAAGGGAGTGCAAATTGGATTTTCCTGTGCCATGTATTTAATTACTTATCAGCTAAAAGGAATGATTGGAATTATTCTTACCTTGATTCCACAGGTCAGTTTTGATGCTATCGCAATCTTTGTAATTAGCACGGTAGCCTTTGAACTCTCTTTTCAGCTTTTTAAACGCAGTTTTATGAACACACGGGTTATTCAGTGGAAAACATTGCTAAATGAAAAATTAAACGGTGTTCTTCTCAGTTTGGCTTTGATCCTGTTTAGTAGCATCATTAAGGCGACTTTGGTCTTGTCTTTGATGGATCTCTTTGCAATGCTTCAGTAAAATGCTTATAATAGAGTCAGGTGATTGACATGGAATTAGAAAAAGCAGTACAGGAATTCCATTTGTATTTAACATACAACGAAAACAAAAGTGAACGAACAGTTCAGAGCTATTGCCACGATTTAATGCAGTACGTCCGCTGGTTAAAACACCAACAGATTTCAAGCATAGAGGAGATTGGTTTATCGTTGATTCAGCACTATATTGCTGAATTATGCGAACAAAAGAAAGCTTCTTCGGTTACTCGCGCCTGCAGCTCGATTCGTTCTTTTCATCGTTTTCTTAGCTATAAATATGATTTGAATGATCCCTCTATGAATTTAGCAGCACCGCATAAAATTCATGCTCTTCCGATTTACTGCACGGAAGAGGAAATTAAAAAAATTATGGATTTTTTTTCCAACTCTGATCTGGATATCTTATATCATGCGATTTTTGAAATGATTTACGGATGTGGATTGCGTATTAGTGAATGTGTTAATGCAGAGGTCAGTCAAGTCAATTTATCCGAAGGATTTATACGAGTCTTAGGAAAAGGGAATAAGGAACGAGTTGTTCCAATTCCTTCCAATTCATTGCCAATTTTAAAAAAATATTTCCTAACGATTCGGGCTCATTGGGCAAATCCGCGTGAACGACTTTTTTTTGTAAATGAAAAAGGAAGGCGAATACGGTGCGAAAGGGTACAGATTGTGTTAAAATATGTATGTAATCAAGTCGGGTTAAAAAAGCCAATTACCCCGCACAAGCTTAGGCACAGTTATGCTACACATCTGTTAAATCATGGTGCTGATCTTCGAGTGATTCAAGAATTGTTAGGACATTCTGATATCAGTACAACAGAAATATATACTCATGTTGATTCGCAGCGATTAATTCAAGGATACAGCTCGTTTCATCCAATGGCTAAATTGGATCAAAACGATCAAAATAAATAAAGGAGAAAACGTATGAAGTACAAAAGAATTATTACCATTGTTATGGACTCATTAGGAGTAGGGGCAATGCCAGATGCAGCAAAATATGGAGATGCAGGAACAGATACCTTTGGTCATACCGCACAAGCTGTAGGCGGACTTCAATGCCCGACTTTAAAAAAGCTTGGTGCGGGCAATCTTCATCCGATCAAAGGAATCGATCCCGTTCAAGAGATATGCAGCTATTATACAAAAATGCTGGAAAAATCAGTGGGAAAAGATACGATGACTGGACATTGGGAAATGATGGGACTGTATATCGATACGCCTTTTCAAACCTTTACGGAGACCGGATTTCCTGAGGAATTGTTAAATCAGTTATCAGAAAAAACAGGGCATGGAATTCTAGGAAATAAGTCTGCTTCAGGAACGGAGATTATGGATGAGCTTGGAGAAGAGCATATGCAGACCGGCAAGATGATCGTTTATACCTCGGCGGACTCTGTTTTGCAAATCTGTGCTCATGAAGAAACTTTTGGTCTTGAAGAGCTATATCGTTGCTGTGAGATTGCTCGAGAATTGACGATGAAAGATGAATGGAAAGTAGGGCGAGTCATTGCGAGACCATTTATCGGAAGCAAAAAAGGCGAATTTAAACGGACCAGCAACCGCCACGACTATGCTTTAAAGCCTTATGGAAAAACCGTATTGGATACGTTAAAAGAAAATCATTTGGATGTCATTAGCATTGGAAAAATCAGAGATATTTTTGATGGAGAGGGAATCACAGAAGCCCATAAGTCAAAGAGCAATGTCGACGGAATGAACATCTTGCTGGAACGCATGGACTCTGATTTTACTGGACTGTGCTTTGTCAATCTGGTTGATTTCGATGCGCTTTGGGGACATCGGAGAAATCCGCAAGGCTATGCAGCTGAGATTGAAACCTTTGACGGACAGCTAAAAGAAGTCCTTAGCAAGTTAAAAGAAGAAGATTTACTCATTCTTACTGCGGATCATGGCAATGATCCAACGCATACTGGTACAGATCACACCCGTGAAATGGTACCTCTGATCCTGTATTCTCCATCAATGAACGGTGGAGGATTGCTGGCACCTACCGATACTTTTGCAGCTATCGGGGCTACCATCGCTGATAATTTTGAAGTGGAAATGCCGCAATATGGTGAATCACTTTTAAATAAACTTTTATAAACCATCAACCCCGGATTCAATAAAAGGATCTGGGGTTGACTCTTATGTTTAATGTCAAAATATCGCATAATATACATTATGCGAAGTTATATGATTTTCGAAAAATAGATTACTATTTGTTGTTCTTTATTCTTTACTTCGTTATCTTTGTCTTATTTTTGATAAAGCTATCATAATTGGGATTAATGATATCAAAAGCTATTTTATCATAATCTTCCCAAGAAAATACTATCCCTAACACTGTTTTATGTAAATTATTTTCAATAAAATTACAATATTCATCGATGTACGTTTCATAAAAATAATCAACGAATTTAACAAGTTTTCGTGATACATCTTCTCTTGAAAGTACCATATCGCAATTCTTCGACAAATATTCATATCCAGTCATTTTTCTTTCTTTCACTTTTGAAATATCTTCAAGATGAGCTTCGTGTATTTTGCTCAAGAAATTATTATTGATCATCCATGTTAAGAAACATGATATATGATTAGCAGAGCACTCCCAAATTATGCGATTATCTTTTTCATCCAAACGTCTTCAGTTTTATGATATTCCCTTAAATAAATATCTAAAGCGGATTTCCATTGCCATTCTGCCTTATCAAGGGTAAATTTATGTTTTGACATGCGAATATTACTCCAATTTAATTAACATACATACGAAAAGAAAACTAGGTAGCTCCTATAACGGCGTCAATAAGACGTTCCCTTTTTTACTGTTAATCTCTACGACGATTGGCAATCAGTAAAAAGCGAAGGATTTGCAGAGCTGAAGAAATGACTGCCGCAACATAAGTCATCGCTGCTGCAGAAAGCATCGATCTTACTTCAGCTTGTTCCTGGGAATCGATCATCCCTTCTTCGTTAAGTATCTTTAAAGCCCGTGAAGAGGCATTAAATTCAATTGGCAGCGTGATGATTTGGAATGTTAAAACTGCCAGCAGAAGGATAATTCCAATATAAAGCAATCCTTGGATCGAAAAAATTATTCCAAAGAAAAGCATCGGCCAGGCCAAATTGCTTGATAAACTGCAGATGGGAAGGATCGAATTTCTAAGCGCAATAAATCCATAATTTTCAGCGTGCTGGATGGCATGTCCGCATTCATGAGCAGCAACAGCAATGGATGCGATCGAATCTCCATGATAAATTGCATCAGAAAGGCGGACCGTTTTTGTACGGGGATCGTAATGATCCCCTAAAACACCCGATGCATGTTCAATTTGAACATTATTTAATCCATGAGTATCCAGGATCTTTCTTGCTGCCTGGACCCCTGTCCATCCGCGACTATTATAAATTTGCTGATATCGCTGATAAGCGCCATTCACTTTTACTTGTGCGAACAAAACGATAAGCAATGCTGCCAGATAAAGAAATATGTCCATGAGCTTCCTTCTTTCTACTTTATTTTCTAGTATAACAAAGAAATATGGGATAATAACAGGAAATCTTCGGGATTTTAACTCCTTTTAAGTTTATATTAACTATATAAAAAAAGAAACGATGATTTTATAAACATCGTTTCTTATTTCGTTATTTCTTAACTGTTTCTTTCAGCGCTTTAGCAGCTTTAAAAGAAGGAACACGAGTCGCCGGAACAGTAATTTTTTCTTTTGTTGCCGGGTTGATTCCGGTCCGTTCGGCTCTTTCTTTTACTTCAAATCTTCCAAATCCACTAATATCGACCTTATCCCCATTAGTCAGACTTGAGGTTATTTCATCAAAAATCATTTCCACGGTTTCAGTGGCTGCTTTTTTTGTCATTCCCGTTTTAGCGGCAATCACTTCTGCTAATGCTTTTTTGTTTACAATATTACTCATTTTTTTATCCTCCAGATATAAATATTATACCACTATCAATAATTCAAAAACAACAATTTAAGCGTCATTTTAAGCTTTTTTTCGTCATGGATTCAGCAATTGACGAAGTTCAGCCAAACATTCTTCCAATTCTTGGCAATTCAAATTCTTGACTCCACTGGCACAGGCATGCCCGCCCCCATGAAAATGCGAAGCAATTTGATTGATTGCCTTTTTACGACTGCGCAAAGAACCATCATACAAGCCGATTTCATTTTTTGTAAAGACACACCAAATTTCAAAACCCTGTACATTTTGAAACTGAAAAACCTGTTCCTTTGCCTGTGACGCAGTTAATCCATACTGTTCAAATTCTTCAGTTTCTAAAATACACCAGACTAACCCATTGCTTTCCCGCGTCGCTTTAGAGCGCAGATACGTCGCAAATTCAAACTCATTTCGAGCTACATCAAAAACGTCTTGATTGCACTGAACCAGATCGATCCCTGCTTCACAAAGCGCCGCTGCAATTTTTAATGTATGCGCTGTTGTGTTGTTGGTTTTAAATGAACAGGTATCTGTTAAAAGTCCACGATACAAAAAAGTAGCAACTTGCTTTGAAAGAGATTTTCCTGTCTGAAGAAAAAATTCAGTTAAGATTTCACAGGTTGCTGCATAGGAAACAAAGCGATACTCTTGATCCATAAACGAATCCTGAAAAGGATGATGATCAATAGCAAGGATCTGTTTTCCTAATGCAAAACGCTGATCATCGATTCGTTCTTTATTGGCACAATCCAAGACAATAACCAAGCTGTTGGCAATCACGGAATCTTCTACCTCGTCCGTTAAAGGAAAAAGATGATCATCACGGTCCTTTCCCAAAGCATACACTCTTTTTTCAGGATAATGCTCAAGAATCCATTCCTTTAAACCATATTGACTGCCAAGGGCATCCATATCGGCATGTATATGGCGAAAAATCGTAATGATTTCAGCTGATTCCAGACTCTCCAATAACCCTTCAAACATATTACAATCCCAAAATACGATAAGTATCCCGTGCAATCATCAGTTCTTCATTCGTTGGAATGATCCAAACCTGAACTTTGGATTCCGGTTTGCTAAGCAGCGCTTCTTCTCCACGAACGGTATCATTTTTTTCATAATCGATAACTAAGCCGAGATGCTCACTCATCGCTTCTAAAATCATATGTCGCAAGTGTACGTCATTTTCTCCTAAACCGGCTGTGAAACAGATGGCGTCTACACCTCCCATTTGCATGACATAGCCTCCGATGACGTTAATGACACGATTTACATACATGGCCTGCGTCAGAACAGCTCGTTCATTACCTTCTTGAACACCATTTTCAACATCTCTGGCATCACTTGAAATTCCACTGATTCCCAGCATACCCGATTTTTTATTTAATGCCGTATCCATTTCATCAGGAGTCATTCCGGTCTTTTTCATGACATAAGGAACAATCGCAGGGTCAATATCACCACAACGGCTTCCCATCATGATCCCGCCTAACGGTGTAAATCCCATTGATGTAGCAACACATTTTCCATCTTTTACAGCAGAGATCGAAGCCCCGTTGCCAAGATGACAAGTGATCATCCGGGTTCCTTGAATATCACGGTCCATCAGATCTGCCATCCGATGGGAAACGTAATCATGAGATGTTCCATGAGCTCCGTAACGACGAACCTTATAATCAGTATACCATTCATACGGAACCGCATACATATAGACTTCCGGTTTCATCGTTTGATGAAACGCAGTATCAAAGACAAAGATGTTTCCACAGCTCGGCAATGCTTTTTTGAATGCTAAATAACCACCGGCGTTGGCTTTGTTATGAAGCGGTGCCAATTCCGCATATTCCAACACTTTTGCCGTACTGACCTCGTCACAGATACAGCTACCTTTAAAATAATCTCCTCCTTGAACTACGCGATGCCCGGCCCCTTTGATTTCAGCCAAATCAGCCACAACCTTGTAGTCGATTAATGCTTTAAGCAGCATGTTTACTGCTGTATCGTGATCTGGAATCGGAGTGTTGATCGTATGTTTTTCTCCATGGATCTTGATCGTAAAAATGCCTTCTTCTAATCCGATTCTTTCGGCTACACCGGAACAAAGCACCTCTTCCTCCGGCATATTGTAAAGCTGGAATTTAAGTGAAGAAGAACCCGCATTGACTGAAATTACTTTTGTACTCATAAAATCCTCCTTATTCAGTTTCCATGCATTCAGCAACAATTTCTGTTACTTTTTCTATATGTAAAGCATTCAGCTTTTCATAACATTTCATTCGCAGTTGATAACGTTTTAACAACTGCATCTTTTCCTCATAATACTCAAGTAGTGCTTCCGAACGTTTAATCAAATCATACACCGCCGTGCGGCTGGTTCCAATCAGTTCTGCAATCTCTGAGTATGAAAAATCTTCTCGATAATGGTAGTTTAACACGCTTTGTTGTTTTTCTGTCAAAAGCATGCCATAAAAATCCAGAAAAGCGTTCATTCGTTCTGTTTTATCCAGCATCATGCACGATTCCTTCAGTCATGCTGTAAAGATATGACTCAAGATCAAAGGGCCTTAGATCCTCTTCATGCTCCCCTAATCCAATAAAATACACTGGCAGATGCAGCGAATCCTTAATAGCCAAAATAATTCCGCCACGGGCGGTTCCATCCATTTTAGTCAGGATCAAACCGGTAAGCTGCGTGGATTCCTGAAATAGTCGAGCTTGAGTCATTCCATTTTGTCCGGTTGTTGCATCCAAAATCAGCCAAACATGATGAGGCGCACCTTTGATCTCCTTTTGGATCACTCGCCGCATTTTTGCCAGCTCGCTCATCAGATTGGCTTTGTTTTGCAACCTGCCGGCCGTATCACAAAGTAGCACTTCAATCCCGTTTTCTTTTGCATAGCGACAGCCATCGACCAGAACACTGCTCGGATCTCGTTTCTCTTTTCCTGCAACACACGGAATCATCAGCCGATCGGCCCATCGTTTTAACTGATCAACTGCTCCAGCGCGAAAGGTATCCGCAGCAACTACCGCCACTTTTTTCCCCTCATCCCGATATTTTTTAGCAAGTTTAGCGCAGGTTGTCGTTTTTCCGCTGCCATTTACTCCTACCAGCAAAATGACCGTGCACCCTTCCTCATTCAATGTAATGACAGGATCTTCAGTTTGCTGGTATAACTCCATCATGGACTCGACCAATAAGTCAATGACGGTGTCATAATCAGGATGATCCAAAGATCGGGTCTTTTCTTTTAATGATTCCAAAATTCGATCCGCTGTCTCCACTCCTACATCGCTTTCCAGCAAACTGATCATCAGTTCTTCTAAAAATTCATCAGTCAGTCCTTTAAAGCCAAAAGCAAAGCGACTAAGCTTTCGAGCCAGTGATTCTTTGGTCTTGCTGAAACCACTGAGATATTTATCGCGGTCTTCTTTTCTGGAGAACTGTTCTTTTAATTTTGAAAAAAAACTCATGCTGTTCCCTCCTGATTTTCATCTGCCATTCCAACGGCTTCCTTCAGTTCTACTTTCAGCATCTGAGAAACTCCCTGTTTCTGCATCGTGACCCCATACAATACGTCACATTGTTCCATTGTTCCAGGACGATGGGTAACAACAATAAACTGTGTATTCTGTTTGAAATTTTTCAGATACCGTGCAACCCGTTCAACATTTCCCTGATCCAAAGCCGCTTCCACCTCATCGAAAATACAAAGTGGGACCGGTCTGACTTTCAAGATGGAAAATAGGACACAAATTGCAATCAGACTCTTTTCTCCACCAGAAAACAGGCGAATATTTTGAACCTGTTTCCCTGGCGGCTGAACATCGATATCAATTCCGGTATTCAAGATATCGGACGGATCTTCCAAAATCAGTCGAGCTTTTCCACCACCGAACAAGACACGGAAAGTTTCATTCAGCTCAGCATTGATCTTCTCAAACATTTCCTTAAATAATCGAATCATGACTTCATCCATTTCATCAATAGCCGTTAAGATCTTCTCTCTGGCTTCCATCAGATCCTTCATCTGTTTTGTCATGAATTCATACCGCTCGTTGACCTCAGAATATTCTTCGGGAGCATTCATATTGATATTGCCCAACGCTTCGATCTCTTGACGAAGCCTTTGCACTTCCTCTCTGGCATTCTCAAAATTTCCTTCATGAACTCGTGTCTTAGCATAATCAAAAGTGAGTTGATATTCACTGGTTAATCGACTCAA
This sequence comes from uncultured Erysipelotrichaceae bacterium, assembly GCA_944327135.1. GTDB lineage: Bacteria > Bacillota_I > Bacilli_A > Erysipelotrichales > Erysipelotrichaceae > CALVGQ01. Next base: position 5,431 of record CALVGQ010000012.1, on the reverse strand, counting down.
TGCCGCATCCAAACGGGTCGAAAGCTTTGCCTGATCGATTTCGATTGCCCGCTGAGAAGCATTCGCAGTTTCTAATTCTTTACGAATCTGACGAATCTGTTGTTCTTTACGTTCGGTTTCTTGAGAAAGCTTGATCCTTTCCTCTCGCTTTACTTGAATCGCTGAAGTAATTGCATCCCTTCTCGAATAATTTTCATTAAGGCGATGGATCAGCGTATCCTGAAAATTCTCTTCAGATCGAACTGAATCCTGATTGGGGTGCAATTGATCCAAATCATTTTTCAAGCGTTCGAATTTCGCTCTTTTCGCTTCTACTACCGGTTCTAATTGAGCCAAACTGATTCGTTTTTCCATCAGCTGATTTTCAAGGGAAATTTTGCGCTGTGAAATGGCATGAGTTTCCTTCTCCGCTAACTGCTTCTGAGCAGCTGCACCATCCAGCTTCTGTCGAATTTCCTTCAGTTCCTTTTCAGCCGTAATCAACGAAGTTGAATTTCGCACTTTTCCGCCGGTCATAGAGCCGCCGCGATGAATGACGTCGCCTTCCAGAGTGACGATTTTATAACTGAATTTCAACAAATCCGCCAATTGATTGCCATGTTCAAGCGAATCCACAACCAAAACATTTTGAAGCAGGCTTTGATTGACCACTTCAAAGCGTGCAGAACAGTGAACAAACTGACTGGCTATTCCAAGAAATCCCTCTGCTTTTTCTGCAAGAATTCGATGTTCAGCACTTACTGTTCGAGGCCGCAACACTCTTGCTGGCAAAAAGGTTGCTCGACCGCTTTGATTCTTTTTCAAAAAATCGATGCATCGACGCGCTGCACGTTCATCTTCGGTTACAATATTCATCACCGCTCCGCCCAATGCAACATTGATTGCCTCTTCATATCCGTTTTCAGGCTTTAAATTCTGAGCAACTACACCCCAAACTCCAGAAAATGCAGTTTGATTATCCATGATCGATTTAACCCCGGATTGAGAGTGAAACGGTTCTTTAAGCATGTTTTCTAACAGATCTCGGCGGTTTTCCAGCCTTCTGACCAGCATCTGAGCCTGATCATTTTTTTGATTGGCTTCAATCAGCATCATGGCAGACTCGGTTAGCTGGCTGCTCAACAAATCAAGATCGATATTCAGCTGATCCATCCGCTGTTTTCGATCTTGATATTCCAAACGGGCTTCGTCCAGCAACTCGGATAACTCTCGGATTTTTTCCTCACTGTTCCCTACTTCAATGGCATATTTCCGCTTTTCATCTACTTCGATCTTTCGTGTTTCCAGCGTCTGAATTTCACGAATCGTTTTCATCAGTTCATCTTGCAGCGCATTGACTTCTGTTTCCAATTGACTGATTCGTCCTCTGGATTGCTGAACCGCCGTTTCATGTACCTGAATCGTCGTGTTTTGCATTGCCATCTGACTCTCAATTTCAAACAGTGTTTTTTCTGCCTGCTCCATATCCTGGTTCAGCTGTTCTATATCTTTGACCAAAACTGCAATCTCAATTTCCTGAAGACGTTTTTTCTTTTCTCGAAAGATTTCTGCTTTTCTTGCCTGACGCTTCAACGGTGTTACCTGACGTTCCAATTCAGCAACGATGTCTGAAACACGTTCTAAATTTTCTTTGGTTCTTTCCAGCTTGGAAAGGGATTCAATTTTTCTTTTTTTGTATTTGCTTACACCGGCTGCTTCTTCAAAAATAGCACGCCGATCAATGGGTTTAGCTTCAGCAAAAGAAGAAATATTGCCTTGTGAGATCATGGAAAGCGAATCTCTTCCAAGACCAGTATCCAGAGTCAGATCGACAATATCCTTTAACCGGCAAGGAACCCGATTAATTAGATATTCTGCTTCCGCAGTGTGCCGATATAAACGGCGAGTTATCTCAATTTCCTCTGCCTCTGAATTCAGCTGATGCAATGAATTATCAAAAACCAAGGTTACTTCAGCCAGATTCACCATTTTTCGATCAGCACTGCCCGCAAATATAATATCTGTCATGGTATTGCCCCGCAGGGATTTTACCGATTGCTCGCCCAGGACCCATCGAATCGCATCCGTGATATTACTTTTCCCGCAGCCATTTGGGCCAACGACCCCGGTAATCGAATGATCAAAGGATATGACTACTTTGTCTGCAAAAGATTTAAATCCCTGCATTTCTATACGTTTCAAAAACATAAGCAGCCTCCTAACTTCACCAAATTATTATATCAAATATGCCCTTAAATGAACACTATAAATTCATAGAAACTCAGTTTTCACAAATAAAAAAACAACCTGTTTCCAGGTTGTTTTAAACACAAATCAAGCATTAGAAAAAGGGATTTCCAATGCCATCTGCAGCACTTTTTCAGTTTCCTGACGATCTTCCAAAGTAAAACGGAACATCCTAAAAGAAATTCCTTTTGGACAAGCCATGCTTATAAAAGGTTTTTCTTCAAACAGGATTGAATGACATTGCGGATCTCTCCCTAATAAAAAACGATCTCCTTTTTCATTCTTCAATGCATAACGTTCATTTTGACAAAGTCTGCATTGAACACGATTTCCATCCGATAAAGCCGTGTTGACCACGCAATGTTTCATGATCATCAGTTCTCTTCGACCGTAAACTCTTTTTCCAACACAAGGCATGGCTCCGTAACGTTTTTGATAACCTTGGATCATTGCTTCAATTTGAGAATCAGAAGCTTCCAAAGAAGCAACGACGCCATCGACCTGAAGAGCAGCTAAAAAATGAAGTGCATAACTGTTAGTAACATTAAAACCTGTATCTGCCAGCCAAATTTGTCCCTTTTCCTTCGGCTGAAGCAAAGAGCCTAGCTGACTGTGCAAAATAAATCTACTTTGAAAGGACGATGTTTTTTCTTCTGCGCGGAGCCCTTTCTGCCCTGCTTCGCTGAAACGATTCAAAACATCTGGAAAACAGCTGAATAAGGGCTGCTTAGAATGAATCACTGCCTCAGCCTGTTCAATTCGATCTGCATCGAACCAATCTCCCTGAATATCCTGTTTAATGCTTTTCGGCCATTCAAATAACGGAATGATTTTGCGGTTTACCGCAATCCGGGCTTCATTTATTTTTTCCACGGCCTGACGACGCAGTTCATTCAAGCTGCGCAAACTTAAAAAGATTGAAGAATCACAATTCAATTCCAAACTTTGATATTGATAAGGCGTATCTCCCAATTTGTTGAGCTGCTTTCGGATTTGGTCTTGCTGCAAAGGAGCCTTCTTAGCAAGACTAACAATTTCCACACTGCTTACCTCAATTTCATGCATTTCATCACTTAAAAAAAAGACTGCCGGTTGTCCAATTCGCGCCTCAAATCGTCCCTGAAGAAGAATTGGCCGAAATATTTTCTCTGAACGTTTCAAAATAGACTCACATTGATTGCGATCAGTTGTCAAAACAACAAGATCATGCGGCCGATAAACAAGCGATTTGGATGTTTCCAGTTCGACTGTTTCAGAGGCTTTAGCCTGATTCACGAGTTTTCCATCTTTCAGAATACGGTGAACAGTTAATCCGCTGTCTTGATTTTTAGAAAGAATACGAATTCCATCTCCTTGATGAAGATCATGCGAAAGTTTTAAAACGAGTCGCTGCTGGTTTCTGCCCATGACCTCTCCCAAAAGAATTCCCTGATGATTAGGTCGACTTGAATTCATTAAAGATGAACCAACGGCATGAAATAAATGACCAGAAGTAAACCCTCGATGAAAAAGCTTCATCAGACTTTCCTTTTCTTCTGAACCCAATTTCCATGATCGCTTTTCAAACCAGGCATCGATTGCCTTTCGATATAAATGAACGACCTCTCCTACATATTCCGGTCGCTTCATCCTTCCCTCAATCTTAAAACTGCTGATTCCTGCTTCCAACAATGCTTCTAAGTGATCCAATGTATACAAATCTCGCGGACTAAGCCAATACTCTCCTGTCGCTTGAATAGGTTCATAAGAATTTCCTTTTTGAAGCTGATATTTCATTCGGCATGGCTGAGCACATTCTCCTCGATTGCCACTGCGCCCTCCGTTAAGGCTGCTTAACAGACATTGACCACTGTAACTAATACACAATGCGCCATATACAAAGACTTCGATTTCGATTTCTTCTTTTGTCCAGTCCCGAATCAGCTCAAGAGGTGTTTCTCGAGCTACGACAACCCTGGATGCCCCCCATTTTTTCATCAGTCGAATTCCTTCCAGATTATGTATGTGCATCTGTGTTGAACAATGCAATTCAAAATCAGGATAGGTTTGTCGAACCATTTCAAACAACCCCAAATCCTGGATAATCAGCGCATCAACTTGCGCATGATAGTAAAAGTCAACCATTTTCATCGCCTCAGCCAACTCATCTTCATATACCAGCGTATTAAAGGTCACATAAACTCGAACACCACGAATATGACAGAATCGCACAGCTTCCACCATGGCTCTTTCATCAAAATTTTGAGCATAAGCGCGAGCTCCAAAACGTGAGCCTCCTAAATAAACAGCATCTGCTCCATTGTTCACGGCGGCTTTTAGTGCTTCCATTGAACCCGCTGGTGCCAGCAATTCCGGTTTTTTCATCTAAAATAATCCTTTCAGCATGGTTGCTATTCCAATCAAAATAAGGATAATTCCTGGAATGATCCCGATCACTGTCAAACAAAGAAACAATCCGAGCACACAGAAAATCAAACCAATTAAGAAGGTCATCAATTTCCCGCACATTGTCAAAATGAATCCGGCAATCATAAACAACAACCGAAATGGAAATAAAATTAAATTCAGCAGCATGTTTTTCTTTCCTTTCTTTATCCGCGACGCGGTAAATCCTCAATAACCTTGACCTCGGTAGCCAATCCACCCAAGGAGGTTTCTTTCAGTTCAAGTGGTAATTTTTGTCCGGTATAACTCATGGTATTTACGACCATGTCAAAACGGACCCGGTTCTCTTTGATTTTTCCCATATATTTAGCCAACAGCATCGCATCCAAGGAACGTAAAAGAGCTACCCCATTCCGTTCAATACACGGAATAATGACATAGCCGCCTACCGGATCACAAGTTAAGCCAAGGTGATGCTCCATCGCAATTTCGGCAGCATATTCAATTTGTTTCAAACCTAATTCATTAAGATAGGCGCTAGCTGCCGCTGCCATACAGCAGGCAGCACCTACTTCTGCCTGACAGCCACCAACTGCACCAGAAATGGTCGCATTGGCTTTGATCACATTGCCAAACAAACCTCCTACTGCCAGCGCTCTGATTAATCGCTGACGACTGATCCCCACATCGTTATAATAGTAATACATCAACCCAGCCATGATTCCACAAGATCCTAATGTTGGAGCGGTGACTACAGTAGCTATGGAAGCATTTTGCTCGCTGGCAGCATAAGCATATGCCATCTGACGCAGCCGAATGC
>CALVGQ010000011.1 GCA_944327135.1 uncultured Erysipelotrichaceae bacterium | reverse complement strand
AGAATACGATTATTGCCAAGAAAAAAGAGGCAGAGCTGATTAAGGAAGAATGGCTGAAGCAGGAAGCGGAATGGGAAGCTCAGGGCAATCAGATTGTCGGTAATCTCAATGCGATCAAAGAAGAAATCCGCAACATGAGTGATAAGATTGGAGAAATTCCGTCTTCGACCGGCTGGGGAAAACCAGCACCAAGTTATGTGCGCAAAACCGCAGGTACATGGCATTATGGCGGCAGTGGTGTTTTGGGCGGTGCCGTGCATCTGGGTCTGGATTTGGCTTATGGTATTGGCACACCAATCTATGCAGTAGCCAATGGGGTCATCATCAAATCAGTGGATGGCTGCTCCAATAACGGTTATTTAGGGAATACCTGTGGAGCGGCGCAAGGCGGAACCAGCGGCGGTGGAAATCAAATCATCATGCTGGCGCGGGTAGATGGCATGTTGTATGCCATAAAATATCTGCATTTGAGCCCGGGAACATTAGTGGCCAATTATACGACCGTGACTTCCGGAGATAAAATTGCAGAAATGGGAGGATCTGGTAATGTCACTGGACCGCATCTGCATATTGAAGTGTATAAGTTAGGAAATTATACGATCAATGAATATATCAATTCGTGGGATGGCAACCTGTCCTTTGGCTGCGGCTGGGGTAATGCAGCGTTGAATCGCACATGTGATAAATCGGGCGCGCCATGTCGGATGCGGCCAGAAGAAGTTCTTGGATATTGATTAAAACGGATGGGGCAGCCTATCCGTTTTTTGCAGGTAAAGATGAGAATGAGGCAGGAATTCATCGCTTATGAAATTTCATGAGGAAAAGTGAGAATAAAAAAGAGGGCTTCGTTTTACTGAAAGAAGGTTTGTGCTAAAATAATACTGTTGAGGTGAAAAATATGGATGAAGAAAAAAAGATACGAATCCAACTGGAAAAGCATCTTTGGCCGGATGAGATAGCGGCTAAAAAGCGGAAAAGAAGAACGGCGCTGATTTTGGTAACGATGGCGTTGGGAATATTCTGTTTGGGACTGGTTATAGGCTTGGGCAATGCTCCGCAAGTCAGTACGGCCGGCCTTCAGGCAGATGGAGGACCTTCTTATTCCAGTAAGATCGATTCGGTTTATAATCTGCTTCGCAATAATTGGTTTTTTGCGGCTGAGGATGAAGAGATTGATGAGCATCTGATCGATCGGGCTCTTTATGGAATGAGCAGTTCTGAGGTTGATCTGCATACCTCTTATATGTCTCGGGAAGAGGTGGAAAGCTTTACGTCTTCGATCGATATGGGTTTTGTTGGAATCGGAGTACAGTACAGCACGGCAGATGGATTGAATTTGATTACACGGGTTTTTCATAATTCTCCGGCAGAAAAGGCTGGGGTGCTTCCTGGAGATATGATTTATGCAGTGGATGGAGTCTTAGCTTCGGAATTGACTTCGGATGAAATTGCGGATCGTGTCAAAGGAAAAGAAGGAAGTACGGTCGTTATGCAGTTTCTGCGGGACAACGAGATCATCGAATTGTCCATTCAGCGAGGAACGGTACAGAACACGGCCTATGGTGAGATGTTGGATGAAACCGTCGGGTATCTTCAGATCTATCAGTTTGGTTCTTCTACTGGTGAGGAAGTAGCTGGATATCTGGAGCTGATGAGCGAGCAAGGGCTTCAACAACTGATTATCGATTTGCGGGATGACGGCGGTGGGTATCTGGACGCACTAGTCAGTGTTGCCAGCAATTTCTTGCCGCAGGGGACGGTTATTATGAAGCAGGTTTACTCGGATGGAACGATCGAATATTCCAAGGCTAAAAAGGGCATGTTTGAAAATATTCATGGCATCGTGATCTTGGTAAACCAGGACACTGCAAGTGCAGCGGAGGTGCTGACGCTGGCTTTGAAGGAACAGCGCGAGGATGTGACGATCTTAGGAACGAAAACTTATGGAAAAGGAACAGTCCAGGTTACGCATACTTTCTCGGATGGATCCGCCTTAAAATATACGACGTCCCAATGGCTTTCGCCGAACGATGCCTGGGTGAACGGAAATGGAATCGACCCGGATATCGAGGTTCGTCTGCATGAGGTGCTGTATCGGAGCTATGCATTGATGGAAGAAGGAGAAAGCTATGGGTACGATTCGGTTTCTTCGTATGTGCAGCTGATTCAGGAAGCGTTGGACTTTCTGGGATATTCCATTGATCGGACGGATGGGTATTTTGATCAGAGTACGTTGAAAGCACTGACTCAGTTTCAGCAGGAATTTGGCCTATCAAACGAAGGCGTTTTGGATGGGGAGACGTTGGAAGCGGTATTGGCCCAGGTGACGAAAAAGTGGGCGTTGGATGACAGCTGTGATACTCAGCTGCAGAAAGCCATCGAGGTTCTGCATGAGCAATGAACGGTTTGAGCTGGTTTCTCCGTATTCCCCTAAGGGAGATCAGCCGGATGCCATTAAGGCGCTGGTCGAAGGAATCCAGGAAGGAAAGAAAGCACAGGTACTTTTAGGCGCAACGGGAACTGGAAAAACATTTACGATCGGCAATGTGATTGCTCAGGTTAATAAACCAACGCTGATCTTTGCCCATAATAAAACGCTGGCGGGCCAGCTGTATAGCGAGTTCAAGGAACTGTTTCCGCATAATCGGGTCGAGTATTTTGTTTCCAACTTTGATTATTATCAGCCGGAAGCCTACATGCCGAAAACGGATACGTACATTGAAAAAAATGCGATGACCAATGATGAGCTGGATATGCTGCGAATGGCTGCCATCAATTCGGTGCTGGAACGGCGGGATACGATCATCGTGGCTTCGGTGGCCTGTATTTATGGAGCCAGTGATCCGAACCAGTACCGCGATATGTTTTTTACGATTCGCGTGGGGGAAGAGATTGAGCGCAATGAGCTGCTGCAAAAGTTTGTGGCTCGCCAATACAAACGCAATGATGTCGACCGGGAAAGAGGAACCTTCCGGGTCCGCGGTGATGTGATTGAAATCTGCTTTGGCTATACGGATGAATATGGCTTACGGATCGAAATGTTCGGTGATGAAATCGAACGGATCAGTGAAGTCGATCTGGTTAGCGGAAAGATCCTGCGATCCTTCGCACTTTACAATGTTTTCCCGGCTTCAGGATATGCTCGGCCGATGGATCAGATGCGGCGGGCCTGTCTGGCAATCGAACAGGAGCTGGAAGAACGGCTGGCCTATTTTGAAAAAGAAGGCAAGTTGGTAGAAAAACAGCGGCTGGAACAGCGCTGCCGGTATGACTTGGAGGCGCTGCGGGAATTTGGCGTTTGTCCAGGAATTGAAAATTATTCGATGCATGTGGATGGAAGAAGTCCAGATCAGCGTCCTTTTAATTTGTTTGATTATTTTCCAGAGGATTTTTTATTGGTTGTGGATGAAAGTCATGTTTCGCTGCCGCAGATCCGCGGAATGTACAATGGCGACCGGGCTCGAAAGGAAGTGCTGGTGGAATACGGCTTTCGGCTTCCCAGTGCCTTGAATAACCGACCAATGAAATTTGAAGAATTTGAAAAAGTAGTCAATCAGGCCATTTATGTTTCAGCTACTCCGGGAGATTATGAGCTGAATCTGACGGATCATCAGGTTGTAGAACAGATCATCCGTCCGACCGGATTGCTGGATCCGGAAATTGTGGTGCGGCCGACACGAGGACAGATCGACGATCTTTTGGATGAGATCCGCCGCTGCATTGAAGTCAATGAGCGGGTCTTGATTACGACGCTGACCGTTAAGATGGCAGAGGATCTGACGGAGTATTTGAAGAAAATGGAACTAAACGTGGCTTATCTTCATCACGAAACTCAGACGCTGGAACGGATCGAGATCATTCGGGATCTGAGGAAAGGCAAATATGATGTATTGATTGGAATCAATCTGCTGCGGGAAGGTCTGGATATTCCAGAGGTTTCCTTGGTCGCTATTTTGGATGCGGATAAAGAAGGCTTCCTTCGTTCAGAACGCTCTTTGATTCAGACGGTTGGACGGGCTGCACGTAACAGCCACGGCCGTGTCATCATGTATGCAGATACGCAAACGGAATCGATGGAGAAGGCCATCACTGAGACCAATCGGCGGCGTAAGATCCAGATGGAATACAATGCTGCGCATGGAATCACACCGACCACGATTCGTAAAGAAATCCGTGATGCGATTGCCGGTAAGGAAACGCAGGAGATGGCCGCCAAGTACATGAAGCGTAAAGCCAAAGGCAGCCGCAAAGAAACGGAAGCATTGATTTCCAATTTGGAAAAGGAAATGAAAGAGGCTGCCAAAGCACTTGATTTTGAGCGGGCAGCAGAATTGCGGGATATGATCTTTGAATTGAAATCACAAATGTAAAAAGCCGGGAAACCGGCTTTTAAAGCATTGTACTGGCATTGAAACAGGACTTCTTTTAGAATAAAAAAAAGGAGGAGAAAAGTATGCTTCAAGCTCATCAGATGGCACCGGACTTTGAGTTTTTCAATGAAAAAAGGGAAACTGTTTGGCTTCATGATTATCGCGGTCAAAAAGTGGTGCTTTATTTTTATCCCAAGGACAATACACCGGGCTGCACTCGCCAGGCATGTGCGTTTGCAGCGGCTTATTCGCGTTTTCAGCAGCAGGGAATCTTAGTCATTGGGATCAGCAAGGATTCCGTGCGTTCCCATCAGAATTTTGCGGCAAAATATGAACTTCCATTTCTTTTAGTTTCAGATCCACAGCTTTCGATCATCCAGGCATATGATGTCTGGCAGAAGAAGAAACTGTATGGCAAAGAAAGCATGGGGGTTGTACGGACCACTTATCTCATTGATGAGGAAGGAAAGATCGAGAAAGTTTTTGAAAAAGTCAAACCGGAGACCAATGCGCAGGAAATCTTAGATTACTTGAATTCTTAGCGAGAAAAAGAGTGCTTTTTAGAGCACTCAGACCGCTGACAAAGTCGCTCTTTGAGCAGGCTTTGTCATACGGTCTTTTTTAATTTAAAAATGAAAAAGAAAGAGAAACGAAAGAGTTAGTAAAGATTTTATGGTAAATTATGTGAAAATGAATTAAACCGATTGAATTACATTTCTCTTCCCTTATAATGGTTACTAGGTATAGTATCACCATTCAGGCAATATATATGGAATGATACGCCGAGATGAATGTAAGGGAGAAAAGCAGGATGAGTGAAAAAAAGGATTATTTGAGTATGCTTGCTCAAGAGGCAGAGGCAAAGAAAAAGCCGGCCAGCTTCAGTGAGGAGAAATTTGAACGAATTGAAAAACCAAAAATGAATCTGGATCCGAAAGTTTTCATCGGTGCGGGTGTAGCACTGATTGTGATTTGTGTGGCAGCGTATTTTTTGTTTTTTGCGCCGAAAATTGAAATGCCGAATTTTGTTGGCCAGACCAAAAGTGATGTTTCGGCCTGGGTGAAGCAAGAGGGAATAGCGACATCCGGAATCGTGATGAAAGAAGAATATAATTTTGACGCGGAAGCAGGAGTGATTATTTCTCAAACGGTGGATGCGGGAAAGAAAATCAAAAAAGATGCGAAAATCACGTTTGTCGCTTCTTTGGGAGCCGATCCTGATGAGCTGATTGCGTTTCCGGATGATGTATTGTCGATGACACGATCGGATGTTCAAAACTGGATCGATACGAACAAGCTTTCTGGAGTGAAGATTTCACAGCAGTATTCAGATACGGTCGAAGAGGGCATGGTGATTTCCTTTGATCTGAAGGGCGTTGATAAAGCGGATTTTCGTCGTTCGACCAATGTGACCTTTACGGTCAGCCGCGGTGTTCAGCCAGCGGGGACCATTACAGTAGAAGATTTTACTAAAAAAGATCTGGCTACCGTGGAAACCTTTGCGAGCAGCAAGAAGATCGTATTGGAAGTAGTGGAAGTATACAGTGACGATATTGCTTCCGGATTGGTAGTTTCGCAATCCGTCGCCAGCGGGAAAACAATGAATCAGGGCGAAACGCTGACGGTGCATGTTTCCAAGGGAAAAGCGGTGCTGATCCCGGATTTCAGTACGTATACCAGTGATATGCTGGAAGTTTGGGCGGCCAATAAGGAAAATAATGTTTCGATTATCAAGAAAGAAGTGTATAGTGACAAGCAAAAGGGAGCAATCATCTCGCAATCGCTAAAGGCTGGAAGCAAGGTGGATCAAGGCTCGGTCTTGGAACTGACGATTTCTTTATCTAAACCATATTTGCAGGACACCAGCCGTCAGTGGTTAGGAAAAGACTATCTGGAGCTGCAGCGCTGGGTGGATGAGGTCTGGACCAAAGGCGGAAGAATTGAGATCGGCAACTGGTTAGGTGAAGAAAAATCGGATACTTATCCGACCCCGGGAATGATTACTGAATACGTTTGTATGGATAAAGATGGCAATGAATTACCACAGGGCTGTGATGGACAGCTGCCATTGGATGGAAAGATTGCCTATAAGAAATCGACTGGGCCGGCGACTTCGAGTGCAGAACCAGTACCAACGGCACAGCCAATAAGCCCTAGCGCTCAGTTACAAAAAGAACATTTGACAACCGCTTCAGCAATTAAGAGCTTCTGTAATGGCAATGGCTTTGCCTGCCAGATTGAAGAAGATGAAAATTCTTCAGGGTCCATCGTAGAGGTCTATTTGAATGGATCTGCAACGCCATTGAAAGAATCAGATTTGCCAAAAGAAATTACAAGCAAGGATAAACTGTATATTGTGATTAAATAAGAAATAATCATCAGGAGGGATAAGAGATGAATTATTGGAATCGGGCACTTAAAAATGTGACCAGAAAGCTCAGCAAGTCGGTTTTGCTGGCGCTGACATTCTTTGTGATTGGCAACTTTGTGATTGTCGGTCTGGGAGTCAGCAATGCAGCGACACAGGCAAAGGTTCTAACTCGTCAGAAAATGCGGGCAGTAATCAGCTATGAGGTAGACTATCAGGCATTTTATCAATGGATCGATACATTAGAGACTGATGAAGAAAAAGAAGCGGCTTATCAGAACTATCCATATATCAGCAACGAGGAAATTCAGTCGATCTTGGCGGATTCACGGGTAAAAACAATCAATGCCTTGACTTCTACGACGGCATATTCCAGTGGATTTGAGGCAGTTCCTTTGAACAATAAGCGGGAACAGGATAGCAGCAGCAATACCGGAACTTCCTGCTGGGTAGATGCGGATGGCCAAGAGGTTTGTGAAGAGGTCGTTTGGACCGAGCCGAGCGTTTTCATCAAGGCCAACAGCTATCCGGACATGATCGAATTTGCGGATGCCATGTTTGAGCTTAAAGAAGGCCGGATGTATACGCAGGAAGAGATCGACAGCGGAAAAGAAGTCTGTCTGATTACAGATACCTTGGCGGAGTATAACAACCTGCGAATCGGCGATACGATTCAGGTCAGCATCCTTGATCCAGCCGAATTAAGTCGGGGAAATGGCTACTATGCTCAGATGGGAGTGACGACGGATGATGTCACGATGGAACTGGAGATTATCGGTATTTTCGATAATAAACAGGAGGCGGATCCAACTGCAGAAAATTTCGACTGGATGAACAAGTATGAGTCTCCGGAGAATATCATCCTGCTTCCGGATACGGCGTATTTGAATACCCAATACAACCTTTCGATCAAGTCCTGGGAGTATTATCAGACGCAATACCCGGATGATGAATACTATCAGAATGAAGAAAACCGTCCGACGCAGGATGCGATCATGCGGAAGTCCTCAATTACGATCCTGCTGAATGATCCGTTGGATGTGGATCAGTTTGTGGAAGAGTATGCAGCTAAACTGGAAAAAGACTATCGCAAGCTGGATGCGAACAATGAAACATTCAAGCAGCTGGCTCGTCCATTGGATACATTGAGCTTGTTTGCGACGTTCATTGTTTGGCTGGTGATCATCAATGCGATTATCATTATTACATTGGTAACGGCACTGACGCTGAAGACGCGGGAGTATGAGATCGGAGTGCTGCTTTCGCAGGGAGTTTCAAAATTCAAGATCATTCTTCAGTTCTTCGTTGAATTGGCCATTGTAGCGATCTTAGGCTTTACCTTATCTGTGTTAAGCGGCAGCTTGATTGCGAACAAGGTGGGTCAGCAGGTCTTGGCTTATCAGGTGGATTTGTCCGGGGTGGATGAGCTGGGCAAAGAAGAGGATGACTACTATTATACAAGTGTATGGGATGAGTCTTATTTCTCTGAGATTTCGCTGGAGGATATGGTCAGCCAGTACCAGGTAGAGATCTCTCCTTTGATTATTGCGGAGATTTATGTTGCTGGATTGGGCATCGTCTTGGTTTCGATCCTGATCCCATCTTTGATGATCATGCGCTTCAATCCGAAGCGGATCTTAATGAGTGCGCAGTAAGGAGGAAGAGCGATGTCAGTCATTTTAAAACTTGAAAATATTAATTACAGCTATGTTGATGGCGGAATGAAAAGAACGATCCTGAAGGACTGCAGCTATGAATTTGAGGCTGGAAAGTTTTATACGATCCTAGGACCTTCAGGATCCGGAAAAACAACACTGCTTTCGATTATTGCCGGTCTGGATAATCCAGAATCAGGAACTTTCTATTACGATGGAGAAGATGTTAAGAAAATCGGTCTTGCGAAATATCGCCGAAATAAGATGGCAATCGTATTTCAGCAATATAACTTGATCAATTATCTGACTGGGATCGAAAATGTAGAGCTGGCAATGACGGAAACGGATAACCCGATTCCGAAGAATCGTAAGGAAGTTGGCTATGCTCTGCTGGAAAAATTCGGTATCGTGAAGTCCAAGGCAGACCGTTTGGTAACTAAGCTGTCAGGTGGAGAGCAGCAGCGGGTTGCCATTGCCCGGGCGATTGCGTCGAACGTAGACTTGATCTTTGCCGATGAGCCGACAGGAAACCTGGATACGGCAACGGAACAGGAGATCATTCGGATTTTTCGGATGCTGACGGAAGAATTTGGCAAAACGGTCATCGTTGTTACTCATAGCAATGCGGTTTCTGAATTGTCGGATCTGCGGGTTCGGCTGCAGGAGGGGAATCTGCATAGCATCGAATAAAAAACAGGAGTTTCTCCTGTTTTTTTGTATTAGAAAACCACGTCATAGTGACGTGGTTCAATAAAGCTTTAGCGATGATTAAATCCTATTGTGCTAGACTATTTATGAGCCTGCCAGCTTATAAATAACTTACACAATAGGAGGAC
>CALVGQ010000010.1 GCA_944327135.1 uncultured Erysipelotrichaceae bacterium | reverse complement strand
TTGAAAAGGATTCTTTATCACGATGATCCTGTTGTTTTCATGCTTATTGTAACACTAAATCACACTTAAGATATACAAAAAAGCGACAATCCTCTTGTTTTGTAAGAGTAATTGCCACTTTTCTTTTTTGGCATTTTAATGTGGAAATAAACTTTTCACTTCAGCCAATTTTATACATTTCTAAGCGACATCAGAATTCGATTTCTTCAATACTGTTGTATTGATCCAGCGGATCACATCTTCAATGATCTGATCCCGTTCTTTTTCATTTAACAGCTCATGCCGCAAGGAAGCATAAATTCGGCGTTCAATAAATTCGTAACCGGCCTCTTTCAACGTTTGGGCAGATCGTTCCAATCCTTTCTCCCCACCGGTACACGGGTCTTCCGCCCCGGCGATAAAAAGGATCGGTAAGTCCGGATGCTGCAGATTCCAACGCATTGTATCATGCATATCACGTAAGCCAAACATCAAATCTTCATAAGCACTGTTTGTGAAATTAAATTGACAAAATGGATCCTGCAAATACGCGGCAACATTTTCTTCATTCCGGCTGATCCAGTCACAATCGGTCTTCGCATTCGGAATTTTCTTGTTAAATTGTCCCAGCACCATTTTTTTCAATAGCTGACTTCGGCCTCGCTTTCCTTGGAATCTTGAAAGCAAAGAAGCCAATTTCAATCCAAATGGAACGATCGGATTATAAGGAGGGGCGCCACAGAGGATTACCCCCTGCGTTGCTGTATCAAATCGTTTCAGAAAACTGCGAACAACCAAGGATCCCATACTATGCCCAAAAAGAACCAACGGCACAGATCCAGCTTCCTTTCGCACCAATTGATTAATTTCTAGACAGTCATCAATCAAAAGCTTCCATCCGCGTTCTGCTGCAAAATAGCCCAGATCTTCAGGTCCTGATGCTGTTTCCCCATGCCCGCGCTGATCATAAGTCACCACCAAAAAGCCAGCATTGCATAGGGCTTTAGCAAAATAATCATAGCGCCGCCGATGCTCCATCATGCCATGCACGATCTCCACTGCAGCTTTAGGCTTTCCTTCCGGATGATACAAGGTATAAACTACCGGTTGTTTTTTTGTCATTTCCGTTCACCTCGATCTTTTCCTAATTTAAGTTTATCATACTTCATTTTGCTTTTGTTGTGAAAGTCATGTGAACAATGGTAAACTAAAGAAAGAAATATCTTCCTTACTTATAGGATTGACTGAAAGGACAAAAATATGAAAGCTGCAGGAATTATCGTAGAATATAACCCATTTCACAACGGACATCGCTACCATCTTGCCAAAACCCGAAAATTAACCGGCTGTGAGGTTTTGGTTGCCGTCATGAGCGGCAATTTTGTTCAACGCGGAGAACCTGCTCTTGTCGATAAGTTCCAGCGAGCAACAGCAGCGATTCAAAATGGAGTCGATCTGGTCATTGAGCTTCCTTATCTTGCCGCTACACAAAGCGCCCGGCAATTCGCTGAATCGGCAGTGCATCTTCTGGATCTAGCCAAAGTTCAAACTCTGGTTTTCGGAAGCGAATCCAATGATTTAAACAGGCTGAAGGAAATTGCAGAAATGAGCTTCAATGTCGACAGCTTAAAGGAAGCATTGCATGCTGGAGAAGGATATGCTCGAGCTTACAGCTTAGGAAGCACTGTCATGCAGCCCAACGATATCCTTGGAGTGGCCTATTGTAAAGCTCTGAAAAACACGGCTATTCAGCCCCTTTGTATCGCCAGGACGACCTATTATCACGATGAACAGCTGTATGGATCGATCTCCAGTGCCTCCGCGATCCGCCGCGGCTATGTAGAGCATCGCGATATTTCTCAGGACTGCGCCATGCTGATTCATGAGCCTACCGTTCATTGGGCACAGTTTTTTCCGTTGCTGCGAGCCTTGCTGACCCTTCTTCCCGATGAAAGATTAAAGTCAACCTTTTTGTTCAATGAAGGAATTGAAAACCATCTTCGTTCTGTGATGCAAGACAGTGAAAGCTGGGAAGACTTTTTAACTCGTGCCGTCAACCGTCGATATACCCGTTCACGTATTCAGCGCACCTGTCTTCAGCTTTTAAATGGAGTCACTCAACAAGAGGCCGCTGCATTGAAAGAACCCAATACACTTCGCATCCTAGCCATGAACGAAACGGGTCAGCGTTATCTTAAGTTTCTTAAAAAAGAAGAAGTAAGCATTGCTTCCCGATTCGCCCAAGTTCCTCAAGAATGGCGCCAGCTGGAACTTCGAACAACGCGCATCTACAGCAATTTCATGACCCTGGCCGAACGAAAACGGCTGATTGAGCTGGAAATCGGCGGAGCACTGCGATTTATTCAAGAAAAAGACGGATCACTCCGTCTAGCTAACCAAAATTCCAAAAATTCCTAAAAGCAGCAGCATTCCACAGGTAATATCCATGGAGTGATCACCTCGAATCGATACGATTCGAGGTGTTTTCGGATCGACAAACACTTCAACAGCTCGGCCTACATATTTTTGCGGTGTTTGGCTCAGCATTGAAACGCTCTCGATAGAAACAGCCTCAATCTCCTTCCCCTGTGCCGTATAACGAACAACATAATTCCGCGCACTCATTCCCATGACCCTGGTCCCCCCGGAAAATCCAGTAATGATTCCAGGATAGATTGGATGTCCAGCCCGCTTATAAGTCTGCAAAGCTCGACAAAGCAAGGCAATTGCACAAAGCAATACACTCAAAAAACGCATCATGCAAAGGGATAGGCTGTTTTTACACAAGAAACAATCATCATAATCATTTCAAACAGCTCACTATAATTTTCTGAAACAAGGCGGATCGTTCGTCCATCGACAACCTGAATACCAGGAATCGTCATCGCCAAATCAAACTGAGCTCCAAAATTAAACTCAATTTCCAATACAAAGGGGGATTCAAAGCGCAAACGAGGAAGAGCTTTCAAATCACTTTCCAACACAGCTTTCACTTGTGCTATCGTGGTTTCCCGAATTACCTTTTGAGGAAGATATTTTGCTGCAAAACGACTAATCGGATCCTTGGTACAAACCGTTTGGACCCATGGCATCCGCTGAGCCAGATTCTGTTGCAGACCACGATCGGAAATTACAAGGCCGACTGGAACATCAAACTCGGCAGCATAGGCGGCATTAATCAGAGTCTCCGACATGGCCTCCTGATTGATTGAAAGACGATGAATTGCCCGTGAAGCGTAAGTATGATCCATGTTGGATGCCAGATCTCCCACACCCCCATGATAGCCTACAAAAAAAACCACATCATAGGTCGAATCCAGGCACGGCATCATATAGTGAGGACGTGGAAATCCACTGATCAGAGCAATTCGATCATCCATTCCAGATAACAGCTCATAATCCAGATTCATCCCCGTTCCATGACTATCAGCCACTGTGATTTCTTCAATCTGATCATTCACTGAACTATCATGAATTCCCTCAATCACCCATGACAACTGTTGATGCATGGCCTTGCGAAAACGTTCTTTTTCTTCTTTTTCCTGTGAAAAGTGGACAATTCCAGCCAAACCTTCCATGTCCACCGAAATATAAATTTTCATTGATTCACCCTCTCTTTCAACGCTTCAATGCTTCCAGATCCTCTTTGATTTTTGTTGTTGAAATTCCCTCTGTTCGCGGCAGATAAAGAACCTCACAATATTGTTTCAAATCGTCAAATTTTCCTTCCCAATCATCACCCATGACAAAAACATCCACATGGTATTCGGCAATATCCTGTGGTTTTTGTTCCCAACTGACCTCCGGAATAACCAGATCGACATACCGAATCGCCTCCAGCATCATTTTCCGTTCTTCATACGAATGATATGCTTTTTTTCCCTTGATTGCATTAAATTCATCCGTGCTCAAAGCAACGATCAGATAATCTCCCAGCTGTTTTGCCCGCTTTAAAAGACGAATATGTCCCCAATGAAGCAGGTCATAGGTTCCATAAGTCAGCACTCGTTTCATGTACACTCTCCACCGTTTTACTTTAATAATACTATATCATAGTTTTCTGAAAACTACGCATAAAAGAATTTCCAAAAGCTAAGCTACCAATAAACTAAAAAGCAGGTTTTCATCAACCTGCTTTTCTTTTACTCCTCAACGTTATGATAAATTTTTTGAACATCATCAACTTCATTCAACAATGTCACAAGCCTGTTCCAAAGCTCTTTTTCCTCAGGATCTTCGATCTTTACATACTCATCTGGCAGCATCGTAATTTCACAGACATCAAACTGAACGTCTTCTCCAACAATTTCCGTAATCGCTGTTTGTGCTTTATGGAAATCTGTTGCTTCGGTATAGACGGTCATAATGCCGTCTTCTACTTCCAGATCTGTCACATTGACCTCTGCCATAACAAGCGCATCCAGCATTCCTTCTTCATCTTCGTAAGGGAACGAAAACAAACCTACCGTATGATAGCCATGCGAAACACATCCAGCTACTCCAAGTTTGCAATGTGCTTTATTAAAACAAGTTTTTACAGCACTAACGGTACGATTAGTATTATCAGTCAGACAATCGATAATGATCGTGGCTGCACCAGGACCGAATCCTTCATAACGGCATTCATCATAATTCTCACCAGTTCCACCCTTGGCCTTTTCAATCGCTCTTTTAATGACATCAGCCGGCACCTGATTAGCTTTAGCCTCTGCAATCTTCCGCTTCAATCCCAGATTCATTTCCGGATCAGGCACACCTGCCTTGGCCGCCATATATAGTTCTTTACCATAGCGAGAATACAATTTGGACTTCATTGCTGCTGTTTTCGCCATTGCCGCAGCACGAACCTCATGAGCACGTCCCATTTTTATAAACCACCTTTCAAAACATTTTTATTATATCAAACGACTTATGAAAAATCATTAAAAATTTGAACTTCCACAAAAAAATAAAAACCAAATCCTTGTAAAGTTCCGGTTCCTGCTGAGCGATAATAGCAGGCCTTTGAAAAAATAAATCGACCATCATTATAAACATTCTCATGATTTTATTTAGATCTTGCTTTATTAAATTTCGCTCAGCTAAGAATACGTGCTCAATTGAGCCAGAGACTAACACTTCCTTCGTCGGCTGAGAAACAGCCTATTCCATATCATTTCTGCTGCTTTGTCTGCAGGATGCAGCAAAACTTCCGTGATCCCCATTTTTTAGCTGCTTTTTTTCAGCAACGTTTTCAGCACAGCCGATCGGATGGAAGATACCATTCAAAGGCTTGTAAAATCGTCTTATTATTCATGGCGATCATCTGTTCTTTTTTATTTTAATTTTATCATCTTCAGATTGAGATGATTTCTTATTAACAATTTTCTGTTATTTCAACATCTTTTTCGTTCTCCCATAAAAAAACGAAGTCCTTTGACTCCGTTTATTTTTTCTTATTTAACTCTGTTTTCTTCATCACGACATCGATTGAACGCCATTGCAGTTCAATCTATTTTTTCTGCATCCAGCTTTCATCGCTTGGATTATCCCGAAACTGCAGCAAACGCTGACGATCCGATGATTGAATATAGCCAATTTCAGCCGCTACATCGACTAGAACATCAAGATTAGAAGCCGATACATTTTTAACCTGTGCAGCAGCCAAACGATCCAATCCTTTTTTCATTCCATAAGTGAAGATCGAAGCAATTCCCAATACCTCTGCCCCCGCTTCTTTCAAAACCTGTACCACATCAAGACAACTGCCTGCCGTCGAAATCAAATCTTCCACGACAACGACCTTACAACCTGGATCACATTTTCCTTCGATCTGATTGGTTCGTCCATGATCTTTAGCACTGGAGCGAACATAGCCCATTGGCAAACCAAGAATTTCCGCAACCAAAGCAGCATGGGCAATGCCGGCCGTGCTTGTTCCCATTACCGCCTCGCATTCCGGATAGTGCTCACGAATGATTTCTGCTAGTGCCGCTTCCACCTCGCGGCGTACCCGTACATTGGATAACGTCAGCCGATTGTCACAGTAAATTGGGCTTTTAATTCCGCTTGCCCATGTAAAAGGCTCATTCGGCCGCAAAAAGACGGCTTGAATATCCAAAAGGTCCTTTGCAATTCTCTTTTCAGTATCCATTATCTTTCCTCCTTACCATGTACAAATTCTTGAACACAGCGCCGATAAGCCGCTACCGGATCGCTAGCCGCCGTGATGGAACGCCCAACAACGATGTAACTGGAGCCGATCTTTCGTGCCATTGCTGGTGTTGTTACGCGGACCTGATCTCCTTTGGCATCTTCTGCAAATCGAATACCAGGAGTCACCGTAATAAATTCTTCCTTGCAGGCAGCATGAACCAGCCCGGCCTCTAATGGGCTGCAGACAACTCCGGCCAGACCGGCGGCTTCTGTATTTTGAGCATAATGAACCACGGTTTCCTCAATCGGATGATCGATCCACAATTCTTCTTTCATCCTTTCTTCACTGGTACTGGTCAGCTGAGTAACTGCAATCAATAGCGTCGAGCTTCCAGCCTCATCGATGGCCGCCTGCGCCGCCTTCATCATTTCGATCGTGCCTGCGGCATGGACATTGATCATGTCCACCTCCAAAGCCACCAGATTACGCATTGCTTTTTGGACCGTATTCGGAATATCATGAAGTTTCAAATCAAGAAAGATTCGATGACCGCGACGTTTGATCTCACGGACGATCTCAGGACCTTCACTGTAGAACAACTCCATTCCAATTTTGACAAATGGTTTTTCTTCGGTAAATTGATCAAGAAATTTCAAGGTTTCTTCTTTGCTTGAAAAATCGCAGGCGATAATGACATCTCTTTCTTTCATGAATGTGACCTCCCTATAATGTCTTTCAGATTTTGAATTTTCAGCTCATCCAATAGAACAGGCAGCCGATCAATGATTTTCTTGCAGGCATACGGATTCCGACAATTTTCCGCACCGATCTGCACTGCAGTTGCCCCGGCGCTCATCATTTCAATGACGTCCTCTGCGCTGGCTAAACCGCCGATTCCAATGATCGGGATCGATACTGCCTCATACACCTGATAAACCATTCGCAACGCAATTGGCTTGATCGCCGGACCACTGAAACCACCCATAATGTTAGCTAAGATCGGTTTTCCAGTTTTCAGATCGAAGCGGGCTCCCAGCAGTGTGTTGATCATGCTGATTCCATCTGCACCGGCTTCTTCAACGGCCTTGGCAATCGCAACGATATCCGTTACATTGGGGGTCAATTTGATGAATACCGGCTTGCTGACTGCCGTTTTCACCGCCCGTGTAACCTTGGCTGCCTGTTTCGGATCGGTTCCAAAGCTCATTCCGCCATGGTGCACATTCGGGCAGCTGATATTGACTTCAATCAGACCAACGAGATCTTGAGCAGCCATTTTCTGCGCACACTCAACATATTCCTCTAGAGAAAACCCACTGACATTGGCTATAACCTTCTTTTGATAAACTTCCTTTAAGCGTGGAAGCTCCTTCGAAATCACCTGATCTACTCCCGGATTCTGCAGTCCAACCGCATTGATCATGCCCCGATCGCATTCAGCAATCCGCGGTGTCGGATTTCCAAAGCGGGCTTCCCGAGTCGTTCCCTTCAAGGCAATCGAACCAAGCTGATTCAAATCATAAAATTGAGCGAATTCATAGCCAAAGCCAAAGGTTCCGCTGGCCGGAATCACAGGATTATCCAATTTCCAACCGCACAAGGATACTTCTAGTCTTCCCATAAGATTTCCTCACTTTTCAATACCGGTCCTTCTACACACAATCGTTTAGGACCCTCTTTGGTCTTGCAGCTGCATCCCATGCAAGCACCAAAACCGCAGCCCATTCGCTCTTCCAAGGATAGCTGACCATTGGCACGGGATAACTGATGGACTGCCTTAAGCATTGCAACGGGACCGCAGACAAAATAAGTCTCCTCCAAAAGCCCTTCTTTTTCCATGACCGTCGTGACAAATCCCTTTGTTCCCAAGCTTCCATCATTGGTGCTTACTAGTACCTGTGCTCCCAAGGCTGCAAATTCCTCAAGATAAAAGGCTTCGTGCTGGCTTTTAAAACCGAGCAGCACAGTGACTTGTTTTCCGATTTCCAATGCTTTTTTGGCCAAACCATACAGCGGTGGAACGCCTACCCCGCCGCCAATCAGCAGAATCTTCTTTGGCGTGTGCTGAAGCTCAAAACCATTTCCTAATCCGGTCAAGGCTTCCAGTACCTCTTGGCACTTAAGTGCAGCCATTTTCTTTGTTCCCTCACCTACGATCTTATAAATCAGGGTCAAGGTTTCTTCATTCCAATCTGCTACACTGATTGGTCTTCGTAAATATTGCCCGGTAATCAAAAGATTGACAAACTGGCCTGGCCGTTCGATCCAGGAAGTATCCCCTTTCAGAACCATCCGCCAGACATCCTGAGTCAGGGCTTCATTGCTTTCAATCGTATACATTTGTATGGATTTCATCTTGCTTACTCCTCATCAATCGTTGAAACACCCATCGTTATCTCTTCCAAAACATCCAGCAATACCTGAACTGTATCCAAGGAAGTAAACACCGTGACGTTATTTTCAACGGCACAGCGACGGATCTGATATCCGTCTTTCGACGTGCTCGCTTCGGTGGAAGACAAGGTATTCAAAATATAAGTCACATGACCTTTTCGAATCGAATCCAAAATTTCTTCCGATCCTTCCGAAATTTTCTTTTTCACACGCGTTTTAATTCCATGCTGCTTCAGCAAATTGGCTGTTCCACGAGTCGCCTCGATGTTAAAGCCCAAATCATAAAAGCGTTTAACCAGAGGGATTGCCCGTTCTTTATCAGAATCGGCAAGCGTGACCAATACCGTTCCGTAATTGACAACCCGCATATTGGAAGCCTGCAAAGACTTATACAGGGCACGATTCAGTGATGCATCATAACCAATCGCTTCTCCGGTCGATTTCATTTCCGGCGAAAGATAGGCATCCAATCCATGCAGTTTAGAAAAGCTGAAGGTAGGACTTTTAACGAAGAATCGTTTTTTCTGTGGTAAAATCCCAGTAGTCAGCCCCTGCTGTTGAAGGCTTTGTCCCAACATGACCCGCGTGGCAATATTGGCCATTGCGACTCCGGTCGCTTTAGAAAGAAAAGGCACGGAGCGAGAAGAACGCGGATTCACTTCAATAACAGATACTTCCCCTTGATCATCAACGATAAACTGAATATTAAATAAGCCCTGGATACCGATTGCTAAGCCAAGCTTGACCGTATAATCCTGAATCGTCCTTTTTACTTTTTCGCTTAGCGAATAGGGTGGATAAACGCTCATCGAGTCCCCAGAGTGGACTCCGGTTGCTTCCACCAGCTGCATAATTCCTGGAATGAAGACATCCTGTCCATCAGCAATTGCATCCACTTCCACCTCACAGCCATGAATGTACTTGTCCACCAACACCGGCTGATCTTCATCGATCTTAACTGCTGTTGTCAAATATTCGATCAATTCTTCATCCTGACGGACAATTTGCATTGCTCGTCCTCCCAAAACATAGCTTGGTCGAACCAAAACGGGATATCCGATTCGATTAGCCGCTTTCAAGCCCTCTTCAATCTTTGTCACAGCTTCGCCTAAAGGCTGAGGAATTCCGCACGCTTTTACAACTTTTTCAAACAGGTCGCGATTTTCTGCTTTATCAATTGCCTCTGGTCCAGTTCCGATGATCGGAGCTCCCAAGGCAGCTAAACGTTTGGCAAGATTGATCGCCGTTTGTCCGCCCAATGAAACAATCACGCCCTGCGGCTGCTCAAGCACCAGGATATTCATCACATCCTCAACGCAAAGCGGCTCAAAATACAGCTTATCGCTAATCGAATAATCTGTAGAAACTGTTTCCGGATTGTTATTGATCACGATCGCCTCGTATCCGGCCTGCTGGATCGCCCAGATCGCATGAACGGTAGAATAATCAAACTCCACGCCTTGCCCAATGCGAATCGGTCCCGATCCCAAAACGACGATCGAAGGTTTCTCTGTGACGATGCTCTCGTTTTCTTCCTCATAGGTCGAATAAAAATAAGGAACATACGCATCAAATTCCGCAGCGCAGGTATCAATCATTTTATACACCGGCATGATCCGATGCTTTTGGCGCCATTGAAACATCTCCAGCTCATTTTTTCCAAGGATCCTTCCCAGCATTTTATCCGAAAACCCGAGCTGCTTGGCTTTTCGAATATTCTCAATGCAAGGATCCGCCTTGACTTTTTCCTCTACAGAAATAACATGATGGATCTTATCAAGAAAAAATGCATCGATCTTGGTTGCTTCATAGATCTGCATCATATCTATCTTACGGCGAAACAGCTCCGCAATTGCAAATAACCGTTCATCAGTAGGCGTCTTAATATTTTCAAGCAAGGCTTCGGTAGTAAAGTGATCAAATTTCTCCAAGTAAAGATGATCAGCCCCAATTTCCAAAGAGCGAACCGCCTTCAGCAGACTTTCTTCCATCGTACGGCCAATGCTCATGACCTCCCCGGTTGCTTTCATCTGCGTGCTGAGAGTATGATCCGCTTTGGCAAATTTATCAAATGGAAAACGGGCAAGCTTGGTAACAACGTAATCGATGGAAGGTTCAAAAGAAGCCGGCGTGTTCGCAATCGGAATTTCATCGAGCGTCAGCCCCACTGCAATCTTGCTGGAAACACGCGCAATAGGATAGCCCGCTGCTTTAGAAGCCAGCGCCGAAGAGCGTGAAACCCGCGGATTAACTTCAATCACATAGTAATGAAACGAAAATGGATCTAAGGCAAACTGGACATTGCAGCCTCCTTCAATCTTCAGTTCACGAATTAAGGCCAACGCCGCGTTGCGAAGCAGCTGATACTCTTTGTTTGAAAGAGTCTGACAAGGTGCGACGACCATGGAATCCCCTGTATGGACCCCCACTGGATCGATATTTTCCATGCTGCAGATCACGATTGCCGTGTCATTATGATCCCGCATCACTTCAAATTCAATTTCTTTATATCCTTTGATCGACTTTTCGACAAGCACCTCGCTGACCGGAGAAAGCTTCAGAGCGTTTTTTCCTAATGCCAGCACTTCTTCGTCATTGTATGCAAAGCCACCGCCGGTCCCTCCTAAGGTAAAAGCCGGACGCAAAACGACCGGATAGCCAATGCGGTTGGCAAAGGTCTGAACCTCTTCCAGCGTATGCGCAACATAGGATTCCAGGCATGGCTGATGAATCCGCTCACATAGCTCTTTGAAACGCTGCCGGTCTTCCGCCTGATCGATCGATTCAAAATCCGTTCCTAAAATTTCGCAGCGGCATTCCTCTAGAATGCCCTTGCGAGCCAGCTGCATGGCCAAATTCAATCCAGTCTGTCCCCCCAAAGTAGGCAAGATCGCATCCGGACGTTCTTTTCGAATGATCCGCGACACATATTCCAAGGTCAACGGCTCCATATAAACCTTATCCGCAATATGGGTATCGGTCATAATCGTAGCAGGATTGGAATTAATCAAAATAACCTCGTATCCTTCCTCGCGCAAAGCAAGACAGGCCTGTGTCCCAGCATAATCAAATTCCGCGGCCTGTCCAATGACAATCGGGCCTGACCCAATAACCAAAATCTTATGGATATCCTGTCTTTTTGCCATTTTAACGCCCCTCCTTCATCGCTTCCATGTTTTCCACAAACAGGCCAAATAGATACTTCGAATCCTCCGGACCTGCAGAAGATTCAGGATGATATTGGGTTGAAAAGATCCGGTCTTCTAAAATTCGCAAACCTTCTACTGTTTGATCTAAAAGATTTTGATGCGTGATTTCAACCCGGGTCTTCTCAATTCCTTCCGTGCTTACTGCAAAGCTATGATTCTGCGAAGTAATTTCAACTTTTCCAGTTAAAAGATTTTTAACCGGATGGTTGGCACCACGATGACCAAATTTCAGTTTATATGTCTTCAAGCCATTAGCTAAAGCAATCATCTGATGACCAAGGCAAATCCCAAAAATCGGTTTTTTTCCCTGAAGACGACGAATCAGTTCAATCACTTCAGGAACATTTTCTGGATCTCCTGGCCCGTTTGACAAAAAGATCCCATCTGGATTCAATGCCAATACCGTTTCATAACTGGTATTGTAAGGAACAATCGTGACATTGCATCCATATCGATTCAGCTCGCGGATGATGTTGTATTTTATTCCGCAATCAACAGCAACCACATTAAAACGAGGATTAGCGCAGCGTGAATACCATTTTTTCCGACAGGAAACGCGAGCTACCTGAGAAGTCGGACTCGGATATGCTGCCAGCTTGGCCATGGCCTCTTCATGAGTGATCGAAGCATCGCAGATCAGGCCAAGCATCGAACCCTCATCCCGCAAAATTCTTGTCAGACGACGAGTATCCAGATGTGTCAGACCAGGAACCTCACTTTCTTCCAACAGCTCATTCAATGTTTTGGTATAACGGAAATTGCTTGGCTTATCGTTATATTCCCGTACGATGAACCCTTTGGGGCCGATTAATTTAGACTCATAATCCTCATCAATAATGCCATAATTTCCAATCAGTGGATACGTCATCACAACGATTTGTTCCGTATAAGAAGGATCACTTAAAATTTCCTGATAGCCCACCATGGAAGTATTGAAAACCAGCTCGGCCACAACCTCCTTGCTGCTGCCAAAGCCTTTAGCTAAAAGCTCTGTCCCATTTTGTAAAACCAGCTTACGATCCATCAGATTCCCTCCCTGTATACAATCTTTCCATCCGCAATCGTCAAACGGCAAAGACCACTGCGATACCATCCCAGAAAAGGAGTGCTTTTCCCCTTTGAGATCAATTCTTGCTTTTCAATCTTCCGCCGTGCTTTTAAGTCGAACACAGCTAAATTCGCCTTTTCAAAATTCACCAAATCGCCGCCTTCAATCCCGAAAATGTTAGCACAATGATAGCTCATGCAATCCAGTACTTTTTCTAGGGACAGCTTTTTTGGTAGCACCAGATAATGGTAAATCAAACCAAAAGCCAATTCACTGCCGATTACCCCCATCGCGCTTGCGGCCAATCCCCGAGCCTTTTCTTCTTCGCTGTGCGGCGCATGATCGGTAGCAATCATCTCGATCGTTCCGTCTTTGATTCCCTCCAAAAGTGCCAGTTGATCCTCTTTTGAACGCAGCGGCGGATTCATCTTGAATCGGCCATCATCCTCAACGATATCCTCTTCACAAAGCAGAAGATGATGAACGGTCACTTCTGCTGAAACCTGCACACCCTCTTTTTTAGCCTGTCGAATTAAATCCACTGATTCCTTACAGGAAACATGGCAGACATGGTATTGACATCCGGTTTCTTTAGCCAGCTTTAAATCGCGCTCAACCTGTTTGTACTCGCTAGCACTGCTGATTCCAATTAATCCCAGCTCATGTGCTTTTTTCCCATCATGGATACAAGCCCCTGGCGCAATCAAGCTCTCGTCTTCACAATGAGCCACGATCAGACAATTTTCTGCTGCAGCCTGTTGCATCGCTTGACGCATCAATGCTTCACTTTGTACTCCTTTGCCATCATCTGAAAATCCAAGGACATACGGGCTTAATGCTTTCATATCCACCAGCTCGCCACTCCCCTTTTGTCCTACAGTTATAGAGGCATACGGCAGCACTCGGATACAAGCCTGTTGCTGAATCAGCTTTAATTGTTCTTTCAGATGTTCGACTGAATCAGGAACCGGATTTAAATTAGGCATTGCAAAGATCGTTGTATACCCTCCCTTTGCTGCCGCACGGGTACCGCTAGCAATCGTCTCCTTATAGGCAAAACCAGGCTCTCTTAAATGAACATGCGGATCGATCAGTCCTGCCGTAATCAGCATCTCGGTCGCATCAATCGTCTCATCGACCGCCTCTTCCAGATCCATTTGATCCGCCATCGTCAAACATCCTCGATCATCGATGAGAACGTCCAGATTTCGAAGTTTTCCTCCGGCGTAAACTTTTCCATTTTTTAAAAGCAAGCTCATCTTCTTTCTCCTAATACCTTCAACAGCACAGCCATTCTCACATAGACCCCATTTTGGATCTGCTTGAAGATTCGACTTTTTTCACATTCCACCACCTCATCAGCAATCTCTACTCCCCGATTGAACGGCGCCGGATGCATGATGATAGCATGCTCTTGCATTTGCTTGACCCTTGCGGGCGTTAATCCGAATTGCTGATGATATTCTTCCGTACTTAACGTCATTTTTTGTTCATGCCGCTCATGCTGCACTCTTAGCAGCATCAGAATATCCATTTCCCGTACGGCCTGTTCAAAGTTTAAATACTGATATTCCTTATCCCGGTACTCCTCTGGTCCACTGATAAAGCATTGCATTCCCAGCCGTTCCATAACTTCGATATTGGTATGCGCCACCCGGGAATATTTGACATCACCGACAATCGCGATCTTTAAACCTTCGAAATGCCCAAACTCCTGTCGAATCGTTAACAGATCAAGCAACGACTGCGTTGGGTGATCTTTCTTGCCATCTCCGGCATTAAAAATCGGGCAGTGAATTTTTCCTATCAGAGATCGATAATATTCATCGGCACGATCGCGAATAACCAGCCCGTCAACACCAAAGCTTTCGAAGGTTTTCACTGTATCATAAAAGCTTTCCCCTTTTTGCAGGCTTGACGCTTGAGGATTAAAGTTAATGACTTTGCAGCCCAATCTCTCCTCGGCGGTATTAAAACTGTACTGAGTCCGTGTACTCGGCTCAAAAAACAAGTTCGCAATCAGTTTTCCGTTCAGTTCGTTGCAGTGCTTTCCCAATCGGCATTCTTCAGCTAGGTCCAGCAATGATAGAATTTCTTCAATCTGTAGCTCTTTCAATCTGAAACAGTTTTCCATTCGCTCTTCCTCCAAAACAAAAACCTCTTCCGCGTACGCAAGAAGAGGTCCTGATTCTCATGAAAAAATTCACTTTTTATCTCATCTGTCTTCTTAGCGTCTCGCACTAAATTAAAGCCATATCTATTATAACGAAAGCTGGTTTTCTCTGCAACCCTTCTTTTAACTTTCTTTCCTTCTCCTTTCGCTATTTGAGCTTTAAAAAACGAATCTCATCAAAATAATATTTGAACGTTGGATGAAACAAAAGCAGCAAGGTAAGCAAACAGTTTATAAAAAGCATGATTGGTTCGTAAAGCAAAAGTAAATCAATCACCAAAAGCAAGCCAAAAAACTGAAAACTTTCTAGTATCATTGGAACATTCAATGCGGTTCCAATAATCCATAAATAAAGCGGAAACCGAATTCCAGATCGAACCACCGCTGCAAATAAGCAAAAGACTCCTGTATTCAGCAAAACGCTAAACTGAAATCCCGCTATCCAAGTAACCCAAATACAATCGATGATCTTCAAAAAAGTCATAACGATCAAAAGCAGCTGTACTTTTTTTTCAGCCTGAACAAATTTCGGATCTTCCTTCCGTTTAACTCCCAATTCTTTTTTCAGCGTAATTCTGTCCATTCTGTTTCCTCCTCCAGATTCATCAATTGACGATATGCTCGAATTCCTTCCTGAAGAATGGATTCATCAAAATCAAAATGATTATTATGCAAAGCAATGCCGGTTCCTGTTCCTAAATACAGAAAACATCCTGGCATTTTTTGACAGTAAAAGGAAAAATCTTCGGCAATCATAAATGGTTTTTCAAACTGAACAAAATCAAAACTTTCACTTAGACTTTTTTTAGTCGCTGCAAACAAGCACTCGCTATTCAGCAAAGCTGGATATCCGGTTGTTTTTTCAACCTCGATCTGACATCCGTATTCTTGACTTAAATCTTGAATAATTTCCTGTGTACGTCGAATCATGAAATCAAAAACTTCAGGGTAGAAGCTGCGGTAACTTCCTTCTAGCACAGTAAGCTCCGGAAGAATATTTCGCACGGTTCCCCCAGAAAAATGTCCAAATTTCAAGACCCGATACTGATCTTCTGCAATTTCGGTACGCTCCATTGCATAGAGCTGATTCAGTAGCTTTGCCGCGATTTCAATCGTATCGATGCCACGGTCAGCCTCAGCACAATGCGTACTTTTTCCATGAACCTTTATCGTGACTTCGCTTGCACAAGCCATAAATTCGCGCGGCCTGCTTCCAATCGCCTTCTTCCGTAAAAAAGGATACAAATGAAATCCAAAAATAGCCCAGGTCTTGGTTTTTTCAAAAATTCCGCTTTGACAAATCGGAAAAGCCCCGCCAATGGTTTCCTCTGCCGGTTGAAAGATCAATAAGACATTATTGTTAAAGGCTTCTTTAGGCAAAGCATTCAATTCCTCGGCAAATCCTAAAAGCATGGCCATATGCCCATCATGACCGCAGGCATGCATCAGGCCTGGATGTTCGGAAGCAAAAGGCAGCCCCGTCTTTTCTTCTACTGGCAAAGCGTCCATGTCAGCCCGAAAAGCAATCGTTTTCTTACAACCGCGCTCAAACCAAGCCGCCACTCCAGTATTTAAAAGCTCAATTATTTCACAATTCATGGGTCGAAGCACAGCAAGAATCGCTTCCTTTGTCTTAAATTCCTGAGAGCTTAATTCGGGAATTCTATGCAACCTACGACGGTATTCTTTTGCATGATTCAATCCTGATTCCTCCTTTTTATTTTATTTTATCATATTCAGATGTTTCCGTGAATCAGGCAGAACAAAGCGAAATCCATTTATACATCTTTAGCCCCGCTTTTCTGATGCAACAATTTATACCTAAAACGATCAACTAAAAAATGCTTTTGCAATCCATTTGTTTGAAATCGAAAAGACTTTTTGAATCATTTCATTCTTTCGGTTTCAGACTCGTTGTAATAGAATTTATCAAAATAACAAAATGATCCTAATATTGTTGGTCTTAATGATCGTGCACTGTATTCAGATTTTCACTCAATTCATTCAGCAAGCGATTTAACGAACAGCTAAAATGATGCAGACAAGCTCCAACTTCTTCTAAACTAAAAGCAGAAAACTCACATTCATCCAAGCTGCACGCCAAAACACGGCATAAAATAGACAAATGATCCAAATCATTCATAATCTCTTCAATATCACGCATTCGATCTCCTCCTCTTTTCTCTTCCACTGTACCACATGCTAAAAAAAGACTGTTCCATTACAGTCTTTTTATGTTCCCAAATCTGTTTCATTCCCATCTTAAGCTCATAATCCATTGAAATTCCTGTTCTGTAATTACTGGAATTCCTGATTGATCAAACAGCTCCGCCGCTATCCCGTTGCCTTCCGTCAACGTATGAGTAAATGTTCCATCATATACTTTTCGAAATCCGCAGGAAGGACTTTTTTCTTTTAAAATAGCCAGCGTACAATTCCGTTCTTTTGCGATCTGCAGCGCTTTTTTTGCTCCACATCGAAACGCCTCAGTAACATCCTGCCCCTTTTCATTGATCACACGATGATGTCGAATTTCACTACAAGGGCGAGGAATCGAAAGCCCTCCCAGAACTTCTGGGCAAACCAATACCGCAGATTCCTGAAGCAAATCATGAAGTGGAAGAAAAAGATTATTACCCCCATTATATTTGCAGAAAACACCCATCAAACAGCTGGAAATCGCGATAGATCGATGCCAGCGGCACAATGATTCCAGTCTCTCTGGAACCATTTCCAACATGGCTGCAAAAAGTTTTTCCGCTTTCTGAACCATCCCATGGCAAACCCAATCATCCAATAAACTATTCCATCCCGCACACAGTTGCATCAAACAAAGCCGGTCTATCTCTTTTTCTTGTTTTAGACTGCTTTTCAGTAATGCAGACAGCTGAGTGTATTCCTTTTCCACAATAGATGTACAGTCGGGCTTTCTAATGGTTCGAAAGGGGCAAAGAAATTCGCTATTTTTTTTCAAGAAACAAAGTCGGGCATGCAGTCCTTGCTGAAGCGTAAGCGCCCCCATCATCATCCGTAGACTATCCATTAGAATCGATAGGTAGATCCAAAAATAAAGAGCCTCCAAATTATCAAAATGGCGATAAAACGTCATCCGTGTAATACCGCAGTAATCGCACAGCTCCTTTACTTGGATGTTTTCCATTTTTTTTGTTTTCAATAAACCTAATACTGCTTTTTTCAGTCTTTCTTTTGCATGCTTGTTCATAAACGGCCTCTTTTATTTATCTTACAAAAGATTCATTTAGATACAAATATTTATACAAAGCATTATATTATGCGATTAAAACCATTCTTCTAAAACAGCAGCAACTCCGTCTTCATCATTGGAAGGAGCAATCTGATTTGCTACTGCTTTGGCATCTTCGGTTCCATTGGCCATGCAAACTCCCCAGCCACAGTCCCGAATCATTTCAATATCATTCGTGGTA
>CALVGQ010000009.1 GCA_944327135.1 uncultured Erysipelotrichaceae bacterium | reverse complement strand
TTCGACTAAGGTCCACTTTTTCACCATGCTTGAAAAGGATTCTTTATCACGATGATCCTGTTGTTTTCATGCTTATTGTAACACTAAATCACACTTAAGATATACAAAAAAGCGACAATCCTCTTGTTTTGTAAGAGTAATTGCTACTTTTCTTTTTGATCTTTTTAAAGGGAAAATAAACTTTTCACTTCACAGATATAACATAGCTAAATACCATAGTAAAAAAGTAATAAAAAAACGAGCTAAAAAAGCATAAACATAGAAATGATCTTTTAATGCGCTCAAAAACAATAAATTCCAAAAAGCTATCCACAATTCTCTTGAGCAATCATCGAGATTTTTTATTTTGATGATTCACCGCACAAAAAAAGAGGCTGTAAGCCTCAATGGTCATTAAACAAGTTTAATCATTTAATAAAGCCATCTATTTTTTACAGCCACTTTTTTTATTAGCCATTTTGCTGAGCTTTCAATGTTTTCAGAGCACGGGCAGAAATACGGACTCTTTGTGGTTTCCCGTCAATCATCACTTTAACTTTCTGAAGATTAACATTCCATTTACGACGGCTTGCGTGTAAGGAGTGAGAACGCTTATTTCCTGATAATGCTTTTTTACCGGTAAGGGCACAAACTTTTGACATACCGTAAACCCCCTTTCAATTCATAATCGCTTAGAAATAATAACATGTCCATGGTTAAAAAGCAAGAGAAAATAAGTTTTTTTTATTCCTAGAAAAGTTTTGGAAAAAGATGGGAAAAGTTTGCCCAAACGGGTAAAAAAAGTTCAAATATAGTCTGAAAGAAGCTTGAAAACTTGCACGAAAAGGTTGAAAATAACCTGTAAACTTGTGCACAGATGTGATATCATTAGATTGTGTAAATGTTAGGGAGGGCCAAGCGATGTTGGAAAAACAGATTTATGCCGCACTGGAAATTGCGGATCATGAAATCCGGCTTGTTTTGGGTGAATTCTTTAACACACGATTCAATGTTTTAAAAGTGGAACGGGTTGTCTGTTCTGGTATAGAAAATCTGGAGATTCGTAATAAGGAACTAGTTATCGGTGCTATTCGCAGAACGCTTGCCAATGCGTCCACACGCTTGGGAGCACGAATTGAACGGGTACTTTTGAGCATTCCTAGTAAAAATGTACATCGCGTTTCGATGAAAGTGACTGTTCCGGTAGAATCCATTGATCGGAAAGTAACTGTGCTGGATGCGCGAAAAGCATTGCGCAAGGCGATGGGAACTCAGCTGGATCCAAGCCTGGCGCTGATCAATGTAGTCTGCATCCGATATACTTGCAATGGGATTACGACTCGCCGTATCCCGATAGGGGAAATCTGTGATCAGCTGACTGTTCAAATCGATTTGCTTTGTGCTGAGAAAAAGCTCACTTTTGATATTGTATCCTGTGTGGAAGAAGCTGGATGCAGCGTTATGGATGTCAGTTTGGATACATACGCTATTGCGAAGGAAGCTTGTTTGTTGGAACAGACGGTCGATCAAAATGTGATCTTGCTGAAGCTGGAACCACAGATGACCACCTTGACGCTTTTGTATGGTGGCCGATTGATTTCCAGTGAGCTACTGGAAGAGGGATTTGGAAACTGGGTGAAGGCTCTTTCTAATCGGATGCGTCTGCCGATGGATATTGCGAGTCGTCTTTGCAAATACAATGGTCGATTGAATGAAAAAAAGCTTTCGGATACTCCGATTTATATTTGGTCACGGAATCAGGTGACTTATACACTTTCAGAAAAAGAGCTCTGTGAGGAGATCCGTCCATCAGTAGAGCGATGGATAGGAGCGATTCAGAAAGCTTGTGAGCCAATTCTGCAATCGCGTGCGACGACGATCGTTCTAACGGGAGAAGGAGCGGAAATGCAGGGGTTGGCTGAGGTTTTAAAGGAAACCTTGGGCTGCGAGATTCGACGTTATATTCCAGAAACATTAGGTGCTCGAACTCCAGCATTGACTTGCTGCTTGGGATTGTTTTATGCTTATAAAGATCAATGTGAGATCCTTGGCAGTTCTGATAGCAGCATCAATATCAGTGAATTTGAAAAATCAATTGAATATAAACCGGCTAAATCGACAAAAGACCACAGTGAAGAAAACACAATCACAGGAAAATTACGAAGCATTTTGTTTGATTCCAAGGAATAAAAGGCACGAAAGGACGGAAAAGGAATGAACGACTTAGGGTTTAATCAGGTAGCCAAAATCAAGGTATTTGGTATTGGCGGCGGCGGCAACAACGCAGTCAACCGAATGGTTGAAGAAGGGGTACAGGGAGTAGAATTCTATGTGGCCAATACGGATCTGCAGGTTTTGCAGGCATCCAAAGTAGAAAATAAAATTATTTTAGGAAATTTAGGAGCAGGAGCGAATCCAGAGATTGGCCGCAAAGCAGCCATGGAAAATGAAGATGCGATTCGAAGTGCGATGGAAGGAGCCGATATGGTTTACATTACGGCTGGTTTGGGCGGTGGAACCGGAACGGGGGCAGCTCCGATCTTTGCGAAAATTGCAAAAGAAATGGGAGCACTGACCGTAGGGATCGTTACAAAACCGTTCTCTTTTGAGGGACCGCGGCGGATGCGGCAGGCCAATGAGGGGTTGACTGAATTGTGTCAGTACGTGGATTCTTTGATTATAGTATCCAACGATCAGCTGTTAAATGTGATCGGGAATATCCCGCTGGTGGATGCATTTAAGGAAGCAGATAATGTTCTTCGTCAGGGCGTTCAGACGGTGACCGATCTGATTGCGGTGCCTTCTTTGATCAACCTTGATTTTGCGGATGTCCGTTCTGTAATGGAAGGCCAGGGCAATGCACTGATTGGAATCGGAATGGCCCAGGGGGACAATCGGGCTCGTGAAGCGGCAGCAAAAGCTATTCAAAGCCCGCTTTTGGAAGCGCAGATTAATGGAGCTAAAAAAGCCATTGTCAATGTTACCGGCGGTAATTCGATCACGATTCAGGATGCGAATGAAGCCACTGAATATATCCGGGAAGCAGCGGGCAATAGCTTGGATATCATTTTTGGAATTTCGATTAACGAGAAGATCGGCGATTCCATTATCGTAACAGTCATTGCAACCGGATTTGAAGACAAATCCAAATCAGGAAAAGCTTCAACACAGGCAGCTAGTGATTTGGTTGAGGTAATTGCTACGGAAGATGCGGTGTCCATCGAAGAAGATGACAGCAGCATTCCTACTTTTTTTCGCGTACGTTAAAAGACGTCAGGCAGCTTTGGCTGCCTTTTTTTGTGGAAGAGTTCTAAAAATGAATTGAATGGCATTGTCTATACTGAAAGATAGGAGAAATGGATCATGCCATATAGACTCAATTCAAAGCAATGTGAAAAACAGTTTAACACGCATCTTAACCGGGGCCTTAGTAAAAATGAAGCCCAGCGCCGTCTTGAAAGGGTGGGACCCAACGAAATCATTGAAAAAAAGAAGCCTTCTGTGCTTCGGTTATTTCTGGAACAGTGGACCGATCCCATGATTTTGGTGTTATTGACAGGATCGGGCATTTCTTTTTTGCTGAATGAAATCATGGATAGTGTGATTATTCTGGCTGTCGTTTTTATTAATGCCTGGATCAGTGTTTTTCAGATATTGAAGGCTGAAAAAGCGTTAAGTGAATTGAAAAAAATGATGGAGGTTTGCTGCTACGTTCTACGTGAAGGAAAAAAAGAGAAGATAGACTGCCGTTATTTGGTTCCTGGCGATCTGGTTTATTTAAAGCAGGGGGATGTAGTGAGCTTTGATGGCCGAATTCTCGAGGCCATCGAACTGAAGGTGGATGAATCCTCTTTGACTGGCGAGTCCTTTCCGGTAGAAAAAAATGCAGAAACGCTGCTAAAGAAAGCAGAAATACAAGAACAGTCCAACATGGTTTTCAGCGGTACATCGATTGTTAACGGAAAAGGCATGGCACTGGTTACCTCGACGGGAAAAAACTGTGCCATTGGTCAGATTGCGGCAATGCTGGAAGAAGAGGAAGCACCGACGCTGCTGCAGAATAAATTGAATCAGCTTTCCAAGGTCTTAGGAATTCTGGCGATGACGGTATGCTTTTTGCTGTGCCTGGTTTCTTTGCTTCAGCAACGCGATTTGCTGGATGCCATGATGGTTTCTTTATCGTTGGCTGTCGCTACCATTCCAGAGGGGCTACCCGCCGTTGTCACGATTTCACCGGCTCTGGGAGTCAATGAGATGAGCCGGG
>CALVGQ010000008.1 GCA_944327135.1 uncultured Erysipelotrichaceae bacterium | reverse complement strand
TGTCAAGGTAGGCCCTTCTCCAAAATGGATGCAGAATTATCTGCATGCTTATGGGATCAAATCCATCAACAATGTTGTGGATATCTCCAATTTTGTTATGGTCGAGACCGGTCAGCCGCTGCATTATTATGATCTGGCCAAGCTGCCAGGCCGTGAAATTACTGTCGTGGATGATGTGACAATGACCATGCAGGCATTGGATGGCCAGCAGTATCAGATCGAAAAGGGCGATCTTCTGATTACGACCCAAAATGAGCCGACGGGCATTGCCGGGATCATGGGTGGAGAAGAGTCGAAGATCGATGAGCAGACCACCAGCATTTTCATTGAGGCGGCGGCCTTCAATGCGGTCAGCATCCGCAATACGGCCCGTCGGCTGGGCTTGGCAACGGAAGCCTCTGCTCATTTTATCAAGGGGCTGGAACCGCTGTCGCAGATCAAAGCTGTCGACCGTTCGGTCGATTTGCTGATCAAGCTGGCGGAAGCTGACGGATTTGAGGAAAATGTCATGGTGGGAACGATCTTCGCTCCACAGCGTACGGTCACGGAGACCTTGACGCACTGCAATACGCTGTTGGGAACGGAATTCACGATGGATCAGGTCATGGGGGTATTGCAGGATCTGGATCTGCAGCCTGTGCAAAACGGGGATGAGATTACCTGTACGATCCCTTCATATCGAACCGACCTGAATATTCGGGAAGATCTGGATGAAGAAATCATCCGCCTTTTGGGCTATGCTGATCTGAAAACCACTTTACCGCAAATGGAAACGACGGCCGGAGCGCTGAGCGAGCGTCAGCAGATGCGCCGCAGCCTGCGCAGTTCATTAACGGCAATGGGGCTTTCTGAAACTGTGACCTATACGCTGGTATCCCAGTCAGCCATCGAGGAAGCGCTGATGCCGATGAAAGAGGCGATCGTCTTAGCTTCACCGATGAGCGAAGAGCGCAAGTATGTCCGTACTTCTTTGATGCCAAGCTTGCTGGAATGTCTGGCCTATAATGTGAATCATAAAAATGAGAATATCAATTTGTTTGAGATTTCTAAAGTATATGGAGTCAATGAGGAACAGGAGCGGCTTGGATTGGTTCTTTTGGGCGCTTTGCAGGAAAGCCGTTTGAATGGGATTCGAATCAGCAGTGATTTCTATGCAGCAAAAGGAGTTATGGAAATTGCCTTGGAGCGGCTCGGCTTTCAAAAGGAACGTTTTCAGCTGAAGGAAAACGATCTGGATACAAAGCACTTTCATCCGTATCGCAGTGCTGTTGTGCTGTTTCAAAATGAAGTCTTGGGAATTTTGGGAGAAATTCATCCGACCTTGGCAAAGCAGCTGGGATGCGGAAGGGCCATCGTTGGGGAATTCAATCTGGAGCTTTTATTGAATGCGAAACCATCCAAGGTGAAATTCGTCCCAATCCGGCGGTATCCGGCCGTACATCGTGATGTCGCGCTGGTGGTCGATCAAGCCGTTCCGGCCCAGCAGCTGACGAAGGCAATCAAAGCGGCAGGAAGAAAAATGATCCAGGACATTGAAGTATTCGATGTCTACGAAGGAGAACATGTCGAAGCTGGAAAGAAATCGGTTGCCCTGTCGATTGTTTATCAGGCAGAAGACCATACCTTGACGGAACAGGAAATCCAAAGCGTGCATCAAAGCGTTCTAGACCGCCTGAAAAAAGATTGTCAGGCTGTTTTGCGGGGATAAAAAACATGAGGCCGCTTCTGGCCTCTTGTTTTTCGATTGTCTAAACGGAACAAAAGATCATGAAAATGGAAGATCGTTCGAAACAGATTGAATTGACCTTGAAGCGGCTTGGCCGGTCCCGTTTTCGCAGCCGTTTCCATTTAGGAGAAAAGGAACGCTCTTGGATCGAAACAAAAGGAGAGGACGTGCTTAGACGGCATGGGCGGGAACTGATCGAACAGCGGTTGTCAGCGGCTTATCCTAAAAATGATGGAAAACAGACTCCGATGCACGGACACCCCGTGTTTATTGCGCAGCATGCTACGGCTTGCTGCTGCCGTCAATGTCTTGAAAAATGGCATCGGATTCCTATGGGAAGAGCGCTTCAGGAAGAAGAGATCCAGTTTATTCTGGCGTTGATTCTGGCATGGATCGAGCAGGAAAGATTATCCTGATAAAAGAAGAGAATCCTATTTGTGTTTTCTAGGATTCTCTTCTTCATTTTTTTCTTTGCGCAGCCGGGCGATCTTGATAAAGCCCTGAACTGAATTTTCTGCATTTTCGGGCAGCCAGGCCAGCCCCAAAGGCATGGCAGGGACGTTTTGCAGCGGAATCTTGATAAGACCGCTGAATCGTTTGGAACGGCTGCAGGGAAGGATCGTAAAGCCGGCACCGGCTTCCACGTTGAGCAGCATGCTATCGAAACTGGTATACGAGGAACGTACTTGGATCTTTTTCTGAGTAAGCTCTTTCAAGGTGATTAACCGTGGATTTTTTTGCAGCTCGGTGTCTGCCAGGATCAGTTTTTCTCCCGCCAGATCTTCCCAGGTCAAGGCTTTATAGGCAGCCAAAGGATGACGGGGGCTGACTAGAACATAATAATAGGTTTCGCTTAGCGCAAGAAAATGGATCGCTGGATCCCGGATCGTTTCAAATTGATAGCAGAAAGCCAGCTGGATCTTATTTTGAGCCAGCAAGGAGCGAGTGCTGATTTCATTGCGGGTAACGATGTCCACCTGGACATTTGGATATTGTTCACTAAAAAAATGGATGATTTCGGTCAGACTGCTGTAATCAGCCAATCGGCGGACCAAAAGCGTGATGACCGAGGAAGCCCCATTTTGAATTTTCTGGGCGGTAGCGATAATGGTTTCCAGTTGTTTTTGCATCGGGTCAAGCTGACGATACAAATAGCTTCCGGCTTCAGTTAAGGAAACATTGCGATTATCACGCAAAAAAAGCTGAACTTTTAGCTCTCTTTCCAGTGATTTGATTTGATAGCTGACGACCGGCTGCGTGGTGTATAACTGTTCTGCCGCCCGATTGTAATTAAGACAGCGGGCGACTTCCAGAAAACAGTCGATTTGCATCGAGTTCAATTCGGATCCCCCCTTGATTGTTTTTATTTTAGCATAAAGACAGGGCTGTTTTCGGATTGAAAAAAATATTTTATTTACGAGTAGATCAGAAGTAAAAAAAGCCTTTTTTTATGCAGAATGATAAAATTTTTTTATTATTTCGCGGAATAGTTCGATTGTTTGAGAAAGTTATCACATTTATAATTGGAGCAGAAAGAGTCATGATGACGGGAGGAATGAATATGGCGAAACAAATTTCACGAAGAGACTTCCTGAAGGGAAGTGCTGTTGGTGTGGCCAGTCTTGCAGCAGCCGGTCTTTTAGGCGCTTGCAGCAGCAATGAACAGGCTTCATCAGGATCCTCGATCAGCTTTGACAAAGAAGTCGATTTCTTGATCGTCGGTTACGGATTAGCAGGCGAAGCGGCGGCTTTGGAAGCCAATGATATCGATCCGAATGCTAAGGTTTGCGTACTTGAAAAGATGTCGGAAGAAAATGCCGGCGGAAACTCAATCGCTTCTGGGCAGACGATCATTCTGCCGAATCCAGATGATCTGGAGACCTTCAAACGGTATTTGATCGCGTGCAGTCAGCCAAATCCGATTCAGGAAGAATACACGGATTTCCTGGTAAAAGAATTTGCTGAGCAAGGCGAATGGATCCAGGGAACAGTCGAAAAAGTGGGCTATGAATTTGGTTATGTTGGCGGAGGGCCGATCAACTGGGGATCGTTAGTTACGGAGTTCC
This sequence comes from uncultured Erysipelotrichaceae bacterium, assembly GCA_944327135.1. Lineage (GTDB taxonomy): Bacteria > Bacillota_I > Bacilli_A > Erysipelotrichales > Erysipelotrichaceae > CALVGQ01. The sequence continues at coordinate 22,163 of CALVGQ010000008.1, read as the reverse complement.
CAGATCTGGATGGAGCTAGTTTCAACGGATGCTCTGCCCATGTCAGAAAAGAAGGAACCACCTTTGAATATGGCGGTGTATGGCGCGGATTTGATTTGGCTGTGCGCGAACGGGAAAACGTCGAACTGTGCTTCAATACAGCGTTTACCTCGCTCATTCAGGATGAGACAGGAAAAGTATTGGGCGTAACGGCGACCGATTCCACAGGAAAAGAAATCAAGATCAAAGCAGAAAAAGGAGTGCTGCTGGCTTGCGGCGGCTATGAAAACAATCTGCAGATGCAGCGGGATTTCCATGGTATGGATCTGGTATATACCGGTGGTACTCCAGGCGATACTGGTGATGCGTTTGAGCCATTGATGAGCGCTGGAGCTAAGATGTGGCATATGAAAAACCAGACGCAGTCTGGTGGTTACTGGCTGGGAATCAAGGTTCCTGAGCATGAAGCTACCTTTATGCGGAATTTCTCGATGACAGGTACTTCCTGGATCGAGGTTGCTGCAGATTCCAATCGATTCTATGATGAAGCGGGCGCCTATCACCGTCAGCATATGAAATACAAAGAATATGGTCATTATGTTGATTTGCCGCATGATCGGGCTTTGCCGGTTCATCTGATTTTTGATGAAAAGACACGGACTTCCGGAGCGATTGTGACTAAATGGCTGAGCTGGCCAATCACGACTGAAGGATATGTTTGGTCAGATGATAATAGCACCGAAATTGAAAAGGGCTGGATCATCAAAGCAGATACCATTGAAGAACTGGCTGAAAAGATCGATCGGGATCCGGCAACCTTAAAGGCTACGATCGAACGCTTTAACAGCATGGCTAATGCGGGAAATGATGCCGATTATGGAAGAAGCGCTGAGACGATGAGTGCTTTGGATACGCCTCCGTTCTATGCAGTATCGATCACACCGACGCTGGTTGCGACTACCGGCGGAGCAGAACGGAATACCAAGGCTCAGGTTGTTAAATGGAATGGCGACGTTATCGAAAATCTGTATGAAGCTGGTGAGCTGGGATCTTATGTTTCCAATCTGTATCAAAACGGAATGTTCTTGGCTGAAGCCATCGCAACAGGCCGGGCTGCAGCAGATACGGCTTTCAATGGACGTTCCACGGTAGCTTCTCCATTGATCATGCAGCAGGATGAATATGATATTGCCGGAAAGGCAGATGGCAGCTATGAAGAACTGATTAAGGGAAATCATGGTGAATATACGCTTCGGGTCGATGTTGCCGGCGGCAAGATCACCAATATGGAGATCATTTCTGGACGGGACAACATGTTCATGGACGATGCACAGCTGGAAAGCTTCTTCAACGAAGTCATCAACGGTCAGACAGTAGAAGTGGATGCCATTTCAGGAGCGACCTTGGATTCCAATGCCATGATCGATGCCTTGAAGTCCATTTTCAAAAAATAAGTCTTCCTGACATAAAAAACGGCGAACTTGCTCGACCGTTTTTTTTTATGGAAATCAATAAGGGGTCAGGCTTGTTGAACAAAAGCAGTCCGTTTTTTAAAAAGGGAGCAACCTGCCAATAAGGCAAGGGTCAGCAGACTGATGGCTTCGCTGATTTTTTGAATGAGGGTTCCCTTGTAAGAGATTTTAAATGAAGCGGCTTCTGAATTCAGTGGAACAAACTGTACCAGTCCAGTTTCCAGATTTAGTGTGGTAGACAGTTCGATCCACTGACCAGCTTCATTTTGTTGATAAGCCTGATAGCCTTTGTACCAGGTCAATGGAGCCAGCAATGGCTCGTTATTTTCCCGCTGTGGAAGCGCAAAAAAGAGCGTTGTTGATGCCTGTGAATACTCACAGGTCACAATCGATTGATCTTGATTTCGAATGCAGCGATCATAGCCGCGATAATCTACACTAGGCCATGGAAGGTAATCTCCGCCTGCCAGCTCAACACGCATCCAGGTTGCTGAATAATACGGATCGATCAAAGAGCCATCCAAAAGAACATGATAATCGCTTCGATCGCTAAGCAGAAAGGTTCGATCCAACACCGGCTGAAGCAGCCAGATGGCATTGATCAGGGAAAAAGATAAAGAGACTGAAAAAACCCAGACTGGTTTTTGAAAAAGGACAAATGGGGAAATGGCGGCCGGGATACAAAGCAGAACAACCGCACAGGTCATCAGCCGCCATGGAAATTGAAGGATCGAACAAAAGGCCATATGCTCCCAAGGCAGGATGGCACTGCAGCTGGCTAGAAACAGCCCGCCAAGGATCAGACACTGGCGGATAAAGCGGGGTTCTGCAGTCTTTTTGCGATAGGGGATCAACAGATCCGTCAAAGGGGCAAAGGTTAAGAACCATCCAGGATTGGTGACCATAATCGTCATGGGATCGCCGCTGTTTCCGGCCAATCCAAAGATCGTTTGATTGATAAAAAATTGCCAGGCGCAAAGGGCCGTCTCGGCTAGAGCGGAAGAGCTGCCATACAGATGAACGATCATGGTGTGATCCAATAGCTGTTCTAACATCGGCAAAGTGAAGAAGGCAGTCAATCCAAAGACAAGAAGGATGGCCTTAAAAAGGGCATTTCGGCTGTCTTTTTCCCATAATAGCCGAAAGTTGATCAATAGCAGGGCCCCCATCATCAGACAGCCTAAAAGAAAGCTGATATTATGGGTCAGGATCAATCCGCTGAAGGCAATGGTCATCAGCGCTGTGGCCGTTTTGTTTTCTTTTTGGATCAGGCAATAGACTGACCAAGGAATCAAAGGCAAAAAGGCCAGGGCCATTACTTCCCCTAATGCTCCGCGAACATAAACGTCGGTAATGCGGTAATTGCAGAAAAGGTACAGAAATGCACCAAGATACGGCGCAAAGACAAAAGAAGTCAGCTTTTTTAGACAAAGGGCCATCGTTAGTGCAGAAAGAAAAGTAAACAACAGCAGCAAAAGCTTATAGGCTACAGCGACCTTGATGCCCCAAAGCATCAAAAGTGCCGGCAGCAGCAGGAAGAGATCGCTGTAAAACAGTGGGCTGCCATAGCCATACCCGCCATTTTTATATGGATAGATCCGCGGAAGCCAGTTCTTTTCCTGAAGACTGTGGGCCAGTCCTTCGATGCGGCTTAGATGAAACAGTGTATCATGTTCCAGATTAACACCGCCATTGATCCAGTAAGGATAAAGGAAAAAGAGACTGATGATCAGGCAGAAAAGGATCAGCCATAACCCATTTTTCTTCTTTTTCATAAAATCACCCCAAAATACCAGCTTGGCATCCAGCGTAAAACGTGATCGATATAAGAATGCGTTGTTCCAAATCCGCCAATGACGGGAAGAAACAAAACAAACAACAGGCAGGTCAATACCAAGGTTACCTGAACTGCCCGATGATACTCCGGATGATGAAGATCGATAAAGCGGATCAGATAGACGATAGCTAAGATTAAAAACGGAACAGAAGGATAATAGTGATAAATAAAGACGCAGCGTGTAACTAGCAGCCATGGAACCAGCTGGGCAAAATAACAGACTAAGATCATTCCGCCTTCGCCATCCCGTTTTTTGATTGAAAGAACCAGACAGGCTACAACGGAAGCCAGACCGCTCCACCAAAGCAATGGATTGCCAAAGGCCGAAATCGTGTAAACGGTATTTCCGATCATGGAGTAATAATACCAGATCGGCCGAAGATCGAAGATCCATTGGATCCAGGTCGATTGAAACGGATGGGTCGCTTCCAATGTCGCATGATAGCGAAACATATACAGGGTCTGATCAATGACGCCCTGAATGCTCCAAGGCTCATTCTTTACCAACATGCATGGCAGATAAGCAGCAAAGTAGAAGACAACCGGGATGATGACAAAGAAAACAATGCAAAACAGTAAGGTCAAAACGGTATATCGTTTCCAATGCGTAAGAATGAACTGTTCCTGAGCCGTCGGGGTGCGGGAAGTTTTGGCTCGGCGATATTCTTGATAACGCTGAAAAAGCGAGCTGAAAAAGAGGATTGCCAGTCCGACGGCAGCATAGACGCCGGTCCATTTGGTAGCGATGGCTAGGCTCATGGCGATCCCACTGGCGGCCAGGGGCTTCAGGGTCGTTGTCAATCGCGTATCATAGAAGCTCAGGTAGACATAATCAACCATGAATTTGACCATCAGAAGAATAAAGAAGACGCTGTAGGGCTCCAGTGTTCCGATGCGGGAGGTCGTATAGTGCATAAAATCGACGGCAAACAGCAGCGTTCCGATTGCAGCATAACGACGTTTTTCAAAAATGCGCTTGCAAAGCGAATAGAACAAGGGCAGCATGGCAATACCAAACAGTGCGCCGCCAATTCGCCAGCCAAAGGGATTCAATCCAAAAAAACGGATGCACAGGGCCATCAGGGTCGTGCCAAATAAAGGATGAACGCTGGCATACATGGCTTGGCCCTCAGCAATTTCATAGGCATTGCGCGGATGATAGATCTCGTCAAAATAAGTTCCATGAAACCAGGTCGGATTCAGGACCAGGCATTGCTGTTCATCGATCAGTGCTTCTGCGCTGAAGGGGTTTTGCGGATTGGATTGCCCGATCAGCTGCAAAGAAAGAAAACCGCTGTGATCCGCTTTGCGAAGACCGATTTCATGCAGCACGACATTGCGGTTGTTGGCGATGATTTTGATGTATCGGTAATTCCAGATTTGACCATCATTGATTTTCCAGGCCATATAACTGGCATCGCTCAGAGTTGTGATGTATTCCCAGTCTTCCATGTTTTGGCTTCCTAGCACTTGAAAATCGGCCCCAACCTGATAAGTGGTCGGATTGGCATTGTTGTCCCCTTCTCCGCTGATCCAGTAGATGGCATCAAATTCGGTTGTTTCGGTCAGCATCAGGGTGACTGACTCATTTTCGCTTACCGGCTGCCAATAGTTTTCAGGGCAGTTCAGGGTTCCCAGGTTCCACAAAGAAACGATCGCGTAGCTTACCGTAATCATCGTCACAAGCCACAGATCATGCAAGGTCCATTGCGGTTTTGGCCTGCTTTTTTGATAGATGGATCGAGTTTTCTCAGGAATGGGCGTTTCTTTTTCCATACGGAATTTGCCAATCCATTGAAATATGAGCGTAATAAAAAGAAGTGCTGCAATAACAGCGAGAGACATTCCGATCAGTTCTTCATTGTTAAAAAGCCGAAGGCTCCATTCTTTCAACATGTAGATCACCTTCTGTATTATACGGTAATCCGAGGGGATTGAAAAGAGCATGAATGACTCTACAAATGGGTTGAATCGTGGTAAAATAATCGGCGAGAGGGAATCATATGCTTGAAAAATTTAAAAAAACATTTCTGAACCGAAAGTTTATTACCTTTGGTCTGATTGGAGCATTTAACACGGTTTTGGCGCAGGTGCTGTATATGCTGTTTGTTCAATATGCCAATACGGCAGTGGGAACGGCAAGCCTGCTGGGGGATTTGATCCCGATGGTGTTTTCCTACTTTTTGAATATGCGCTTAACCTATCATGAAAAGCCGAGCATAAAAAGTGCTGTGACCTTTCCGCTGAGCTATCTTCCGGGAATCACGATCAATTATCTGGTGACGGTGATAGTTAACACCTTGGGAGTTCCGAAGATCTTTGCCAAACTGGTTTCTCTTCCGATTGCCGTTCCGATCAATTTTCTGTGTATGTCTTTTATTGTGGATAAAACAAAAAGACGGCCGCAGCAGGAAAGAAAAAGATGAAGACCAATTATCATACGCATACTTCGCGCTGTCATCATGCGTTAGGGACAGATGAGGCTTATGTGCAGGCAGCGATCAACAACGGCTATTCGCTGCTGGGATTTTCGGATCATACGCCATGGCCTTATCGGCAAAGAGATTTTGTTTCGCGAATTCGGATGAGCATGGAGGAATATCCTGGATATTTGGCTTCGATTCGTCGGCTTCAAAAAAAATTCTGTGATCAGATCGAAATTCTGGTCGGGGTGGAAGCGGAATATTTTCCTGAGTATCTGGGCTGGCTGGAACAGCAGCTTTCAAGGGGAAATCTGGATTATGCCATTTTTGGCAATCATTATCGACAGTCGGATGAAGTGCGTCAGAACAATCCTTATTTTGGCAATTGCCGTCATCGTGAAGAAGACCTCCAGGCCTATCTTGACTGCATGCTGAAGGGCATGGAAAGCGGCCTGTTTTCCATCATTGCACATCCGGATCTGTTTTGCCGAAGCGATCCTTCTTTTGATGAACCGTGTCGTTCTGTTTCCAGAATGATCTGTGAGCGGGCCAAAGACTTAAACTGTGTTTTGGAGCTGAATGTTTCTGGCTACGCATACGCTAGGAAGATGGGACAGGCTGGAACTCCGCATCCGGAATTCTGGAAGATTGCGGCAGAAGTGGGCAATACGGTTATCCTGGGGCTGGATGCTCATCATCCAGGAGCGCTGCAGGAAGATCAGGATCGGGAAGCAGGATTGCAGCTAGCGAAGCGGCTGAAGCTGAAGCTGATCGATCAAATCCCGCTTTTGCGCTGATTGCGGCGAAAAGCCGCAATCAAGCGGAAATAAGATTGCTTTTTAAAAAGGCCTCTGCTATAATGTTGAGGCAAGTTGGAGGAAAGAAGGAGAGAGTAATGATGATTCTGGATATTCTGTTGATGGTGGTGGCAGTCGCTATAATACTTCTTTCTCTGTTACAGGGCGGTAAATCAGATGGAATCAGTGGTGCTTTTACAGGAAGCGGCGGTTTGAATCTGTTTGCGAATGTAAAAGAGAGAGGACCTGAAAAGACCATTGCCAATATCACTTTGGTATTGGGGATTGCATTCTTTGCGCTGGTCATTTTGATTCAGGTGTTGTAGTGAAAAGGCCGTCAAGGTCTTTTTTGTTTTTTAAAAGAAAGGAGGGGATCCTTTGGTAACCCAGGAAGAATTGGAAAAGCTGATTGAAGCTTATCCGCATCGTTATACGATGCATGATCTGGCAGAGCTTTATAAAATAAAAAAAACCGAGGATTTTATTGCATTGAATAAACTGGTTAATCGCCTTGAAGAGGAACTGAAAATTGCCCGGGATGATCAGAATCGATACGCCTTGCCGGCCCAGTGCGGCCTGTATGTGGGAAAATTGACAGTCAACCGGCGTGGCTTTGGATTTCTTGATTTGGATGAAGAACACAGTATTTTCATTCCTAAAACAGCCATGAACCAGGCTATGGATGGAGATCGCGTCTTAGTAAAGACCGATGGAACACTCAATGAAAATCCGGAAGGAGAAGTGTTGCGGATTTTAGAACATGGCCGGCATTTTGTGATTGGAACGTGGCGTCAGAAAAAACGGTTGATTTTTGTTTTGGATGATGAACGGATCAGTTCGTTTGTCAAGGTTCAAAATGAGCGGGATTTTTGGCCAACAGAAGGATTGAAGGCGCGGTGTGAGATCGTGCGGTATGGTGATCCGCTCATCGTGAAAGTGGAACGGATTTTGGGTCATGAAATGGATCCGGGTGTGGATGTTGCGGCAGTTTTGCTGGACCATGGCATTGAAAGTGAGTTTCCCGATGCAGTGATGAAGCAGCTGAAAGGCATCCCGGACCATGTGGTAGCCAGCGACTGGAGCGGCCGTCAAGATTTAAGACAGGAAGTAACCGTGACGATCGACGGGGAAGATTCAAAGGATTTTGATGATGCGATCAGCCTGAAAACAACAGCTCAGGGCTGGCAGCTGGGAGTGCACATTGCCGATGTCTGTTGGTATGTTGCCGCAGGAAGCCCGTTGGATCAAGAGGCACGGAAACGGGGAACGTCGACTTATGTGGCCGATCGGGTCGTTCCTATGCTTCCGCATGCGCTTTCCAACGGGATCTGTTCATTAAACGAAGGAGTGGATCGTTTGACGATCAGCTGCATGATGGAAATCAATCATCAGGGAGAAGTTTTGGATTATCAGATTTTTCCTTCTGTGATCCGCAGCCGGGCGCGAATGACGTATTCCCAGGTCAATCGGATCCTGGAGGGAAATTTGGAAATGATCCGGCGGTTTCGTTCTTTGAGCGAGCTGTTTCATCAGATGCATGACTGTGCTCTTTCTCTTCGGCTGCGGCGAAGTGCCGCCGGGGCGATTGATTTTGATAAGAAAGAAGCCAAGATTCACGTAAATGAACAAGGAAAGGTCCTTGAAGTCACGGTTCGTGAAAGAGGCGAAGCCGAGCGGATGATCGAAGATTTCATGGTGACGGCCAATGTTGTGGTCGCGCAGCATCTGCATGCGCTTGAGGTGCCGGCATTGTATCGGATCCATGAAGCTCCAGACTTGAAGAAGATGCGTGATTTGGCCAGGATGACGGCAATTCTTGGTTATCCGCTAAAAGGCGATCTGAATCGGATCCATCCATTGCAGCTGCAGCAATGCTTAACGGCTTTTCAGGATCAGGAAAGCTATCCGGTAGTTTCAACGATGATGCTTCGCAGCATGCAGAAGGCAAGATATGATTTCCGCTGTGCTGGCCATTTTGGCTTGGCCTTACCGGAGTACACGCATTTTACTTCTCCGATTCGTCGTTATCCCGATCTGATCGTTCATCGTCAGCTGCGCCGCTATTGTTTCTTGGGCCAGGTCGATCCGACTCGGCAGCAGCAGGAAAAGGAACTGATGGAACAGCTGGGAGAAGAAACTTCTGTTTGTGAACGACGCTCGATCGAGGCAGAGCGGGATGTTGAAGATATGAAAAAAGCAGAATTTATGCATGGTAAGCTGGGACAGCGCTTTGTGGGAGTCATCAGCGGGGTGACTAAATTCGGATTTTACGTAGAGCTGCCCAACACGATTGAGGGGTTAGTTCATCTTCAGGATCTAAACGATGATTATTACAACCTGGATCCAGGCATTCTGGCTTTGCGTGGAGAACGGAGCGGCCGCTGTTTCAAGCTGGGACAAAAGGTACAGGTTCGTCTTATTCGTGCCAGCAAAGAAAAGCGGGAAATTGATTTTGTGCTGGCTGAACCTAAAAAGAAGATTCAGGCAAAAAGGCCGATCTATAAGCGAAGGAGAGAAAAACAATGCTGAAAGAAATTGAAACCCGTCAAAGTATTCGCCGTTATGTTTCCAGAGAAATTCCCGAGGCGGTCCTGAAAACTTTACTTCGTGCCGCCATGAATGCTCCCAGCGCCCGCAATGAGCAGTGCTGGCGTTTCTGGGTCATTCGCAGTCGTGATCGGCTCGATCAAATCAGTGAGCTCAGCCCATATATGAAAATGATGAAGAGCGCGCCTTGCTGCATTTTGGTTTTGGCGGATGCTTCGGCGGTTTTGGCTTCGGAATATATGTATTATGACTGCAGTGCGGCCATCGAAAATCTTCTGATTGAAGCAGTTCATCAAGGACTGGGCACGTGCTGGTGTGCAATTGGTCCAAGCTTGGAGCGCATCCAGAATTTCAAAGAGGCGTTCAGCATTCCAGCGCCGTTAGTTCCGATTTCTGCTGTGGCTGTTGGCTATGCAGATGAGGAGAAACCACTGGTCGATCGTTATGATGAGACCAAAATTCGCTTTCTGGATTAAAGGAGGAAATGCAGATGAGCCATGAAAAAGTCATTGCGCAGAACCGCAAAGCGGCGCATGATTATTTTTTGGAAGACCGTTATGAAGCCGGGCTGGTGCTGACTGGAACGGAGATCAAATCGATCCGGCAGGGACGGGTCAACCTGAAGGATTCCTATGTCAGTTTCAGCGGTAATGAAGCGTTTATCAAAGAAATGCATATTTCTGCCTATGATCATGGAAATCGATTTAATCATGATGAAACCCGGATTCGAAAGCTGCTGCTGCATCGTGCTGAAATTCGCAAGCTGTATCAGAAGGTCAAGGTAAAAGGGTATGCGATCGTTCCAACGCGGCTGTATCTTAAAGACGGACGGGCGAAGCTGGAAATTGCGCTGGCGAAAGGAAAAGCGCTGTATGATAAACGAGAAGCGGACAAACAACGGGATGCTCAGCGGGAAATCGAAAAAGCAATGAAAAATCATTATTAAAAAAATCCTGTCTTAAAGAACAGGATTTTTTAATGACGTAGCAGCATCGGATCGAGGATGACCTGTCGATGCAGGGTTATATGGAGCAGCAAAAGCGAGGAGCGGTTCGGAATCATTAAAAGATAATAGGCGCCGTTGACAAGGACCAGCAGACAGTGAAATGGCGCTTCAGCATTTTTTAAATGTTCTTCTTCCTCGTTTTTTATACGGGTTTCCCATTTTTCCATAGAACGGCACTCCTTTCTTCTACCTTTATTGTAACCGAAATGAAGAAATATGGTCCATTTTTTTGCTTTCTGTGAAAAAATGCTTTTTTGATAAGTTCTAGAAAGGGAAGGATTGCAATTTCAGCAGGAAGAGGCTATGCTGTTAATGAAAAAGATCAAGGAGGACAGAATGAAAAAAAAAGGGGACTGGAAAAAGTTAAAGCAGCTGTTTTTTTCAACACTGTATATCAGTGCATTCACTTTTGGCGGCGGCTTTGTGATTGCGACCTTTATGAAGAAAAAATTTGTCGATGAGCTGCATTGGATCGACGAAGAGGAAATGCTGGATCTGATTGCCTTGGCCCAATCGTCGCCAGGCGCGATTGCGGTCAATGCAGCAATCTGTGTTGGCTGGAGCGTTGGCGGAGTTTTGGGAATGGTGGTTGCAGTAATTGGAACGATCATTCCGCCGCTTTTGATTATCAGCGTGATTTCATTTTTTTACGCGGTATTCATTACCAATCAGATCGTGGCTTTGATGCTTAAGGGCATGCAGGCTGGTGTGGCAGCAATCATTTTGGATGTTGTGCTGGGCCTTGGCAAAGGGGTTTTGAATGAGAAAAATTGGATTTACAATACGATCATGATCACGGCTTTTGCGGCAACCTTCATTTTTGAAATTAATGTCATTATCATCATTGTAGCAACCTTGCTGCTGGCCGTTTTGCTGGAGGCTTTGCATATCCAAGTGAAAGGAGCAAGAAAATGATTTATTTACAGTTATTTCTGAGCTTTTTTCAAGTAGGCCTGTTCAGCGTTGGCGGAGGGTATGCGGCTATCCCGTTAATTCAGAATCAGGTGGTGACAATGCATGGCTGGCTGTCGATGTCGGAGTTCATCGATTTGATCACGATTGCAGAAATGACGCCAGGTCCGATTGCGATCAACAGTGCAACCTTTGTAGGAATCCGAGTAGGAGGAATCCCGGGGGCGCTGATTGCGACGTTTGGCTGCATCACACCATCCATCATTCTGGTTTCGTTATTGGCGTATATTTACTTCAAATACAAAGAAACGATGTTTTTAAAGAACATTCTGAAATGTTTGCGCCCGACGGTTGTGGCCTTGATTGCCGGAGCGGGATTGTCGATCTTGTTTACGGTGGTTTTCAAAGAAACAGTTTCTTTGAAAAGTCTTAACGGCATTGGTCTGGCTGTCTTTTTGGCGGCGCTGTTTGCACTTCGTAAATGGCGGACGAATCCGATCCTGACGATGGTTGTCTGCGGGGTCGTCTCAACGGTGCTGAATTTACTGATTCCATCTTTGTTCTGATGATGAAATGAAAACTGATCCCTTGTGAGATCGGTTCAAACTTTTGACAAAGTCGATATCGACAGCCTGAAGCCTGTTAACAGGCTTTTTTTTATAAGGTGGGTTGCTGTCTGATGACTGTAAGAAAGGCAGACCATGCTTTTGACATTGAATTTATTTTAACCATGATCTCGTTTAAAAATTGCAGTCCTATCCTGCGTATCGATCTTCCTTTTGGGATCAATCTCTTTGTTACTATCCCCAGTATTTCGAATTCAAAACGCATATTTACCGTGATGGATCTTATTTGGATTGTTTTTCACGATGTATTTGTGGATAAGATTCGCTGCATTATGCTCATTTCTTGTTTCCTCTTGGATCATGATCCCATCATTGATTCTGTGATGCCCCCTGCTGAGCAGGGATGCAAGGCTTTTGAGGATGAAATTATTTGAACAGGTGAATACAGATTTCGATGAATTTTCTTTTCTCAAGTTGGTTATATTTTATTTGGAGCTTTTTTATTAAAAAAGCCGCACTTTGTTTTGGCAGTGCGGTCAAAATCCTAATTAGGAAGGAGGAGTGGAATTGCTCAGCGGTCGTCTTTGGTCATTTGGATATTCAGTTGGTTTGTTTTTTTCTTTAGATCCGTTCTTTTAAGGCGGATGATTCTAAGTTCACGTTATCTCTGTACAAGTTTACCATAACTTTGGCCCTGCAAAATGGAAAACAGGCGGTAAGCTGGCAGGGCGCAAAGATCTGCCGCCGCAAACATTAACGGCATTTTATGCTGGGATTTCATCTCTGGCCTTAGAGTCGATCATTTCAATTCGTTTTCCAAGAGTTGTTCTACTCGATCGGCCAGATAATCTGCTAAACGTTGTTGTCCTTGATGGGAAAGTCCTTCATAGGGGGCGCTGATGCGAACTGTCAGGACCGTGACTGGGGGACTTTCGGATACTGACAGGATAAATTCGCTGCGGTTGCCGGATACGGTTACTCTGGCAGTGATACATCCGTCGTTTATTTTATCGTATTCGCTGTCTTCTGAATCAAGGATATCATACAGCGCATACAGTACCAGCTGTTTGGTGTACGGCAAGATCCGTTGAACCGATTTCATGCTATCGCCTCCTTTTTTAAAATGATGGTTTGACTCATGTTAAATAAATCTTCGTAACATTTCCTTTTGGTTATTTCATTGAATGACCGGTGAGAAAATCGAGTTTCGGATCAGTGATGATCGTACCATCGTTTTTAACATAGAGATAATATTGCTGATGGGTCATATCAAAGCCCAGATAGGCAATATCTTTGTCTTCCGCAAAGAAGTCGCCGACGGTGCTGTTTGGCAGACTGACAATCGTACCGTCATTCTTGATGAGGATAATGCTGTCATAATCATAGCTGATCTCTCTGACATCGGTTATCGCCAAAAGCTCCGATACATCCTCTTCGAAGAAGTACTGACCGGAAAATACCAGTGTGCCGTCACTCTTAAGACCCAGGATGAAAGCTTCTATTGACTCGATGTTAAGCGATGAGACCGTATCGTAGACAACCACCTGACTTATATCCTGCCAGTCGGTAACATTGATCTGACCTTTGGAATTATCGCCGGTCGCCACAACCGTCCCGTCTTTTTTAATGCCGATGGCCGCAGTCATATTTGAAGCGACAGCGACGATATCGGTCCATTCATTTACTGCGGAGAGATCCGGACGACTATCGTTTTCCCTCTCGAGGATCAGTTCAACCGTCCCGTCATTGTAAACAATTATTTCGTTGTAAACAGAACGGGAGAAGTTCGCTACGCCTTCTTTTAATACCTCGGTTTTCTTGTTGCTTATCTTGTAGAGCTTGCCGTTAGTAGAAAGCAGCCAAACATAGCGGTCAAAGTATTCAGCCTTGATAACACCGGCCCATTTTTGGTTAGCGGCATCGATCTGGGCCTGCAGTTCCTCGCTGACGCTCTCATTTCCTTCGCAAAAGTCAACAACAGCGCTGCCGTCATCCTTGATATAGGCTAAGATATATTTGTCAAAGTAAATCCGTTTTTCAAGCGGCAGGGACAATGCTTCGCCCGGATCGGTATCATCAGGGGCGTTTTCACTGACCTCATCATCAGTAGGGATAGTGGAACCGTTTGAATCGCCGCTGCAGCCAACCAGCGCCAAAAGCATTGTCAGTGCAAGCAGCAAGGTCATTCGTTTTTTTACCATATTTTTAATTCCTCCTTTTTCATTTACTTAGCGATTAAGCTGCCAGTCAAACTATTTCTGAACTTCTACAGAAGCCGGATCCAGTCTTTCAAAGATGCCTTGATCGCCGCTTTGATTGGTCAGAGTCATCATGTTGCCGTTGATCTTGTAAGCGTATTGGCTTTCGCTGCCGTTTTCGGCGACCAGAATAATGGTATTGTCGTCAACCTTGTTCCAATCGTCAAAATACGTCGTTACAAACAGCTGTTTTGTTTCCTGATTGTAGTTGCCGTAGCCGCTTCTTTCATCCTTAGGCATCAAATACCAGCCGCGCACAAACGTTGCATCCGGGTCGCTGGTATTTTCTTTGGCCCAGATGCCGCACAGCTCTTCCGGTTTGTTGTCTTCATAAGATGGGAAAGCGTTCTCATCATAAGGCACAAATTGCGCTTCTGATTCATAGAGCAGGCTGTAGGATGAGAAGGTGACGTTTTCTTTGTCGGTGGTGATGACAAACGATTGCTCCCTGTCGATATAAGGCCAATCGATTATATCAAAGGAGAGCACTTCATCGCTATAAGTCCAGTTGAAATCGTAAACGTTTCTCTCGTTGTCCGAGGTTAACTGGCCGATGCCGTCTTCATTGATCGTCCAGATAACGCCCGGCAGATTCTGATTCTGCCATCGGTTGACGCCCACCAAAAATTCTTCGTCCGTATAGCCGGTATAGTCGACTTTCTGGACGGTTTCCGCTGAACCGCAGGCAGTCAGCGCCAAAAGGCAAAAGACAGTGAGCAGCGGGAATAGGATTTTTCTTAAACATTTGATTTTCATGGTATTTTCCTTTCTCGGTATTGATTAGCCATTCATTTATTTAATTCGAAGTCAATTGTTCCCAGCCAAAGGGGGCAGACCCTTGCGTACCGAAATAGAATTCATTGCCGTTTTGATAAACAGCATCGATCTCGGTTCCCACTTTGATGGTTTCCCCGTCTGTGGTAGTGTATTCGTTGCGGTCATAAATAAAGTCGCTCCAGTCATTGGCCCAGTCGTCGGAAGTGTAATACGAGTCATCGTAGTCATTCAAATAAGATTGCGCCTGCTCCTCAGTCATGGCGGCTATGGCGTTTGCCTGCTGCTGCATGGCCAGATTGCGGATCTGACTGCCGTATGCGTTTTTTACATAATTGAATTCATTGCGGATCAATACATTTTCGGTGATGATCTCATACTGATTGCGGTATGTGTCAAGTGTCGTTTCATCCTGAGCGATATATATCATTACCACCGGTATTGCCCATTGGATATAGATGAAGTTGGTCCCGTAGCTGGCAGTGATGTATTCGGCTGCGATGCAGCAGGTGAAGGCGTCGGCCACATAGTTTTGATTATCGCTACCGGTGAAACGGTAACGTCTGAAGGCCGCCGTGCCTTCATAACCGGAAGCTTGAGCGCTGATTCCGTATCCGCCGGCGATCTGATTGATACCGTCTACCAGCGTGTTAAGATAGGTGCTGGCCGTCTGATCGAGCAGCGACTGGATTTCAGTTGTGACCGGGGTTTCTTCTATCACGGTACCGTTTGTCCCTAAAGTGCCGTTAAAGATCATATCCAATACCTGACCGGCATTTTTATAGGCTAGATGAGTGATATAAGTCTCGTAGTCGATATAGTCCTGATGCGGGAAAAGACCGGAAGTGTCGCTGCTTTGCAGGAAATCCTGCCCGGTCTGAATCAAAACCGAAGTTTTACCATCCGGGCTGGTGAACTGGATACTGGCGACCACCGGGTTGTTGGTGGAAACAAAATTCCAGTTGGTTTCGGCCTGCACACTCCAGCCATAAGGGACGATAGTGTCAATGATCGGTACGCCGGTGGTCGGATCCGGAATACAGGTATATGTTCCAAAAGAACCGTTGTAAGCGGTAAGATCAAGACTGGCTAGATCCTGTTTGACCGGTTCCTCAGTTTTGGCTGCCATAGCGTTGTTTTGATCGACATTGTTTTGGCCCCCACTAAAAGAGCAGGCGCTTAGCAATAAAACGGCTATTAAAGACAGAGATACTGATTTTTTTATATTCATTTTTCATCCTCGCTTTGATATACGGCTGCGGCAATAGATTACCTTTTGGCAACATCGTCAATCCTTCTCCTTTTGTCTTCGTCTTGAAAACGCATGTTGTCTGGTGCGATGCTGCCGTATTTTATCGCATTTTTTCGTTGACTTTATAGTTTCCAAGCCGCCTGCTGCTGTTTAAAAGGACAGCAGTTGATTCTTTGATAAATTGGCAAGGTTTATTGTTGATTTTCTTGAGGATCGCTCATGGCTTTTTTTCGGATCTATTGCTTCATGTTCGGGACTTTGTTTTTGTTATTGCTAATAGATGGTATGGTCATAGATCGCCCCCAGATCGATCATAACGCCGACAAGGTCATAATCGAAGAATTTGACTGACAAAGCCGGACTGTCAGCAGTACCAGAAGCACTTTCGTTATACATGATGGCAGCACTGATCTGGCCTTCGCTGTCCTTCATCCTGCCAAACCACAAGATCATGCCAAAGTCGTCTTCGATCGCCTCCTCATAGAAACCATCATTGTTGAGCTGATCGATGTATTCAAGAACCTTATCATGATCGATTTGATAAACATAAAGCGAATATTCTAAGCCGCCGTCAAAACCATAGAGATCACCTGAGACAGCTTTGGTGATTTTATTTATACCTTCAAGAATCGGAACTCGGTTAGAGAAAAAGTACCCTTCCGGCCACAAACCGTCAAAATCCACAGTTTCATAGTCAGCTCCGTTACTCGACGTGAATTGTTTTAACCAGAGTACCGGGTCTTTCTCGGCCGCGAGAGTCATGTTGTGGACTCTTGTAAGATAAGGCAAAAGAAAATTCATAATATCGGCGAAATCCTTGTCGTCGTCAAGAGCGTTTAGTTCCGCTTCGCTTTTTCCTGCCTGTTCTTCTAGTCGGCCGTTAGCGCTGGTTAGCCATTTGTTCCAGTTTTGAATTACTTCGCTCATCGTCGGATCTTCAGTCAAGCCGGCTTTTTCAATAGCGGCGATCGCTTTGTCATATTGTTCTTGGCAGATATCCCGGGCGGCGATGAGTTTTTCATACTGATTTGCCGGATTGGTCTCTTCAATAAGATCCTCCAATCTTTTGATGCCATCAAAAGAATTGGATGAATCTTCTGCGGTCTGCAAATCTGTCGGATTGTTTGCTTCGTTTGGCGCCGTCGATGTGCTGCAGGCGACAAGATGGCACAACATTGACAGCATCAACAGAGCAATCATCATTTTTTTGAACATTGTTTTTCCCTCCATGCTTCTCATTTCATTGCTTTTATAATATCTGGATCTCGTTTTTTTTTGCAGTTCGCATGTGCGCCATTTCGGCTAAGAAGGGGTTCCTATGTGTGCCATTTTATAAAGGGCGTAAAAAAACCGCCTTCCAAAACGGAAAACGGTGTTTGTTTGGTTAAATGTTATTTTGAGTAAAATTCATGTAGCTTTGAAATAAACCGAGCCGGGTCTTGGTTTTGGTTTTCTCATAGATAGAGGAAACATAACGCTGGACCATGCGGCGGGAAATGTATAGACTGTCGGCAATTCCTTGCAAATCTTCATCAGTAGTCAAAAGCTTTTCCAATACCTCCGTTTCCCGCGGTGTTAAGGAACAATGGTGGGCATAGCGTTTCAGCCAGTCCTGTGAGGATAGCTCCTGTTGAAAGTTTTCTTGAGGTGGCTGAGTTACGACTGCATAGCCGATGTATGGGAGCAGCACCAGCAGGATGGCGATGGAAAACAAGCAGCTGATCACGGCCAAAACAGTATTTCCTAAAATGTCATAGATTTTTAAGGCCGGCAGGATTGTCGGTGCCACAGTCAGGCTACGTACGATGCGTCCCATGCTTGCCCACAGTTCCGGACATTTGCTTTTTGGTGCATAAGCTAAAAACATTACGGTAAAGAAGATGACATAAAAACCGCTGTATAAGTACATTAGCGCTGTGCCTGCAAAATAGCTTACCTTTTCTGAGAGAAAAAACATGGAAACACAAGAGAGCATAATAGTGCAAACCGTAGCGAGAGGGAGATATTTTCTATCCTCAATATCTGCAATAATCCCTGCTAAAATCAATCCCAACGCATAAAAAAGCCGGACTCCGCTATATAAGGCATAGGCTTTTTCGGCATTAAAAGAAGTCAATACGCTGTCGATCATACCGGAAACCAGACTCATCAATACAACGGCAGCAATCAAAATGGCGACCATCTTAAAGTCTCCTTGAGGATTGGAAGCATAGGGTAAAGGATTTTCTAAAATCCAATCCTTAGGGGACTTAATTATGAAATACATGACGAAGGCGATGCTTAAGAAGATGCTGATCATCAAAGCGATTCCTTGAGGGATCAGGTTCTGGACGACAAATTGGAAAAAGATCGCCATTCCCATGCCCATGCCGATGATCCTTCCTAGATAATGAGATTCAGCAAAATACATTGCTGTATTGTAATAGACGCAACCGCCGATATGACCGGTGAGCAGTAAGGTGGTGATGGCACTGAGCATGAAGACCACCGGATTTTTAGCAATCAGCAAAGTAACAGTGGAGATGAAATAGCCTGCACCGATGAGGAGCAGCGCTGTTTTTCTTTCTTTTTCTTTTTTACAAATTTGACGCAGCAGAGAAAAAGAAAAGAAACCGATTCCTGTAAAGACAAGCCCTAACGCATAGAGGGTATTTACGGTTCCGCTTCCAAGAATGATAGCGCCTTGCTCGTTAACAAAGGCTTCGGTCAGCATAAAGGCGAAAAAGCACAGGGCAAAACAGATGCCACAAAGGAATTGTGCGGGGGTGATCTTTGATCTTTGCATTATTGCCGATCCTCCTTTGCCAGTTCTATTATGCCGCTGATCTTACAATGAAGCGTTCGGCTGATTCGCTCTAAAATTTCCGGGCTGACATATTCGCCGTGAATGAGTTTGGTAATCGTGGATGCCGAAATACCGGCCATTTGGGCCGGGGTGGATTTTTTAATTTTCTTGTCAATCAGCATTTTCCACAGTTTATTATATTGTATAGCCATAAGCTTTGCCTTGTCGTTATATGATATAACATATTAGTTTTCTGAATTCAATAAATATTATGAAAAATCACAATTTTCTCACGATAAACAAGATCGTTGACTTTATAAAATGACCCGTATGCCAACCGCTAAGGCCGTAATGATTAGGTCTTTTTAATACCTTTCTCCTCTATCTAAAACTTCTTCTGGAACTCGTATATCTTTCTGTACTTTTATGAATTCGATCGCATTAATAATCCAATAGAAATTCATAAAAAAAATACCCTAATTTTGATGCGCTTCACAGCAGAATTAAGGTGTTTTTATGGAACATTTCAACAGTATAGACGCAGAGAATCTTGATTGTTTACATTAGGGTTGTTATTGAACGAAATTCATGTTTGTCCCAAAGGCTGCTCTTGCATATTGATGTTTATATCAGAAAATAAAGTGCCTTTTTCCCATTTGGAAGCATTTCGATATAAACCGGCTAAGTTAGTTAATTCTTGAAATGGAACGGTATGTATAGAAATATCCTTACCCAGTGTAAAGCACAAAATGCTGTCAAGAGCATGCACAATTATTTTATCAAAGGTATGTGAATATGAAGCAGAAATTCTTTTGATACCTTCTGCAAATTCCAGTTTGTCATGTTCTGCAAAAGAGCAAATTCCAAATTCAAATAGATAATTCTGCTTACATATTGTGAAATGAGGAGCATTGAGCTTTTTTAATTTAGTTTCCAGGTGTTCCAATAAAAATAGAACATGGCGATTTCCATTAACAGGTCCCTTACTGTCAGAAACAGCCCGTAACTTTCCATCAGAAAAAATCGTTCCACCACAAAAATTGCACAAA
This sequence comes from uncultured Erysipelotrichaceae bacterium, assembly GCA_944327135.1. Taxonomy (GTDB): domain Bacteria; phylum Bacillota_I; class Bacilli_A; order Erysipelotrichales; family Erysipelotrichaceae; genus CALVGQ01. The sequence goes on along the minus strand of CALVGQ010000008.1, from coordinate 2,506 downwards.
AGTTTAGTTGGTATTTGACTTTTGGGAACACCAAGATACTTCGTCATTACATTGTATGTGTAGCCAATATGATTATTTTGTGCTCGAGTTACTTCTATGCCTAAAGAATTGTCATTGTTTTTCCAATCGGGACTTTCCCATTTGTAAATATTATCAACTGATCCAGGATATAACTGTTCTATTACTAATAAGGCATAAATTTCATCAAATACACTATCCATTTTAGTGGTTGTAGAATTTTTCATGATTATCATTATTCAAGGCGCATATATCCTCCGCTTTTTGTTTCAGTATAACACAGAAGATAGGGAATAGATAGTGAAATCATAATACCGGAGATTGGTAGCGAGTGGCCTTTCTGGGGCTACCAGTCTTGTCGCAGTCGATATTGCATCTATGCTCCTTTTCAAATTGGACATCCATATAGACCTCAGGTCCAACAATAGAGATATACATTGAATTTGACAAGAGCTTATTAATTGCTGTTTTTGTCCAGCGTTCTTTTCCGGTAGGGGAAGGAATCCTTTTCTCGGGAAGCATGTCCACGATTTTGCCAAGGCTGGCTCCGGAAAGAAGTCATTGAAAATCATGCAGACAATTTTCGCTTTCTCCTGGCAAATGATAAATGCATTGTTCTCCATCTGATAACCATAAGGAATACGCATATTTACATCTCTCTTTTGCTAAAACAACAAGTCAAAATCTAGTCATATAACAAAAAAAAGCCTGTTAATAGGCTTTTATTTATCTTTGGTGGACCCGAAGGGGCTTGAACCCTCGACCTTACGGATGCGAACAAGCACCCGAAACTTTTTTCGAGTATTTCCGGCGGTTTTTAGCTGTTTCCGTGTGGTCCAGAGCAGTGTGTGGTATGTTCTGTGGTCAGAAACGCTCCCAGCCCTTGCCGACAGGGACGGGGAGCGTTTTTCATGCCTCTAACTGCCTGCATTGTACCTCTGTTGACAGGATTAAGCAAGTCATTTCTGTGCTGTCCACGGCTCAGAAATTGAGGGACTGTAAACAAAAAGAGGCATTTTGCTCCAAAAGATTAAGAAACCTTAAGAGAATGTTCATGAGAATCCTCCATTTGCTATGATATAATCTCAGAACTTCATCAAGACATAGCCGGAGGATATGATATGAAACGCATCATTACGAACGGGATTACCAATCTGGAGCCGCTGGCTGGCAGCAGCGAATGGTACTGGGGCACTGACTATGCCAGCGGTGATCTGCACGAGGCGGAGGATGCTTTTCGCAGTGGTCATCCCATCCGAAAAAACCAGCTTCTTCTGGTGCACAGCCCAGAGGGAAAGGTATATGAGCCGGTCAGCCCAGGGGCGGGACAGTACCTGGGCTGACCGGCGTACCACGATGGTCAAGTGGTACTGCTGCTGGTGGACTTCCCGAAAGGAGAAATCCATATCCTTGCCTTCCACCAGACGAACGGTACTACTCAGCAACTGGCGGTGTTGCCTCTTTCCATTGCAGATGACTGCTGCAATCTGATGCTGGAAACTTCGCCCCTCATGCTGATACGGTCAGGGCATAATAACAGGATTCAACTCCTCTGGCCGGAGCGTCGAGACTTTACGGTGGAGGAGAATGAGTATTTCGCGTTTCTGGACGGAAACAGGCTGCACACCACAGTCTGGTATGGGGACCCGGACTACCGGGAGGAGCTTCTGGTGCGGGATTATGATACCGGGGAACTACTGGAACGGATACCGGGAAGCCTCCGCCAGATGCCGGATGGCCAGAAGTGGCTCCTGGTGTGAGGAGAGCTATGAAAGCAGATATTGAAAAAACAAGAGCCTATTACAGTAGTCTTGGCCCTGAGAGCATCTGTAACTGCGACTACTGCCAAAATTACTGCGCCAGGGTGAAGACAGCCTATCCAGAGGTGGCGTTCTATTTGGCCTCCTTGGGAGTGAACATCGGAAAGCCCTTTGAGACTATGCCACTGGAGCCGGATGAGAACGGATACCTGGAATATTGCGTCTGTCAGTATGTGGTCTTTGGCAGCTGCCCGGAGGACTTCACCCATTAGATCGGGGATGTGACCTTTGGCTGCTCGGACTTCCATCCCAATACAAAAATTGATGAGGAGCGTTTTGTGCTGGATCCCCATCCCATCCATCTGCCATTTGAAGAAACGAAGGTAACCGACGATGAAACACCGGAAATGTAAAGCTGTAATGGAGACAGCAGCGGAGAAGCAGCCTCCTCGGAACGGTATGAATACGGTGCACCGCAAGGAGTTTGAGTTCCAAGGGTGCGTGGAGGTGCCCATGGAGCTTTCAGAGGACCAGTTCCTGGACCGATTCCTGATGTTCATCGAGGAAAATCGCTGGAGCTTCGGCGGCGGTGTACGAACCATCGTAGACGGCTGCTATATCAACGGGGACGGCACTCCGGGAAAGCCGGTTTGGCCGGAAGAAGACCAGTAAGGGATACCCTGTAAAATAACGAAAAGAAAGGACGGTGAAAGGGTGGCACTTGAGAT
>CALVGQ010000007.1 GCA_944327135.1 uncultured Erysipelotrichaceae bacterium | reverse complement strand
GCCGGGATAAGTCATCTGCTCGTAAGGCTTGGGCTTGTATGCTTTCTTCTTCTCGGGAGCAGGAAACAGCCCCAATTTACGCATGACCCGAAACAGGCTCTCTGGGCGGCGGGTGTAGCCTCGTTTGCGCAGCCGGTGCCACAGCTCCACCATTCCCAAATTCGGATTACGCCGACGCATATCCCGGATCAATTTGAGTTCTTCATCAGTATGCTGGTTGGGATGGCTGAGAGGGCGCCGGGAGTGGCAAGCCAGGGATGCAGCACTCCCATCCCAGCGTTCCTTCCAGAAGTAGATGTATGACCGGCTTTTGTTGTATTTTCGACTGGCACGGCTCACACCGTATTTTTCTGCGTACTTCATTAGGGATTGCCGATAGGCCATGTCTTGTGTTATGCTTTTATACATGAAGGATATGGTCTCCTTTCTCGGTAAGTTTTGTGTGACAACTCAACTATAACCGATTGAGGCCGTATCCTTCATCTCTTTTTTTATTCTACTGTCCAAGATGTATTGTAGCGCTACAATCCTCCAGACCGCTTTTTTAAAAAGGGACTTGCGAAAAAAGAAGGGATTTGTTATCATTTATGAGCACGGACGTTTAGCTCAGTTGGGAGAGCACTTCCTTGACGTGGAAGGGGTCAGGGGTTCGAGTCCCTTAACGTCCACCATGAAATAGACCGCGAAAGTCCCTGCTGGCTCATCGCGTTTTTTTATTTTCAACTCATATTAATGGAATATAAGCAAGAAGGAGAAGAACCTATGCCCTTTACAGAAAAAGATGGAATCGATCCGCAGCAAGCGAAAATCATCGGTGCTTTGATTCGAAAAACCAAAAAAGAAAGAGGCTTCAGCACTGAACATTTAGCCGCGCTCTCAGGGATTTCCCAGCAATCTCTTTCAGAAATTGAGCGAGGAAAAAAGAAGCTTTCCTGGCATGCCCTCACTGCCGTCTTTTCAACCTTATCCCTTTCCTTCAATCCTTCTTATTCTCTTATAGAACAGGCAAGACAGCTCTTTTCTGATTTTTTATATGCCTATTTCGCTCAAAAAAGCGAAGCCGAAACTTTTTTATTATCACTTCAAAATTCAGAATTCAAAACGTCCTTTGCCTATCCCTATTCTCTTCTTGCCGAGTACATCCTCGCTGTTTTGCATGGTTCCGCTTCCCTGGAAGAACTCGAATCCAATCTGAAAATGATGGATTCGGCACTGGATGGCATGCAGAAAAAATGCTTCCATCTATTTAAAGGCCTTCATCTTGCCCAAAACCATCAGCTCCATGAAGCGTTCGATCAATTCGAGACCGGACTGGAATGCGCCTTTACCGCCAAAGCCGCTGAGGATCTGAAATATGGCTTGGTCGGACTGCTGTTTTATCAGGCGTCTTTGATTCAGGGAAAAACAAACGATTTCACCAAAGCCATCTTCGCCAATCGAAAAGCCAAGGATTATTTTGATCAAAGCAATCATTACCGGCTTTCATTACAATGTGAAGCACAGCTAAGCTTTCTCTATACGCAAATGCGACAGTATCAAAACGCCATCAAACAATCCCAGCGCGCCTTGGAATTATCCGATCTGCTCGATCAGCCAACATTAAAAAAGCCATTGCAAATCAATCTCTGTACCGCTTCTTTTTATCTGAAGGATTATGCTGCCTGTTTAAAAACGGCATCCGCGCTTTTCCCACAGGATGCCAGGATTCTTTATTTTATGATGATTTCTGCCTACAAGCTTCACGATAAACGGCAGGCCAAACAAACCCAGCGCCTTCTGCTTGAGCTTGAGCCCCCTCTTTACTATCGCCTGTGGGCCCAGGCCCTTTTTTCCGATTCTTCCACGGCTCTGGATCTTTTAGAAAAAGCTTATCAGCAAGCACTTCTTAGTGAAGGCGAGGCCGAACAAGTCTTTATTCTGGAATGGATTCTCCAGGAAAATCCGCAAGCACTTTTTCCGGATCGAATCCTCAGCTATCAAAACCAGCTGATTCGTCTGCTGCGCAGCCAGAAATAAACTTTCTTTACGGCAGAGATCTCTTTTCCTCGCTTTTGTTATGCTCAAAGCAGGAAGAAAAAACAATGAAACTTTTGCTTTTTGATTTAGGCAGAACATTCTATCCGATTTCAAATCCTGCCCAGCAAAAACGCAGTATCGCAGCGGTTCATCAGTGGATCGCAGCCGGAAACCAATTTGCCGTTGCCAGCGCCAGAGGCCTTCATCACACTCCCCGGTTAAAAAAAACTCGGTTTTAATTTTCCCTATCTTGGGGCCAACGGCGCCGAAATCCGTCTGTCCTCCAAGGAAATCGTCCAAACCATTCTGCCTTGCCGCGTGTTTATCGAGCTTTGCCGTTGGATCGAAAGCACTTCCCTTGATGTCGGAATTGCCACCGAGCTTTACGGACAATGGTGCTGGAACAGGCCGAATGCCTACCCGCTGCATACCGGTCTTTTTCGCCTTGAAGCTGAACGATCGATCCAGATCCCGGATCTTGCTTTGTTAGATCCCAACCATGGAATCACTCGGACCCAGGTTTATGTACGAAACGAACAATTAGAACAGCTCAAGCAGCAATTATTCCGGGGCCATCTGCATCAACGGCATCGAGCTTGCCCAGGTCGATCTTACCAGCTTGTATGATCAGATTTTCTATATCAAGCAGCAGGATCATCTATTCAATGAAAGCCTGCTATATAACATTACCTTTCAGGAACAAGGAAACGAAGAAGAAGTCATGCAGCTGCTGAAGCAATTGAACCTGGATTGCGCAGTCCGCAATCTGGAACAAGGACTTCACACTCCGATCTAGGAGCTCAACAACAATTTTTCTGCGGTCAGCTCCAGCGGTTTCTGATTGCCCGTGCCTTATTTCAGAAAAAAAGGTTTTCTTGATCGACGAAGGAACCTCGGTTTTAGACAAAGAAAACCTTCGCCTCATTGAAGATCTTTTTCTGCAAAATCAAGAATATGCCGTGCTTTATGTTTCTCATCACATCGATTTGAAACAGCTGGCTTATTTTGATCAAGTCATCCAGATCCAGCATCAAACTGCGGTGAGCCTGAATCCCGATTCTTTTTCGCCCGCGATCCATCCGGGATCTTAAATTTTTAAGATAAATCATCATTTCCTGTTGACGAGCCCTATACTGCCGGATGTAAGATAGAAGTACAGGAATGATTCTTTCTGAATTCACTGCAAGGAGGGTGACACCATGGAAAAATCAAAGGTTTATTTCACAAAAGAAATCACACCGGAAAAAATGATCACAATGTATGAAGTTCTCGGACGTTCCCTGAAGGGAAACGTAGCAGTCAAGCTGCATAGCGGAGAAGTCGGCAATCAGAATTTTCTTCGTCCGGCATTCATGAAAAACATTATTGAACATGTGCACGGCACCATTGTTGAATGCAACACCGCCTACGAAGGAGAACGCAATACGACCGAAAAGCACTGGGCCACGATGAAGCTGCATGGCTGGTGCGATCTTTGCAAGGTGGATATCATGGATGAAGAAGGGGAGATGGAACTGAGCATTCCCAACGGCAAAGTCATCCAGAAAAACTATGTCGGAAAACATCTGGCCAATTATGATTCCCTGCTGGTTCTTTCTCATTTCAAAGGACATCCGATGGGAGGTTATGGCGGCGCTTTGAAAAATATCTCGATTGGAATCGCTTCAAGCTACGGGAAAGCTTATATCCATGGTGCCGGGGTTCCGGAAGAAATCTGGACCGCCGATCATGACCGTTTCCTGGAAGCCATGGCTGATGCAGCCCAATCCATCGTGGACTATGAAAAGGACAACATTGCCTTCATCAACGTCATGTGCAACATGTCCGTCGACTGCGACTGCTGTGCTGTCGCAGAAGATCCAAAGATCCGGGACATCGGTATTCTTTCCTCGTTGGATCCGATTGCTCTGGATCAGGCCTGCATCGATTTGGTATACCGCTGCGAAGATGAAGGAAAGAAACATCTGATCGAGCGGATCGAATCCCGCAACGGCATCCACACGATCGAAGCGGCCGCAGCATTGGGTTATGGAAGCCGCGAATATGAACTGATCGATCTTGACCAGAAATAATCGTTTATGATCTTCAATAATTCAAAAAGACCGGAAATCCGGTCTTTTTTATCCTCCGTTCCAATTGAAATCGAGATTTTTCAGTTTTATAAGACAAAATAATCCAAAAGCAGGCATACGATTGGCATCAGAAGCATCAGTAGGATTTTCGCATTGCAATCATTCAAGCCATCTCTTTGATTCCGCAGCAATTTTTCCCGCTGTTCCAGATCTTCCATCGCATAAGCATCCAGCGCCGGCTGACCGGTAATGGAAGAAAAGAAGCGGGCTGAGCGGGTCTCTGTCAAAAAAAGCAGCCCAGATAATATCAGGATGATCCCCCAAAGCCACAGCAGCGTTTCGATCTGCAGCAGCTTCAAAACCACAAAGCCGCACAGCACCAAAAAGCTCCAAATTCCTAAGCACCATTTCCATCGTCTGGTCATCGCTCATCCTCCTTTGTCTGCTGTTTCAGCCACTGTTTCACTTCATCCGGGCTCATCCGATAATCGCCTTCACCATTGCGGCGATAACTGCCAGAAAACGGATCGGTTCCCATATAAACCGGACGCTGTAAACGGGAAGCATGCGGCACAAAGATCCGGACGATATGCTTGCCTTCCAGTTCAATGATCTGCACATCCTTTTTTTTCAGAATACAGGAGCTAAACCGTCGAGGATCCTGAATGATCTGCCAGAATTCATCCACCAACCGCTGCGGATCCGGCAAATCGATCGGGTGCAGAGAATGATCGGGATATTCCTCCACGCCTAAAAAGATCACCCCGCCCCGAGTGTTCGCAAAGGCCGAAACCGTCTCCCATAAGCTCTCCGGAAGACCACCCAGCGCCTTTTTTGCTTCCAGCCGGTTATTTTCCCGATATTCCTCAAAATCCTGAAGCTTCATTGGCGCTCCCTCCCCTTCCTCTTTCCTTTATCTTACATGAAATCCCAGTTTGATACAAACCCTTCCACCAAGAATAAAAACCCCGGTTCGCCGGGATTTTATATGATTTCATAATAAGTTTCAAAGGAGAAAGACGCCTTGGGCAAAAGCAGCCAATTTTCTTTGCCGCGGCCAAAGGTATCCTGCCGAGCCAATGTATTCAGCGGCAGCCATGGCTCGATGCACACCATCGGCGCCTCACTGTTTGGACGCCAGAAACCTACTTTTTCCATGTGCTCGATTTTGACCCGCAGTCCGTAATTTCCATCGGTCAGCGTGCACCAGCGGGATTTCAATCCTTGAAAAAATAACGCTTTAGAGCGCTCAAACGGACGATCCGCAAACTTCAGCATCCGGCCTTTTAATAAAAAGGGTTCCTTTGAGCGCAGCTCTGCTTCTGCCTGTTCCGGCTGCTCAAACTCGATCCAAAATTGTTCAAATCGTTCTAAAGGAACCGCAAAAGCCGGATGCAGGCCAATTTCAAACGGAAGCTTCTGCGAATCCAGATTCGTCACTGTAATCGTCATCTTCAGACATTTCTGTATCAGCTGATAAACCACTTCCAGCTTGAAATCAAAAGGATATTCCTGCGCTTTGCGCTCTGCGGTATTCGTTAAAACCAAAGAAACCCGGTCTGCCTCGATCGTTCCCCATTCAAAAAGGGCATGCCGGGCAAAGCCATGATTTCCGGAATGATATTCCTTTCCTTCAATCACCATTTTGCCTTGCGGAAGCGAGCCCAGATGCGGAAACAGAATCGGATTGCGGTTAGCCCAATGCTGCGGGTCCCCGCACCAAATCGTTTCAATTCCGCGTGACTTATCATAAAATCGGTGAACCTCGGCAGCCTGAGCACTGATTTCTGCCAGACAGACTTCATTTTCTAACAGGATTGTTTTCATTGTTTTTCCCTTTCCATAAGATCGAACTGATCCAGCTCTTTGATCATCATTTCTGTCAATACCTTTGGCATCCCCATTGGAATGATGCTGGAAAGACTTTCAAAGTTCTTTCCATATTCCTTGCGTTCTGCCAAATAACTTACCCGATCATTGATATAGCAGACAGCCCGCCGACGATCAGGGTTTACCTTGATCTCACTGGTAAACGGAACCAGTTCCTTCTTGCAGGCCTGAACCAGCTCTGCCGCCTTTTTCCCAATATGGAAAACAATGGGCGCTATCTCTTCGCGGCGTTCCGGTCCCTGCTGATTAAACTTGGGATGCAGCGTAAAATTAGGACCGCTGTGCGGATGGGTCCGATTGATAAACAAATGCCCCGGCTGGGTTTGATCAATCACCCGGTTTATTTCTTCCTGGACGATCTCCACCACCATCCGAGTCACACCGGAAAGATCCAATCCGATCCAGCAGTACTGTTCTACATCAAAATCATCATAGGTTTGTTCTTTTGTTACGGTTACCTGCTCATTGTTGCGTTGGGTCGTAAAAGGAAAATCTGGAAGATAAGAAAGGCTCTTCATTGCCATTCGTTGCATCAATATTCCTCCTTTTTATTGCTTGAATTTATTGTACCGCAAGCCCGAAGAGGTTTTGTTTCAAAATTTGGTTGTTTCCGCTATTTTTTTCTGACTCTTATCCCATATACGAATAAGCAATCCAATCTTCCTAGCCAAACAAAGGGACATTGACGATACGGCAAGCCAGACCGGCAGAATCCGATCCTCTTTTTTTTCTTTCCTGAATGCTTTTCTTTTACTTCTTGCAGTTTCCTTTTTGAAATGAGAGAACGCATCTCAAAGAACGCTTTCATGTTCAAAAATGCAAAACCACATCTTTTGCTTAATCGACCAGTTTTAACATAAGAGCTTTTTTTGATCTTGATCCCAACTGCCTTTGGAATCTTCCGGTCTTCTTCAAAGCGTGCTATACTGAAATAAACAGGAGGGAAGCCGATGCTGGAATTTAAATTTGATACGCAGCTATTGATTTCCGGGAAAAATCTTAATGAAGATGAAATCAATGACACCATTACCCGTAATTTCAAAGGCGACTGTCTTCTTGCCGTTGGCGATGATGAACTGATCAAAATTCACTTTCACACCAATGAACCCTGGAAAGTACTGGAATACTGTGCCTCACTGGGAGAAATCTATGACATCGTCGTTGAAAACATGGAACGTCAGGCTGAGGGGTTGCAGGGATAACTGATTAAAAGGATTCCGTATAATTTCGGAATCCTTTTAATATGACACCAGTTTTTCAGCCAGTTCATGAAGCAAGGCCGCTTCTTCTTTAGCAAACCGTTCGTCTCGGGCAACGACCTCCATCGAAAAGACTCCCTGATAATCCACCCTCCGCAAGGCCTGCATGATTCGCAGCCAATCCAGCTTTCCATAAGTCATTGGCAGATGGGCATCAGTATACTGATCATTATCATGCAGATGAACCGTCAATAGATCCTTTCCGATCTTTTCGATCATTTCCGCAGGATCCAGCTGATTGATCAGCGCATGCCCCGTATCCACGCAAATGCCAAAAACACTGCGATCCAAACGATCCAAAAGCTGAAGCAGCTCTTCCGCTGTATTGCAGCCGGTTTTCAGTCCTAAACGGGTCGTTTCATCGTATCGATACAGATTTTCAAGCGCAATTTGAACATGATTTCTCTTCGCCAGCGGAATCAAAGAGGAAAACAGCTGAACGTTGTATTCCAGTGCCTCAGCCAAGGTATATTTCTCCGGAATTTTAAATTTGACCGGATGCATTACATAAATCGGGCATTCCAAAACTCCGCACAGCTCAATGCCACGCTGAATCCGGGCAAGTTTTTTTGGAACATCCTTTTCCTCATCGAGATAACGGACCCATGGTCCATGAATCTGATGGATCTTCGCTCCATATTCTTCCATCAGCGCTTTCAATGCCTCTGCATGGTTCTTCCAGTCTTTTCCTTCATAAAAAGAAGCATAGGCATTATAGCCGTAATCGATCCGTCGATAGCCCCACTCTAAAAGCTGACGGACTGCCGCAAGATCATCGGAATTTTTCACAAATCCGCTGCAAAGTCCAATCTCCATTTTGACTTCCTCCTTAGATTTAGTTTAACAGAAAAGCGTCCTTTTTAAAATTCCTGTTCGCACTTTGACAATTTCGCTATAATAAAAGAAAGGGATCAAGGAGAAAAGAATATGTTTAATTTTCAAGAAGCCAACAGCCGTTTAGGAACCAACTCTACCAAATGGGATCGCTATCAAAAGCGCTGGCAGCTCGATGATGTCATTCCGCTTTGGGTCGCGGACATGGACTTTCAATGCCCTGAGGAGGTAACAGAAAGAATCATTCAGCGCGCCAGACATGGAATTTTCGGCTATACCGATGCCGGCAGCGAATGTCTTGAGGCAGTCGTGGATTGGGAAAAGCGTCATCATCAGGTGACCCTTCGGCAAGAGGACATCGTTTTTACTACAGGAGTCGTTTATGCGCTTTATACAGCCGTCGAAATGCTGACCCGACCGGATGAAAAAGTGCTGGTACAGCCGCCCGTCTATCCGCCATTTTTTAATACTCCGCTCAGTTTGAACCGGACCGTTGTCTACAATCCGCTGCTGCTTGACGGTCAGCCGCGCATGAACCTGGAAGAATTGGTACAGCTGCTGAAAGAGGATCCATCCATTCGTGTGATGATTTTCTGTAATCCGCATAATCCGATTGGAAAATCCTGGACCAAAGAGGAACTAACTGCACTGCTTGAAATCCTGGAGCGTTATGACCTTACTCTTTTATCCGATGAGATCCATGCGGACCTGGTTTTTCCTCCGCATCAGCATGTATCCATGCTGGCAGTCGATGAACGCTTTAACCAACGCATCATTCAGCTGGGCGCCCCTACCAAGACCTTCAATCTGGCCGGACTTAAAATTTCATATGCCCTGATTCCCAATGAAGCACTGCGCACTGAATTTGCCCGCCGGGCCAAGGCCAGTGGCTTATCCAGCATCAATATTTTTGGCTATGAAGCGCTGACCGCTGCCTATCAGCATGGTGATGCCTGGCTAGAAGCCTGCCTGCAAGCAATTCAAGACAACCTTCATTGGCTGAAAGACTTTCTGGATCGGGAATTGCCATTATGCCGATTCGATCTGCCGGAATCGACTTATTTGGCATGGGTCGATTTCAGCGCTTATCATGTTCCTGACAACTTTCAGGAAATTCTAAAATTTGAAGGCGGTGTTGAACTACAGGATGGCCGTGGTTTCAAAAACAGCAACGGTTATCATCGCATCAATGTCGCCTGTCCGCAAGCCACTTTAAAAAAAGGCATGCAGCGCGTCGTGGATACAATGAGAAAAAAAGGCTGGCTCAAATAAAATCTCCCTGCAGGGAGATTTTTTTATAAAAAAAGAAACAGAGCTTCTGTTTCTTAAATCAGCCGGGCCTTATGCAGGATCATCACCAAAGTCGGGATCAAGACCAGCTGCAGCACGATCCCCGGTAAAGCCGTAGTCAGGGAAGCGGCAATCCAAATTTCCATCGAATATGCCCCGGCCCGAAAAATCAACCCGTTCAGCAAGCCGGAAACGATCCGTCCTGCGATCATCGCCGTGATCAAAGAGAAATACAAATTCATCCACGGACGTTCTGTTTTGATCGTTCGAATCAATGCTCCGCTGACCCCTCCATACACAGCCAGCTCAAAAGTCATTCCCGGTAAGATGCCCACCGGCGGCATCGCCGTTAAAACGCTCGATAAAATCGGTGTACAGATACCCGCGATCAATCCTGATCCAGGGCCGCAAATCAAGCCGCAAAGCAGTACAGGAATATGCATCGGAAGCATCACGCTTCCAGCATTCGGAATGGCATGAAAGGCCATCGGAAGCACTAATCCTAAGGCAATGCAAAGCGCAGTGATGACAAGCTGTTTGGTTTTTTTCATTTTTTTCTCCTTATCAAAAACAGACAGTTCTCTGCCTTTTGAAATCTTCTTGATTTCTCTTCTTGCTGTTTTTGATGACCCCTGGAATTCTTTTCCAAGGACAAAAGGTTAAAAAGGATTCTCTTTCTATCGAATCAGCGGAAACCGTTCAGTCAATTCCCAAACTTCATTTCGTACTTTCTCTTTCAAACCTTCATTTTCCGGATCCTTTAAAACATCGGCAATCCAGCGTCCAATTTGATTAAATTCCTTTTCTTTCAATCCCCGCGTCGTCATTGCCGCCGTACCAAGCCGGATACCGCTGGTCGTAAATGGTTTTTCCGTATCAAAGGGGATCGTATTCTTGTTGCAGGTAATTGATACCTCATCCAGCAGCGTCTCTGCGGCCTTGCCAGTCATCTGGATCGATCCTTTCACATCTACCAGCAGCAGATGATTGTCGGTTCCACCAGAAACGATCCGGAAGCCTTCTTCTTTCAGTGTCTCGGAAAGCTCCCGTGCATTTCGAATGATCTGCTGAGCATAGTCTTTAAACTCTGGCTGCAGGGCTTCATAAAAGGAGACGGCTTTAGCTGCAATGATATGCATCAAAGGTCCTCCCTGCATTCCAGGAAATACATTGCGATCCAGCTCTTTCGCATATCTTTCTTTGCACAGAATGATGCCGCCGCGCGGCCCTCGCAGCGTCTTATGCGTAGTGGAGGTGACAAAATCACAATACGGTACCGGATTAGGATGCAGTCCTGCCGCAACCAGCCCGGCAATATGGGCCATATCCACCATCAAAAGCGCCCCTGCTTCTTCAGCGATCTCTTTGAACTTTGCAAAGTCGATTTTTCGCGGATAAGCGCTGGCGCCGGCCACGATCAGCTTCGGCTTCAATGCCAGAGCCTGCTTCCGGATCTCCTCATAATCCAGCATTTCTGTTTCCTGATTAACGCCATATCCATGAAACTCATACAAGCGCCCGGAAAAATTTAATGGATGGCCATGGGTCAGATGCCCTCCCGCACTCAGATCCATTCCTAAGACCCGATCCCCCGGATTCAGTGCCGTCAGATAAACTGCCATGTTGGCCTGCGATCCAGAATGCGGCTGCACATTGCCATGCTCCGCCCCAAATATCGTACATAGCCTTTTTCTAGCCAGCTCTTCGACCTCATCCACATAACGGCAGCCGCCATAATAACGCCGGCCTGGATAGCCTTCTGCATATTTGTTGGTCAAAATCGATCCAGCCGCTTCCAAAACATCCGCCGACACAAAATTTTCTGAAGCAATCAGCTCAATGTTATGAGCCTGACGATTTTTTTCCTGCTCGATGGCCTGAGCAATCCACGTATCCTTCAACTTCATTCCTCCTGTTCCAGTCTATCTCTAGAATACACCAAAAAAAAACGGACGGAAAGTCTCTTATCGCCCAGTGCTTCTTTGCAAGTTTCCAAAGACAAAGCTTCCGTATTTTTAAAAGTCATAATCAGCATGCGGTTCATTTTTCATCCGCATTCAAAAATCAGGCACTTTTTATTTGACCTCTTGAAGCATCTTCAAAGTAATCGGGCCCTCTCGCAGGATTACCAACTTCTCCTGCGTACAGTCGACGATCGTGCTGGCTGTTTGCCGTCCGCTTTCCCCTGGAAGAATACAGCTAATCCGTCCTGCCAGCTGCTCAAGCACCTCCTGATCGGTATGTCCTGCCGGCTGACCACTTAAATTCGCACTGGTCACCAACAGCGGACCAGTTTGACGCAAAATTTTCAGCACCGTTTCATCATCCGGCATCCGGATCGCAATCGTCGGCTGTCCGTTGGTCACTTCATCGTCGATTATCGGTTTTTTCTTCAAAATGATTGTCAAGGCTCCTGGCATGAAATGCTCAATTATCGGAAGCGCAATGGGTGGAATTTCTGCGATTTCTTCAATCTGCTGCTTGCTGGAAACCATCATAGGAAACGGCTTTTTTTCATCCCTTCCCTTGACCCATTTCATTTTCGCAATCGCCTCTTTACTAGAAGGAATGCACGCAATGCCAAATACCGTATCTGTAGGAAAGGCCACGACCTCTTTACATTTCAAGGCTTCGATCAGCAGATCCAGCTGATTCGCATCAATGATTTTTGTATTCATACTTTGCCCCCTTATGTTCCCTGAAATCACACTTTGAACGTTTTTATTATACCGCGTTCTGTAGACTTTGCATTAAAATCCCAACACTTCCCGCAGCCAGGAATGCGGTTTGACCTGATTGCTGCACATTGCCCAATCAAACTCTCCGCTAATCAGCGTTCCCTTACCATCTCCGATCGTAATTTTAATCTGATCCTGAAGCGCCTCGACCTGGATCTCTTCACAGATCTGAAAACGGTCAAGATTTTTTAAAACCCAAGCCGGACGACTGGATGGGTCCAGACCATAAACGATTTCTTCATAAATCTCAAAAATTTGTTCCTTGATTTCCCATTCATTTTGACAGTTCGAATCAAACATGATCTGATAACGCAGCGGACTGGATTCTCCACTGCATTGCAAGGTAAAAAACGCCAGCCAAAGAACGATCAGAAAATTGATTTTTTTAAGCATACCTTCACCTCATCCTCATTATGGGAAGAAAGAAGCTTTTTTAAACAGAATTTCGCACAACCTTTCCGTGCTGTGCTAGAATAAGATCAGTTCGCAAGAGGAGGAGGACAATGAAAACAGAGAAAATCGGATTGGTCCTGGAAGGCGGAGGAATGCGAGGGGTTTATACGGCCGGGGTCTTGGATGCCTTCTTGGAAGCCGGATTGGATTTTGACGGATGTCTTGGGGTTTCTGCCGGCAGCTGTCATGCCGCCAGCTTCCTTTCCCGTCAAAAAGGAAGAGCTTTTCGGGTCAACGTGAATTATCTTCAGGACTGGCGTTATTGCAGCGTACGCAGTTGGCTGAAAACAGGCGATTTCTTTGGGGCAGAAATGTTATACGACATCATTCCCAATCAGCTGGACCCTTATGATCATGCCGCTTTTGCCCAGCGAAAAGGATGGTTTCGAGCAGTCGTCACCAATGTTCAAACCGGGCAGGCAGAATATCCGCTGATCGAGCAGATGCAGCAGGACACGATATGGCTAAGGGCCTCCAGTTCTTTGCCATTGCTTTCACGGATCGTAGAAATCAACGGTCAAGGTTATCTGGATGGCGGGATCAGCGATTCCATTCCGATTGAAGCGGCGATCCGCTTTGGCTGCTTGCGCAATGTGGTCGTCCTCACGCAATGCCCGTCGTATCAAAAAAAGCCCAATGCCCTCTTGCCGCTGCTTCGTCTTCGCTACCATCGCTATCCGCAGCTGATCGATGCGTTAAAGACCCGGCATCTGCGCTACAATGCAGCCCTAAAAACGCTTCGCTCATTACAAAAAGAAGGCCGCGTTTTGATCATCCAGCCACAGGAACCGGTCACTATCGGACGACTGGAAAAAGACCGGGATCAGCTTAATGCCCTTTATCAGACCGGCAAAGCGGATGGTCTTGCGCAGCTTGAAGCTTTAAAAGCGTTTCTGCAGCAGTAAAAAAGGATTTCTCCTTAAATCAGCAAAATTCTGGTCTAAGGCGAAATCCTTTTTATTCAGGTTTTACAAAAAACGCACGATCAGCATCCGATCTTTTCCATTGATATCTTTGAGAACCTCGGCCTGAGCCGTTGGAAAGACCTTTTCTACTTCCGCCATTAAAGCAGATTTTTGATTATAGCCGATTTCAAACGCCATGATGGCTTTGGTATTCAATACCTTGAGCGCTTCTTCAAACAGCTGACGGTAAAATTTCAGTCCGTCTTCTCCGCCAAACAGTGCCACATGCGGTTCGTAATTTTTCACGCTGTTTTCCAGCGCTTCCTCTTGTGGAATATAGGGCGGATTGCAGATCAGAAAATCCACCTTGCGCTGGCGCTCGATCAGCGGCTGAAGCAGATCCCCTACAGCAAATTCAATATTCGCTTCCAGATTTTTCGCATTTTTTTTAGCCACCTCTATTGCCGCCTCGCTGATATCGGTCGCCATCATGATTACCTTGGGCTCTTCCTTGGCTACACTGATCGCAATCGCTCCGGAACCTGTCCCGATATCCACAACTTGAATAGTTTTCTGATCTGCAAAATGTTCATCCATTTCAATCAGAATATTCGCTACCAGTTCTTCCGTTTCCGGCCGCGGGATCAAGACCCGCTCATCCACTTCAAACCGATAGCCATAAAACCAGGAAAAACCCAGCACATACTGCATCGGTTCTTCCTTTAAGATCCGTGCCATCCCGCTTCGATACGCTTCCAGCAGCTCCTTGGGCATTTCCTCATCATAATGAAGATACAAATCCGTCCGATCCAGCTGACTCAGCTCGACCATGAACAAAGAAGCGGTTTCCTCCGGCAGCGCCTTCTTTCGCAGGGCTTTTCTGGCGGCATGAACTTCCTGATTAAAGGTGGGCATGGCTCTCACCCGTCATTTTCTGACGCTGTTCTTCCTGAAGCAAAGCCTCGATGACATCCTGAAGCTTGCCTTCCATGATTCGATCCAGCTGGTTCACGGTAAAGCCGATCCGATGATCGGTCACCCGATTCTGCGGATAATTGTATGTCCGGATCTTTTCTGAACGATCCCCGGTTCCGATCTTTGCCCGCCGCTGGGCGCCTTCTTCCTCTTCTTTGCGGCGCTGATATTCTTCATATACACGGGCCCGAATCAGCCGCATCGCCGTTTCACGGTTGGCGTGCTGAGAACGCCCGTCCTGACAGTTGACCGTAATGCCGGTGGGAAGATGGACGATCCGCACCGCACTGTCGGTTTTGTTGATGTGCTGTCCGCCTGCCCCCGAAGCCCGGTGGGTTTCAATCGTCAAATCCGCCGGATCGATCTCAATATCCGTCTCTTCTGCTTCTGGAAGAACCAAGACCGTCGCCGTAGAAGTGTGGATCCGTCCCTGCGTTTCCGTCTTTGGCACGCGCTGGACCCGATGGGAGCCTGACTCAAACTTCAGATGCTTGTATACATCTTCGCCCTTCACCATAAACGAGATCAATGCAAATCCTCCGGCCTCGGATTCATTGGCCTCCATGACTTCTACTTTCCAGCCCATTATTTCTGCATACCGGCAATACATCCGATACAAATCGCCCGCAAAAATATTGGCTTCATCTCCGCCGGCTGCCCCTCGGATCTCCATGATCACATTATGGTCATCGTTCGGATCACGCGGGATCAGCAACAGCTCAATGTGTTCAACGAGTTTTTCTTTTTTGGGAAGCAGCTCTTCCAATTCCATTTCTGCCATTTCACGCAGTTCATGATCTTCTTCCTTTTTCATGATCTCTGCCTGTTCAATATGCTTTAAAAGCTGGCTGAGCTGCAAATAAGCCTCATCCTGTTGTTTCAAAGAAGCCTGTTCCTTTGCCAGCCGGGTCATTTCACGCGGATTAGCAATGACTTCTTCACTCACCAGAAGATCATTCAGTTCTTCATAGCGTTGATGAATTGTTTCAAGACGTTTCAGCATGGCATCCATAAAACGTCCTCCTTTCTTTCTTCGTTATTGCGGCTTGGTTTTCTTCCACGTTAACTGCGGTTTCCCAGGTACTTCATGACAGTGCCGGCAGCGCGCTTCATAGCTTTCCGCTGCCCCTACCTGGACAATCGGATCATGATAATCTGCCGGCTGTCCGTTAACCAGCCGCTGGGTTCGAGTGGCCGGGGCCCCGCATTTTACACAGACCGCGGTCAGCTTGGTTACAAATTCTGCTTCCGTCATCAAAATCGGCATCACGCCAAACGGTTCTCCCTTAAAATCCATATCCAAGCCCGCAACCATGACCCGCTTTCCCTGTTTTGCCAGCTGATCGCACACCTCCACGATCTGCTTGTCAAAAAATTGGACCTCATCAATGGCAACGACATCGATTTGCTCCGTCACATGATCGAGGATCTCGATCGCCTGCTCAATCACGATGCTGGCCACCGACGATCCGGCATGGCTGACAACCTGGGTCGCACTATAACGATCATCAATTTTCGGTTTGAAGACCATCACCTTTTTTTTCGCAAACTCAAGGACCTTGATCCGGCGGATCAATTCCTCAGTTTTCCCGGCAAACATGCATCCGGCAATGACTTCGACCCATCCTGGACGATACTGATGATACATTGTTTTCACTCCATCCTTATCCTGTTTTTTCAGCGTCTTTATGATAGCATGAATCGCCGCTGATTTTAAGCACCTTCAAAAAAACAAGGACTGAAAAAGGTCCTTGTTTCCCTGCATGCTTATTTGTTGAGCCCGTACTTTTTGTTGAACTTGTCAATTCTTCCCTGAGCGGCTGCGAAACGCTGTCTTCCAGTAAAGAATGGATGACAGTTGGAGCAGGTATCTACCTTGATATCTCCCTTGGTAGAACCGGTCTCAAATGTTGCGCCACAGCTGGTACAAGTGACGGTAACCCGCTTGTATTCTGGATGAATTCCTGCTTTCATACTATTCTCTCCTTCCGCCTTAGGTCTCCTGCGTACCCAAAGTAAGTGCTTATTTAATATATCATACCCCTTTGTAAAGCGCAAGCTGATTTTTATAAATTCGTTTTATTTCCGCATGATCGACTCGATCTCCTCGATCGTTTTTGGCGTACAGGAAAGATTTTCACAGCCGGATTCCGTGACCAGCAGATCATCTTCGATCCGGATGCCCATTCCTTCCTCTTCGATATACAATCCCGGTTCATTGGTGATCACCATGCCCGGTTTCAGCACGGCATTTTCCAGGTTAACATCATGCGTATCTAGGCCCAAATGATGCGATACGCTATGGAAATAATATTCCTGCACTGGTCCGCTCAGCTGCAGCTCTTCCAGTTTGGACTGATAAAACTGCACGACCTGCTGATTCAGCTGACGCAGCGTGATTCCCGGACGGCAGTTTTTTTCCACCAGCTGCTGCGCCTGCAAGACACATTCATAGATCATTCTTTGCCGCTTTGTAAAGGTGCCATTGACTGGAAAAGTTCGGCTGATATCGGCACAGTAATAATCGTACGTTGCCCCTAAATCACACAAAAACAACTCCCCATCCCGGCAGAAATCCGTGTTGCTGCTGTAATGCAGCACAGCAGCATTCTTCCCACTGGCGGCAATCGTTGGAAAAGCCGTTGTCTTACAGCCCTTTTTCATCAGCTCCAGAAGAAAGGTTCCTTCCAGCTCCATTTCCCGTTTTCCATCCTGAATCGTTTTCATCATGGCGATGACCCCATCACGCGTGATTTCATTGGCTTTGCGGATGGCCTCGATCTCAGTTTCATCCTTGATCATCCGCAGCCCCGTCAGCAGCGGATAAAGATCACACACCGACCATAATGGATAACGTTCCTTCAGCTGACGGACAAACTGCATGGCAGAAGAATCACTCTGATTCCAGCGATAATGCCAGCCATCCACATAAACTTTCAGATTCGCTGCAGAACGCAGCCGATTATACAAAGAAGCGACAGCTTCCTCCAATTCGGTCACTTCAAATACCCGATCCACCTGCGCTTTCTTCTGGGCTTCCTCTTTTCGCATCCGACCGCCGACCCAGCGTGCCTGCACCTCATCAAATGGCTGGATATACAGCGTCGAAATCACCTGCCCGGCATGCTTTTGAAGTTGCAGTACCATATCCTCCCGATCTAATCCGGTCAAATAATAAAAATTCCGATTGACCGAAAAAGGCCATGCTTCATCCTCCGAACGCATGATCCCCGATCCGGAGAAAAGAAAAACGAGGCTTTCCTCAGCGCATTGTTCCATCAAGGCCGCTCGCCGCTGTTGATAAATGGTTGGTGTCATTGTTTTCTTCCTTCTTTCTTCTATGCTCTTTTTGAAAGGGAGGCCCAGCCTCCCTGTTCCTTATTCGATTTCAACACGCCGGATCTTGGCTCCCAGCGCATTCAGTTTGCCATCCAGATCATCATAACCCCGATCAATGTGATAGATCTCATGAATTTCCGTGATGCCCTCCGCCAGCAATCCGGCAATCACCAGGCTTGCTCCGCAGCGCAAATCCGTCGCAGTTACCCGCTCTCCAAACAGCTTGCTTGGACCATGAATCAAACTATTTGATGGCCCCACTTCGATATCTGCCCCCATCCGCTGCAATTCTACGCAATGCTTAAAACGCTCAGAATAAATCGTTTCGATAATTCGAGAATCCCCTTCCGCTTGCGTCAAAAGTGCCGTCAGCGGCTGCTGCAGATCCGTGGCAAATCCCGGATAAGGCAGCGTCTTCACATCGACCGCTTTCAGCTTGCAGCCTCCGGTAATCGTCACCCGATCCACATTCACTTCCATCGATACTCCCATTTCCGATAATTTAGAAAGAAGACTTTCCAGATGCTGCGGAATGATGTTTTCGATCGTCATTTTTTCTGCTGCCGCCGCGGCCATGATAATGAAAGTTCCTGCTTCAATTCGATCCGGAATGATTTCATGGAAACACCCGCTCAAATGATCGACCCCGTCGATGGTAATCACATTGGTTCCTGCTCCGCGAATCTGTGCTCCCATCTTATTCAGCAAGGTGGCCACATCAATGATTTCCGGCTCTTTGGCCGCATTTTCAATCGTAGTCCGACCCTCGGCATGAACTGCTGCCATCATGATATTGATCGTCGCTCCCACCGAAGAAATATCCAAAAAGATTTTTGCCCCCACTAGCTTCTTGGCCTTGATCGTGTAATAGCCCTGGGAATAGTCTACCGTCGCTCCCAAAGCCTCAAAGCCTTTTAAATGCAGGTCGATCGGCCGTGGTCCCAAGTAGCACCCTCCCGGCATTTTCATTTTAACCTCGCCATACTTTCCAAGCAATGCGCCCATAAAATAATAGGAAGCACGCAGCCGAGTCACCGCCGGATGATCCAACGGTTTATTGCGCATTTCAGTTGTATCAATGACCAGATGATCAGTTGAATTCTGAATGACCTGAACATTCAATTCCCGCAATAAAATAGCTAGGGACTCTACATCGGAAATATTCGGCACACCACAGATGGTCACTGGGCCATTTGCCAAAATTGACGCTGGAATCAAGGCAACCGTAGCGTTTTTCGAACCGCTGATTCGCACATTCCCGCTCAGCTTATGGCCTCCTTCAATTTGAATAACTTCTTTCATTTGCGACCTTCCTCTCTCATTATTATCCTATCCGAATTTTAAAAATTGGTTCCACCATTCAAAATTATTCTATCATTCGCCCTTCTGAATTACCAGCGCTTTCTTGCAGGATCCGATCTTGGGCCTGCTGCATGCTGTCGACAATCCAGGTAGCCTCATGCTGATCCAGTTCAAACTGCGGATCCCGCAGTGCAATGACCCGCATTCCCGCATTGCGTCCAGCCTGGATTCCCAGTGTTGAATCCTCCACAACAAGACAATCCTTTGGTGCAACATTCAACACTTCGGCCGCGTGCAGATAAATTTGGGGATTAGGTTTGCTTTCCACGAACTGTTCTCCGCTGACTACAAAATCAAAAAACGGTCGAATTCCGCATTCCGTGATTGCTGTTTCTATTGTTTCCTGCGGGGAAGAAGAACATACCGCAATCAAAATTCCAGCATCTTTTAAACAGTGCAGCAATTCCCATACTCCTGGTTTTAAGATGCGATCATAAGGCAGCGGATGCTCGGCAAAATAACGTTCATTAATCGCTTCCAGCTGCTTGGTAGTATAGGTATGATGAAGTAGCTTTGCTAGGATTTGATAGGTCACTTCCATCGTGGTCCCCAGCATCTGATAGATTCCTTCGATCGGTCCCTGATAGCCAAGCTGCTGCATCCAATCAAAGGTCCCTTTTACATAAAAAGTTTCACTGTCAATCAGCACACCATCCATATCGAACAACACTGCTTTGCATCCCATCTTGATCACCCCTATTATCATAAAAGAAGCTTCGTTGGAAGTCCAGCGTCTTTTTAGAGGGATAAAAAAACCTCAAGTTGTTTTTTTAACGTTATGCATCATTTTTTTCGCCCTTAATGAGGCAAAACTCGCTGTTCTGATTCAAGAAAATTTTGTTATAATAGAGAACAAAAGGGGGAAAATTCAGAATGAAACCAAAACTGGTCGTCTGTGATATTGATAATACGCTAGTTCCAAAACATAAACACCTCACCTCAAGAGCCAAACAGGCTATTGACCGTTTAGTCGAGCAAGGTACGCTATTCGGCTTGGCTTCCGGTCGATCCGTGGAACAGCTTCATCTGCTTGAAGACCAATGGCAAATCCATTGCGAGCTGCTAATTGGTCTGAATGGATCCGAGCTTTATGATGACTTCAGCAAGAAAACAGAACAGTTTTACATCATGGAGCCGGAATGGATCAAAGAATGCATTGAACTGATGGCGCCTTTTGATACCAGTCCGCGGCTTAGTCGAGAAGGAATCAGTTATGCCCGCCCCAATGATCCATCCATTGCCTCTTCCCAGGCCTATCTTAAGCAACGGCATACGGTCCATCTTGTTAAGGATGACAGCGAATTCTGGGCAGGACCGGCTTTTAAAGTCGGATTTCATGTCAAAGCAGAGGACATGCCAGCCATTGAAAAGCGTGTTGCAGAACATCCATCGAAAAACTATATCGGATTCAAAACAGAAAATACCATGTTTGAATTCTGTCATGCCAAGGCCTCCAAAGGAGAACTGCTTAAATTGTTCTGCCAGCGGAATGCGATCGATCTTCAGGAAGTGGTCGCTTTTGGTGATATGACCAATGATATCAGTCTGCTTGAGGCTGCTGGAACCGGTGTCTGTATGCTCAATGGTTCAGAAGACACTAAACAGGCTGCGGATGTCATCACTGAAAAAAGCGTTGAAGATGAGGGCTGGGCGGAATACGTCGAACAGCATTTGCTTTAGACCTCTCATAAAACAAACGAGCTTGTCAAGCTAAACTCATTTCTTTTTTACTTCTGTTAACAAAAGGCATGCCTTATCCGCATGCCTTTTTAATGTATTCCCATAAGATGGCTTTCGCTAACTCAATCCTAAATTTGTTTCACTCGTTCAACAATTGCAGCAATATATTCTTCTGCTTCTCCCGGCAAGGCTTTGGTTACGTTTCCAATATAGCCGGTTTGATAATCTGACTTTTCGACCAAATATCCTACCTCTCCGTTGACATGATTCAAGGTAAGACAAAGCTTTTTGGATGAAGCCGCTTTGATCTGCTTTCCAAAGTAAACAACCGGATCATTGTTGAATGTCACCAGCTGCAAATCGCCCAGAGTGATAATCGAAGTTTTCCACATCAGATCGATTTCTGTTTCACCAGAATCCAAAGAGGCTCTTGCATTGCGAATCTTGGTCGCCAGCAGTCGCTGTTCGATGGGATCGGTCTCTGTTTTTTGCTGCTGAAGATACCTATCCAGCTTGTTCTTCAAATCTATAAGATTCACCGGATGATGGATATGTTTCTCTACCTGTTCGATCCGAAGCGTATTCAATTCAAGAGGTTTTTCTGGTCTAAACTTCAGGATCCGATCAGCCATCTCCTGAGCGCTTTTTTCCAGAGTAAAATAGTCCTGGCTTTTTCTCCAATAGCGGGAGCTCATATCGCCAGTCACCCCGCAGACAAACATCGGTTCCACTCCCAAAGAACGCCCTAAGGCTTCCCTCAAAGCTCCGGCTAAATCTGCACTGATCATCAGCCAGGATTGATCCAGAAAGGTTGGATGACAATGCAGCTGGACCAAAGCAGCAATCACCTTGCCAGCTTGGTCCCTAAAGGTCAAAAGACAAGCGCTCTGATCTCCTTCCTTTTCTTTTTGATCGCGATTGCCATAATACCCAATCAGTTCCCCTGTCTGAGCATAGGCTGTCGCCTCTTGGCAGCTTTGCGCGCTAGATACGGCCGTATCCACCAATGCTGCAAACACAGATCGTTTATAACCCTCATCCACTTGTTTTGAAGTTGACGAGCTTTCCTTCAGCGCTGGAGCGGAATGGGTATGAGTCGCAACAATCAAAATCGCTTCTTGATCAATCCCTGTTGCCGCACTGATTTGCTCCTGTAAGTCTTCCACGTCTTTTGTTTCCAAAGCCGTCGCATCTACTGTCGTCAGGATCATCCATTTTTGGTTGATTTTCAGCGTTAGCGCCATGACCTTGACATCACTGTATACCCCTCGTGCTTTCTGTGTCCGGGTTGCCCCGCCAGCCTGCCATACAGGATGGTCAGGATTAACTATCGTTTGTTTCAATGAAACGCTAAGCATTACGAATCCCTCCTTCTTCTTAGGCATTCTTCCCTTATTAAATTATTTCTTTTACATCAACGCTGATTTCTTTATAAATTCTTCCAACAAATCTTCTTCTCGATCAAAATCTGAAACCATTTTTTTCAACCCTTCCGGATCTAGCATCGCATACCGAACAAACTGAGATACAAAATGAATCAGCCGAACTTTCTTGCGAATTGAAAAAACCATGATAAAATCAACCGACCAGTTCTTAAAAGTAATTGGCTTGGTTAATTTTAAAATACATAATCCTGTTTCATCTTGTTCAAATAAAGGAATCACTGCTAAATTATTCTTTTGATTTTCATAGCTCACCATGTTTTCACGCTGATTAATAAAATTCATCGTCTGCAGTTGTTTTTGCGGATCTCTATTAAAAATCCCGCTAATCAGCCAAAATAGTTCTTTTTTTGTTGCCGCTTCATTGAGTGTAAAAAGATAAATTTTTTTAAAATCGGTCGTATTCATGAACGCTTCCTTGTTTAACTCTGCATATTTCTGGCGAATCAACCGATTCATCTTTTCCCGTTCAAAAAGATAACTGCAATTCACAATATTCCTTCCAGACAAGGAAGGATTATCCAGAATCAAATAAAGTGAATCTTTATCATGATCATCATAATGATCTGCAATCAAAATCTTCGAATAAGGAAAATCCTTCTGTGCAGTTAAATAATCTTTATACAGCATGGCGGAAATACGATCAAAATTCGGAACAATTTTAATTGGCGTAAAGCTGCCTTCTGGCTCCTTTAATCCATTATATCCATATTCAAAAAACAAAGTAAATAAATATAAAAGCCCTCTAGATACCAGAAAATTGAAACGCTTTTCCAGGATCATACATGTACGGCAAGCGATTTCCAAAAAGAAAGACGTCCGGCAATATTCACGAATATCGTTGGTATAATACATTCGATACAGCGAATATTCTGAAATAACACAGTTCTGCAACAAGATTCTTAAACATTCTTCTTCAAAAAACGGCTGCTGCGGATTCAACTTCCATTGTGGAAAAACCTCTTCTTTTAAAACATGATAGATTTCCAAGCTGACCTCGTAAAATTCACCATAATAATCACGAAAACGTTCTTTAGGCGGATTGACACAGGACAAACAATATACCGCCAAAAATGATATGTCTGCTGAAGACAGCTCATCATTCATGCGCTTCAGCAATTTTTCGATCACTCGAATCATCTGAGAATGCTTCAGGACAGCCAACCGTTCTTCCTCTACTTTTCTTCCGCGGGCAGAACGAATCTTGGAAATCATATAAGCTACTGTAATCCGGTCAATCATGATAGAAGTTGCTTCCAGCTGTTCCTGCTGAAAAAGCTCAGTAATCTTATTTCTGATCGCGACTGCATCAAAGAAATTCAATTCCCGATATTCTTCCAGATAATAATCTGAAGAAATATCTTCATTTTTATTATCAAAACTGTCGATAATGCTGGCTCGGATCGCAATTTCCGTTCCCTCTAACAAGAGTCCATGATATGGAATGTTTTTTAAAGTTAAATGAAACATTGCCAAACGCTTTTTCACTTCAGGAATCTCCTGATTGATCACACTGCGGCTCAGATTGAGTTTCTCAGCCAGCTCATTCACTGAAAGATAGCCGATTTTATTCACAATCATCCGATAAAGAATGAATGCTCTTTGCTGAAATTCACTACGGAAACCGCCAAGATTGTAAGTAAGATTGGAAATATCCCCGCATAACCGATAGTAGTCTTCCTGATCATGGACGATCAAAGACACTCCTTTGCCACGAATTGCCTGAATTTCTATTTGATATTGCCTGATTTCATCACGAATCAAATTCAGATCGCTTTTGATCGTTCGAGAAGTCACATTGAGCTTTCCTGCCAGCTCTTCGGTCGTCCAATAACGCTGCTGGGAGAAAAGAAGTTTCAATAATTTCATTTGTCTTTGATTTAACCGCATCTTCAATCCTCCCTACGCATAATGATGAAAAGAGCTGTCACGAATAGAATACTCTCTATTTTGCTGCAGCCCTTTTCCAAATTCAGTCAAATAAATGCTGTAAAATCAACGCTACATATTCTTCCGCTTTTCCCTTTGGCAGATGAGTCGCAATCCCATCATGCCCGCCATTAAATTCGGAAGCTTCGACGACATAAGTTGTCTGCCCATTCGCATAACCCCAAACTATGCAGCACTTTGCCGTCGAGGTTTTTTTAATTTGTTTTCCAAATGCCGAAACTAGCTCACATGGGAGAATGACCAATTCCAAATCTTTCATTCGAAGGATCGTTGTTTCAAACTTCAGATCCACATGGTCTACCGCCAGCTTGCGCTTAAATCCCGCGATTTCTGAGATCAGCCATTTTCTTGCGTCAAATTCAGTGGTACTTTCAAGCTTGACATTAAACTCTTCAATTTTTTTCTTCAAGGTTTCTTTATCTGTATCATAAGCAACCTCAAATGTAAAGCTATTCTCTTGTTCATCACTTAAATCAAGCGTCATTTTTTCAGAAAATCCCATAATCTGATAGGCAATTCCCTGACTGATTCGATCCAATTCCTTAAAATCATTGTTTTTCCGATACAAGCGATTGCTCATATCTCCGGCATTGCCATTCATCATCATCGGAGTCACATGAAGCAGCGGTGTTAATTTTCTTCTTAATGCTCCCAGCAGATCTCCGCTGATCTGATATTCCTGCGGGCTTAAAACCGTAGAATGACAGGATAGATGAACAAAAGCAGCAAGATTTTCATTTTTCTCGTTCTTAAATTCCAGAAGAGTGATTTTCTGATCGCCGTACTTATCTTTGCCGTTGCGATTTCCATAATATCCTTCTGAATTTCCAGAAGAGCAAACAACCTGAGAAACCGGAACCTCCTGATCATAAATGGACACCGCTGTTTCAACCAATTTCTTTAACACTTCCTGGCGATACGCTTCATCATGCGGCTGATCCTGATCCACTGTAAATAAGGTCGGACCGGAATGAGTATGGGTGGCGCTGAGCACGATATGCTCAGCTTTCACATTACACTGTTCCATTACCTTTCTTTTAAAAGCATGAACAAATTCATAATCCCAGCCAGAGACATCTCCATTCACAAACAAATTTCTGATCTCACCGATTTTCAGCCAGCTCACTACTGCCTCAAGGCGGTCATGAACCCCTTTTGATTTTTCTTTACGCATTGCATGTCCACGTAAAAAGACCGGAATTTCAGGAGTAATATCGACTGTTTTACAAACAATTCCTATAGACATTTAAGCAATCACCTTCAATACCGAAAGAGTCATCACAACCACAATAATGACCCAAACCATTCTGACGGTATTCATCTTTTTCATATCCAGCCCTTTATAGACCAAGAAAGTTGCTACAGCAGGAAGAAGTTTAGGGAAAATACTGTCAATCAAATCCTGAATACTCTGTGTCGATTCTCCAGCCGTGATTGTCAGCGGCGTGCTGACTTTGACCGTCGTCGCAATCAGTGCTCCCACAACAATAATTCCAAGAACCGAGATCGCTTCACGGACATTGTTGAGCTGTTCCTGATGCTCAGTAATGATTTCTGCTCCTTTATAATAGCCTAATTCTATAATCTTCCAGCGCAAAAAGACCAGCAGTGGAGTAAAGATAACCAACAGGATCGCTCCTGTCATAAAGCTGCCTTCCAGTGCAGCATACGCAGATAATGCTGCCAAAATCACTTTTGGCATGGTGTTAAACAAGGCATCTCCAATTCCTGAGAATGGTCCCATCAGGGAAGTTTTAATCGCAGAAGCCACCGCTGTCGCATCACTGGATTTGGTTTCTTCAATCGCCAAAGCAGCCGCAATGATCGCTGCACCAAAATATGTCTGGCAATTAAAGAACTGGAAATGAGCTTTGAATTTTTCTTTCAAAAGTTCTGGATCATCTGCATAGATTTTCTCAAGATAAGGTCCCATGCTGTAAATAACCGCACAAGACTGCATCGTTTCATAGTTCTGACAGGCCTGTGCTGTTAGTGCATACCGTGTTGAAAAGTTCCATAATTCTTTTTTTGTTAATCTTTCATTACTCATCGCCGATTCCTCCTGTAACAACCTGCTGCTTGCTTTCACGCTGCAATCTCTGATAAAGAAGCACCGCAATGATTCCGCCGACAATCGCAATCGGAAGAATATCCAAGCCAAAATAAACGGAAAGGATAAAACCTAAAACCAAGTACTGAAGGTTTCCCTTTAACGGCATGTATTTCAGCAAAATAGCCATACCTAAAGCCGGAAGCACATTTCCGCAAGTCGTTAAACCAGAAATAAACCAAGCCGGAATAATTGCCAGAAGGTTTTCTACAAAAGCAGAGCCCAGAAGCAAGAAAATCAAAGCAGGATATGTATTGGTTAAAGCGACACGGCTTGCAAAAAGATTTCCCCAGAAAATAATTCCATAGCTTTTTTTGTACTGTCCTTTTTCTGCCGCCTTCTCTGCCAGATGCAGAAAATAGGTTCCCAGCATTTTCGCCAAAACATCTAATTGAACTCCCAACGTAGCTGCTGGAATTCCTACAACCAAAGCGACCTCTAATCCGCCGCCCGTGGCAATTGCAAAAGCGGTTCCCACGGTCGTTCCTACCCGATAATTCGGTACAGAAGCACCGCCATAACCTGCTAATCCCAAGCTCATCAACTGCATTGTGCCGCCAATCAATAAGCCCGTTGTCGCATCCCCCATGATCAAGCCTACAAGCAAGCCAAGCAAAACGGATTCACCGCAGCATTTGACCATCATTTGTGTCATCAACACTTCATAGGAAACTAAAGTGATTGCGATCAGAATCAGAATAATCTGAAATACTGAAATCATTTGAATTCCTCCCTATCCAATATTTTTTTTGTTTAAAATTTCCATGACGTCTTCTTCTTCGTCCTCAGGAATCAGCTGTGCTTTTACGGCCACCCCTTTAGCGGCAATCGCTTTGACCTGAGGAAGCGTTTCATCATTGATCGATACGTATTTGGTTAATGGCACTGTACTTTCTGTCTTGACCTGATTACCCATATTCCCGATCGTCAGCTTTTCAAACTGAAATCCACCTTCCAGCAGCTCAAGAATCGGCTCCAGTGTTTTTACTACGATCATGATTTTTTCATTGCCATATTTGTTGATCTTGAAATTATCCAGCGTCTTTTCCAAAGTAATCACTGACAGATTAACATTTTTAGGAGTGGCCATTCTCAAGACACTTTTCAGCATTTGATTATTAGCGCTTTCCTTGTCAATCACAATTACCCGGTCCACATTCAAACGCGGAATCCAATTTGTTGCAACAACACCGTGCACTAGTCGATCATCCACTCGTATGTTCAGTATTTTCATGGTTTCCCTCCTTTCCTGACATCCTGGTTTCATTATTGTTGATTTTGTAAGCGTATTCAATTTTTGAATTTTCATTAGCGTAAAGTAATTATTAATTCTTTCACTTGACAAGTGAAAATAATATTTATGCTTGGATAGTTAGTTCTGATTTTTCTTTTTCCTTTTTTTCGATTCCGGAAATGACTCAACAGAAAATTCTTCTCTATTTCTCCCGCCATTGGTTATAATGATGTCAAACGAGGTGAACCATGAATCTGAACGCACTATTTCTCTTTCTTCTTGGTTTGGTGATGGGCTCTTTCTGTCATGCCTTTGCCCTGGCTTTGCAACAGAAAGAGTCCATTTTTATCCGCCGCTCTTTCTGTTCCCATTGTCAGCAGCCATTACATTGGAAGGATCTGATTCCCCTCATCAGTTGGCTAAGACTTCGCGGCCGTTGCCGCTATTGCCATCAGAAACTTTCAATTCGTTATCCGCTGTCAGAACTTATCCTTGCTTTGCTTTTTTTTCAGTCTGCTCTGCAATTTGGAATTGGCTGGAAGCTCATTCCTATTTTGCTAGTCCTCTGCATTCTTGTCATCATCGCCTGGATCGATTATGATACGATGCTGATCTATGATCGTTTTGTGTTGGCTCTGGCCTGCTGCGGAGGGATCTTGATCATGTACTCTTCTCAGTCGCTGTTTTCTCATCTCTTTGGTGCAGTGGCGGTGAGCGGACCATTGTTCCTGCTGGCTTGGATAACACAGGGAATCGGTTATGGCGATGTTAAACTGATGGCTGCCGCCGGTTTGCTGTTAGGCTGGCCAAATATTCTTTTGGCCATGTTGATTGCCTCTTTTGCTGGAAGTCTTGTGGCTCTCCATCAGCTTTTGATCCAGAAAAAAAGCGGAAAAGAAAAAATTCCGCTGGGTCCTTTCCTCGCTTTGGGAATTATTTTTGCATTGTTTTGGGGAGAGCCAATGCTAAGCTGGTACATCCATTGCTTCATTTAATTAGTCCAAAAAAGACGGTTTGACAAGCAGAAAATAATGGTTATAATAGTGAACTGTTAACATAGTTAACTATTATAAGTCAAAGGAGACTCTTATGAATTGGATCAATCAGCTCTATTGTCGAGCTTTTCAAAGCTGTTTTCGCCTCGCTATCCCATTTCTTCCTTACCGAAAGCCTCAGCAAATTGCACGCATAGAAGATCTTCCGCATGTTCTTGATCAAGAGAATTGCCAATGCGTCCTGTTAGTCAGTGATCCTGGCATCGTAAAATTAGGACTTCATCAGCCGGTCGTCCACACCCTAAGCCAAAACGGGATCACCGTGATCTGTTATGATAAAACTCAGGTCAATCCCA
The DNA here is from genome assembly GCA_944327135.1 of uncultured Erysipelotrichaceae bacterium. Taxonomy (GTDB): domain Bacteria; phylum Bacillota_I; class Bacilli_A; order Erysipelotrichales; family Erysipelotrichaceae; genus CALVGQ01. The sequence goes on along the minus strand of CALVGQ010000007.1, from coordinate 22,893 downwards.
CAGTGAGTAATGTCGAAGAAGCGCTCGCCCTTTATCAGCAACACCATTGTAAGGGGCTGATTGCCCTTGGTGGCGGATCTTCTATCGACTGTGCCAAAGGTGTAGGGGCCCGTGTTGTCCGCCCTCACACTTCTCTTCATCGAATGCGCGGAGTTTTGAAGGTCTGGCGCAGGCTTCCTGTTTTAATTGCCATTCCAACGACGGCAGGAACCGGCAGTGAATGTACCCTGGCCGCCGTCATCACCGATCCAAAAGCACAAACCAAGTATGCCATCAATGATTTTCCACTGATTCCGAAATATGCTTTGCTGGATGCCCGCATGACCTTCAGCATGCCGCCATTTCTTACCGCCACGACCGGATTGGACGCTTTGACCCATGCGGTCGAAGCCTATATAGGACGCTCTACGACGCAGGACACGCGAGAGGCTGCCTTAAAAGCCATTCATCTGATCTTCGCTTTTCTTCCACGGGCCCATGCCAACGGTCAGGATCAAAAAGCACGTGAAAGCATGGCTCAGGCCGCCTATCTGGCTGGTTTGGCTTTCACCAAGTCCTATGTCGGCTATGTCCATGCCCTGGCGCATGCCTTGGGCGGAGTATACGGGAGCGCTCATGGTTTGGCCAATGCGGTGCTGCTTCCTGTGGTCCTTCGTGGCTATGGCTCTGCAATCCATCAGAAATTAAAGGATTGTGCTATCGCCGCCGGTCTGGCTGATTCCAATACTGATCCGCAAGCCGCAGCGCTGCATTTTATCGAATCCATCGAAGCGATGAATCGATGTTTCGCAATACCATCAAGCATTCCAGAAATCCAGCCTCAGGATCTGCCTTATCTGTGTGCCCATGCTGCCAAAGAAGCCAATCCGCTCTATCCTGTTCCAGTTTTATATAATGCCCGTCAGCTTGAAGTCTTTTATCGGGCCGTGATGAAGGAGGAAACACAATGGAAAGCCATGAAATCCATGCAATTGTCAACAAACAGCGCACAGCCTTTGCCAGCGGAGCCACGCTAAGCGTCACCGCTCGATTAACCTATCTTAAAAAGTTGCGATCAGTAATTCGTCAAAATGAATCCAAGATCCATGCTGCCTTGTATCAGGATCTTGGCAAATCGTCTACGGAAAGCTATATGTCAGAAACCGGAATGGTCTTAAGCGAACTCGATCATATGCTGCGCCATACCCGCCGGTATGCTCGAAAACGAATCGTTCCCACTCCTTTGGCCCAGTTTCCCTCACTCAGTTATCGGCTGCCTTCCCCTTATGGGGTTGTGCTAATCATGAGTCCCTGGAATTATCCTTTCATGCTGACCATGGAGCCTCTGATTGATGCCATCGCCGCTGGAAACTGCGTTTGTGTCAAACCTAGCGCTTATTCCATGGCCACCAGCGCCCTTCTTGCTTCCATCCTAAAAGAGGTTTTCCCGGAAGAAATCGTGGCAGTCATCGAAGGTGGACGCAAGGAAAATCAGGCCTTGCTCGATGAATCCTTTGATTATATTTTCTTTACTGGGTCCTGTGCCGTAGGCCATGAAGTCATGCGAAAAGCCAGCGTTCATCTTACCCCTGTCACCTTGGAGCTAGGCGGAAAATCACCTTGCATCGTGGATGAAACTGCAGATCTTAAAATCGCAGCCCGCCGGATCGTCTTTGGTAAATTTTTGAATTTGGGTCAAACCTGTGTTGCACCAGATTATCTCTATGTGCAGCAAACCGTCAAAGAAGCGCTGATCAAAGCGCTGATCCAGGAAATTCAGCAGCAGTTTGCCAGCAAAAAAGCCTATGGAAAGATCATTAACGAAAAGCATTTTCAGCGGCTGCAGGCTTTGATCGATCCTGCAAAAGTCATTTTTGGAGGCGAAATTCTACATTCTACGCAACAGATTTTTCCTACTTTGATGGATTCAATCACATGGCAGGATGCCATCATGCAAGAAGAGATCTTTGGTCCGGTTTTACCCATTCTGACGTTTGATAAGCTGGAAGACTGTCTTCAGATCATCGCTCAAAAACCTGCTCCCTTGGCCTTTTATTTTTTCTCTAAAAATACCCAAGCCATTCAAAAGGTTCAGCAGCAAATGAAATTCGGCGGCGGCTGCATCAATGATACGATCATTCATCTGGCTACCTCCGCCATGCCCTTTGGCGGAGTCGGAAATTCCGGAATGGGCTGTTATCATGGGAAAGCCGGCTTTGAAACCTTCAGCCATTTCAAGTCCATTGTTCATAAAGCCACTTGGCTTGATCTGCCTTTTCGCTATCAGCCATATTCCTTGCTCAAGGAAAGGTTGATCCGACTCTTTTTGCGCTAATTAAGGAGGAAAAAGCATGCCCCATCAATCGGCACTTCATGAAGAAATTTTAGCCGCCTGGATTGAGTTAACTACCATTTTAAACAATGACCGCCTGGTCTCTGATCTGACTTTCAATGAATCGCTGATTCTGCGTTTTTTACAAGAAAGATCAGAGCCTTTAACCGCGACCCAGCTATGCCAGCAAATGAAGATGAAAAAATCACAGATGAATCGAACCCTCACCGTCCTAGAAGAAAAAGAGCTGATTCTTCGCCAGCGTTCTTCAGAAGATAAAAGAAAAATCAATGTCCTCCTGCTGGAAGAAGGCCGCCGACGTTTTAATTGCCAGCATCAAAAAATCTTAGAGTTGATCGATGCTTTTATTCGCAGCATCGGATTTGAAAAGGCAGTTCAACTCAAAGAATTGTTTGAGCTTTTATCCCACATCGCCGAAAAAGAAATTTCTCGCTCCAATCAATAAAAAAAGGAATCCAATTCCTTTTTTTAGTATGAAAACAAATTACCGTCTTTTGCGCCGCCGCTGTTTGCGTTCCTCACGCTCTTTTTGTGCCTTGCGGATCCGCTCTGCATCCGGAATTCGTTTTTTAAATTCCTGAATGATTCCATAGTCAGCGGAAGGAATCATCAAGCTTCGTCCATCGACCGTATGCACCATGAAAATATCGGTGCCATGCGGCCCTGTTTCATAGCCATACTCCTCAATCTGATTCCAGCCCAGAAAGATCCCTTGTTTGGAATCTTTCGCATCATAAACAAAAACGCCCTCATCTTGAATATCCAGCAACGGCCGGTTTTTGACCAAAATCAAATTGATCAATGGAATGATCACAAAAATACCCGCAATCAACACCGCTTCTATGCTGCGGAAAATCAGGATTATGCTCAGCCCGCCGATCAGAAATATAAAAATCGTTTTCTTCGGTTTCAGAAAAAAGCGCCGCAATACCGGTTTTGATTGAACATTCAGCTGAGTTTTGTTTTCCTTCTCCATACCTTTCACCCTTAAATATAAGAGGCTGCCCGAAAGCAGCCTCTTTCTTTTTTTAGAAAATTCCAAAGAATGCCAGAACGATCGATCCGATCAGGATACCAATAACCAAAGTAGAAGGCTTCTGACCCTTCTTGATCAGTTTCATCAATCCAAAGACCAAGGCAATCGAAAGAATACCTGGCATGATGGAGTTGACAATGTCATTTACGATAACAGTGGTATCTCCAACGCTGATGTTCCAAGCCAAGTTGACGTTTACCTGAGACGCAACCATCGCACCAACCATGACCATACCCAGAATAGAAGCTGCCTTTGTCAAAGCATCCATCAATCCAGATTCAAACATCGTATCGATGAAGCTTGTACCCATCGAGTAGCCAATCTTCAGCAAATACCAACGAGCAACCAGCTGAGATCCGCCATACAGCGCGATAAACAGCAGCGTACCCAGAATATTTCCCTGTTCGCAAAGTCCAATACCAACACCTGCAGCAATAACACGAACGCAGTTGAAGAAGAAGGCATCTCCCATACCTGCGGTCGGTCCCATCAAGGCAACCTTGATGTTCTGGATCGTTTCATCATCGATAGAGCCGTTTTCCACTTTCTGTTTTTCCAAAGCGAAAGTCAGACCCGCAATAAAGCTAAACAGAACCGCATGCGTATTGAAGAACTGATTATGACGGCGAAGCGCAACCTTTCTTCCTTCCGGATCATCCTTATACAGAACATCCAGAGCCGGCTGCATCATCATCGTAAATCCGTTAGCTTCCATCTTTGTCATGGTGAAGGTTACAAACACCATGCCGGAGTTCATAAACATTTTTCTTAAAATACTGTTTTCAGTAGGAGTTAATGTATTCTTAGCCATTAGAAGAAGTCCTCCTCATCGTTTGCTGCTGCAGCAGCACCTTTGCTGCTGAGTGAATTTTTAAGATCGATATACCGTTTTTCATTCATGAATGAGGTAATCGCAATAACCGCACCCAGGATAGCGATTGACAAAGAATCCATTCCCAGATATTTTGCCAGAACATAACCAACGAAGAAGAATCCGCCAACTTCTTTGGTCCACAGCATGCTCAGCAGGATGGCGTATCCGACACCGGTCATCATTGAGCTAGCAGCAGCCAGACCGCGAGTCACAAAGCCAGGCATAGAAGCCAGCAGGCTTTCCAATGCAGTCGTTCCGTAAGCAACGCTAAAGAACAGAATCAAAACGCCTGTAATGTTCGCCAGCGTCAGCTGGAAAGCAATGGTCTGGATCCGGAAGCTCTTCATGTTTCCAGAAGCCGCCAATTCTTCCCAATAAGGAGACAACGCCGCATAAATTGGAGTCGTCATGCTCTTGAATGAAGCCATCAACGTACCAATTGGCATAGCAATCGCCAAACCGGTTTCTACGTCAGCTCCCGACAGGATTGTAAAGGCAACCGCCAAGATCGAGCTGGAAGTAGCATCCGCTGGAACGGATCCACCGATTGCTGAAATTCCCATGAAGATCGCTTCCAGGGAAGCACCCATAATAATACCTGTGTGTAAATCACCCAGGAATAAACCTGTTACCGGAGCAACAACGATTGGTCTTGTCAGGGTCTGCCAAGCAATCAGATAATCGACTGCCATGATCAGCCAGTAGACAAATGCGACGATAAGTGCACTTTGTACCATAAATATCTATCCCTTTCTTAATTTCTCATGTAAGCGTTCAGCGAGAATTTATCCGATCAATTTTGCCAGATCTTCTGCCGGTTCTTCCGGTGTTGTCTGATAAATCGCTTTATATTTCGCAACAACTTTTTTGAATTCCGGTAATTCGGTATCGTCGATGTACAGATTATTGCCGTACCGTTTTCTTGGGTGACCTTCATGCTCCGGCTCAACACGGCCATAGTTTCCGATGTTGACTTTTTCAATTCCCGGAACAGATTCCACCATTCTAGCCAGATCCCAAGGGTTCTTTACCAGCACCAGAATACTCATGGATTCACACCGTGGATCATTCAGCAGCTTGATTGCTGCATCCATCGATTTGATCGCTGTTTTGATATGACCAGGTGCTGCCATCATCAAACTTTTCTGAATGATCTGGCTTCCCGCAGCCGCATCGTTTGCGACCACAATGTGATCAACATTGGTGTGACGCGACCATTTGATCGCAATTTGGCCATGAATCAGACGTTCATCCAAACGCAGTAATTTAATCATTTTAGTTCCACCTTTCCAATTTTAAAAGAAATCTTCCTGAACAACTTCTTCCGTGTCCAGCACAACTCGTGTCATCGCCTGACGAGACGCTTCGATCAGCTGATCCAGCTCCTCTTCACTCAGCGGTGCTTCACTCATTGCAACCAATTCCAACACCAAAGCCAGATTGACTCCAGCCGCCAGCATTGTATTCGGCCGATCAAGATACCGATACAGTACCTGATTGACACTTCCGCCAAGCAGATCCGAAAGCAGAATTGCCTGATCATTCGGCCCGACGGTTTTGAAAAAAGCTTCCACCTCAGACTCAACACTGCGCTGATCGAGATACGCGTCAAAGACAGTTACATTTTCCGCTTTGCCTAAAAGAATCTCGAGCGAGCTTTTGATGCCACTGGCCAGATGACCGTGAGAAGAAATAAAGAATTTCCGCATAAGCCCTCCTTTTAAAACGCTTACATTACATTCTCTATTGTATTGGGTTTTCCATAAACTTGAAGTTGAATGATTTCCGCTCAAAAGGAAGATGCCGCTAAATTTCACTTAATAAAGTGAAATCAAACGACCCATTCAAGTCGTTTGATTGCTTTTAATCATTCAGCTGAACCTGCGATAAAATCGCTGATCGGATCACCTCTTGACGGTCTTCTTTCAGTAAACGTTCAATCCAGTTCTCCTCTTCAGCCAGAGCCATGATCAAACAGCTGAAGGATTTCATCAGCTTCAAATTAGCAAAAAAATCCGCTGAAAGAAACATGACATAATCTACAGAAAAATCTTCTGACCAGATCAAAGGGCTTTTCAGCTCGTAAATTTCAAAGCAGTTCCGCTGTACAAACCGGTAATCTGCCAACAAAACGGCAAACCCATATCGGCCATAGCTAACCCGCTTTTCATGCCGCTTAAACAGCCGAATCATTTCACTGACCGACAATTCATCTACTCCGTACTTATAGCTCATGATCCGAAAACAATCTTCTCGGCTTTGAAACTCATAACTGTGATAAATCTTCGTCATGGCTGCAATTTCTTCGCACTCCTGATCAATAAGAAAGCCCATTTTCAGCGCTTCCTGAAGTCCGCTGCAATCCTTGTTTTCAACCGCTACATGCGGAAGATCATACCGATAGGCAAAAGCCAGATTATCCAGTACGATCAGATCCACATCCTGTTTGGTCAAAGGACGGATCTGATATAATTCCATAGCGGTATTGCTAAGGATTCGTTTTTTAAACTGACGCTGGATCCGGTCAATCAGAATCTGTGAATAATTTTTCCCAATTCCAGAAACCGTCATGAGTCGTTGCGGCTGATAATCAAACTCGATCTGATCCAGAAGTTCATCAAAATAACGCGCTAAGTATAAGATATCCTTCGTGCTCAATTGACAGAAAAGTCTTTCCTCCAGATAAGACGCTAAATAGGAAGCCAGATTGACCGCTACCAAATTTTTCTGAACGGTTTCATACATCCGGCTGATACTCAGCGTATTATAAGGCAACATCTTAAAATGATTCCGTATGACAATACGAGAGATATTGTAGAACAGCTGCTCCCGCGTCCGCGTAAAATTATCTGCCAAACCCAGCGTTGTCTTAATAAATTCACTAGCTTCATAATATATTTTTTTAATATCATGAAACATGAACTTCATTGTATTTTCAGTGATTTCCGCTCCCTCATAATCGTGATAAGCCACCAAATACATAGTCACAAAGGCCTTTTCATCATCAGAAACATCAAATCCTTCAAAAGCCTTCAAACCACTAAATAGTTTTTCCGTAACCTTTCCTTGGATCTCAAACTGCTGCAGTTCCATTCTTTCCTGTTTTGAAAAATGAATATGCCCATAGCCCAGACGAATTCGGCTGCGCATCGCAAGCAGATATCGGGAAAGTCCCTGAGAGGCATTATCTTTAATGGAATAATGACTTTCACGAAGGACCCTCAGCAATAGCTGACGGATCTCTGGATAATCCTCGCTTTCCATCTGTGATCGATATTGCTGCTGATGGATCGAGCGTTCCAGGGTTGCCACATTGATTCCATAAGCGGCAATCATCGCCATGCGAAAATGCCGTTCCTCCCCCACAATTCGCAACCCATATCCAGGCTTGGACTCTAGCTGCAAAAAATAACTAGCCAGAAATTCTCGCACCTTTATCAAATCCTGTTTCACGGTACTGCGTGACAAAAACATCCGTTCCGCCAATTCATCAATATTAATATAATCATTCGAAGAAAGCAGTTCTCTAAGAATCGCAGAAACCCGAAGAAAATAAGAAAACTCCTGTTCGGTATTGGTATACGCTCCTATCACTTCCAGCTGTTTTCGATATTGTCCAAACGTTTCTTCTGCTATGATCTGCAGCTGATAGCCTTCACTGCGACGAGAAATGATCTCTGCTCCTTTTTCCTTTAAAACATCATTGATCTGCGCGATATCACTTTTGATCGTGCGGGTGCTTGCCTTAGTTAACGAAGCCAGCTCCTCTGACGTGATGATTCTAGCCAAACGCACAAAATACAAGACGATCTGAATATGTCTGCTTTTTTCAAGTTCCATGATGGCCCCCTCACTATTGCCAATCTTTCTGTTTGGAAATGAAAAATTGGTTTTCTCTGATCTGCTTAAAAAGGCATGCGCTGCATGCCTGATCTTTTTTTAAATTTTTGTTTCCCGCAAAAAATCCGGATTAAACAGATCCCGATCGATTGCCGCATCATAAACCTTACGTCCATTGGCATAGGTTGCCACTGCCTGATAATTCTCATCGATCACTACAAAATCGGCATCCTTGCCTACAGCCAAGGAACCTTTTTCTTTATCCAAACCATACTTTTTAGCCGGATTCAACGAGGCCATCTGAATAACTGTTTCCATCGGAAGATGCAGCTTCTCCACAAGGTTGCCGATACCATACAAAACCGGCTTGCTGCTGCCGCAGATTCTGCCCGTATCACTCAGCACAAAACCCTCCGGAGTTACATTCAGGATCATGCTCTTGTTCCAGCCGCGATACTGACCGCATGGAGCTCCAGCCATCTGAGAACAATCCGATATCATCATGAAACGCGAATAATCCCGCATCTTAAAATATAATTGAATCATCGGCAGCGAAATATGCATGCCATCACAAATCACTTCATACATCATCTCATCATCAAGCAGACAAGCCCCCAGTCCGCCGATATCACGATGATGCAGGCCGCTCATGACATTGCCCAGATGAGTCGCCACCGTAATTCGTCCCGGAAGCGCCTTACGAGCTTCTTCATAGTTCATATCACTGTGGGCAAAAGCCAGCGTAACGCCTTCACTTAAAAAATAGTCTATAATTTCATCAATTCCTGGAATTTCTGGGGCCAATGCAACCAGCCGTAATTTTCCAGCCCCATCCTGGACCATTTTTTTCGCCGTTTCCAAGCGGACTTCCGGCCATCCCGTTTTAATGCCTTTTTCTCCAACCCGGTTTAGCCAAGGACCCTCACTGTGGATGCCCACAATGGTTGCTCCGTCCTGTTCTTCATCAGCCATTTCACTAATCGTCTTAATCAAATCAATATGACAAGTAGGGAAAACATTCGTCACTCCCTGAGAAGCCAATCCCTTTAAATATCCACGAACAATTTTACGTGGATCTTTGCTTTGTGCAGAAGTCAGTCCATACCCCATCGTTCCATGATTGTGCGTATCAAAGATCCCTGGAATGATCCGTTGATTACCATAATCGACGACCTGCTGACCTTCCCACTGCTCTTTGAAATCGACGATTTTTTTTCCTTCCAGAAACAAATATCCCGATTTGCAGCCTTCTTCTGTGTAAATGCGTGTCGAATGAATAACCATCTTTTAGTCCTCCTTATTTGATTTCTTTACGGCTAAATTTTAATTTTGATCCATTTCACTTTTAATAAACCGTCTATTTCTTCTATATAAACAATACGGCATTTTTAAGTGCAAATCAACACCTTTCACTTAACCTTTTTCTCGGCTTTTTTTTAAGATCATTCTATTTTATCCAGAAATTCCAGAATTCCAAAGATCCTCAAAAAGATTTTATTTATGCTTCAATATAAGCTTTCAGCGGCAGCTCCACTGTACTAATAAAACAATCGTCTGTTCGTTTCCAGAGATATCGGCCCTGGTGAGCTTTCATGATCCGCTCACAGGTATTGATACCAATTCCTGTGCTGCTTCTGGCCCCAGTCAAACGAATCCGATTAATTATTTGAAAGATCATCTGATCTTTTTTTTGAATCGTTTCAAACCGAATCAAAAAAGCTGGATCAGCATATTTAAACAGATTGGAAACCAAATTATCCATGACTCGTGAAAAGCTTTCCATATCCACCGCTACGCTACCGCTAAACACATTGCCAGAAGGCTGAAATACCACCTTGAATCCATGACTTTCCAGATCCCGAATGGAATTTTGCCGGATCCTTTCAAGCAGCTGGGTCACAGGGACAGACTGCAGATAGTAGCTGTCTTCCGTTTTTTGTGAGATCAAAAAATATTCGAACAATTTTTCAGATTGTTCTTTTATCTGAAATGCCTTTGCTCGGGCCGCTTCGATATAATTTCTTTTTTGTTTTGGATCTTCCTCATTCAGCAGCACAATTTCAAGGTAGCCAATCAAGGCGGTCAGCGGCGTACGAAGATCATGAGACAGCCGCATCACCAGATCCTGATTGGCCCGCTGATTTTCTTCTTCCAAATGCCGGCGATCAAGAATCGAAAGACGCATCTGGTTGATTCCCCGAGCAAGTTCAGCAATCTCATCCTCCCCTTGAACGCTCATTGCATAATCGAGATCTCCTCCCTCCAGGATTTTTAATTCATCTGATAAACGGCGAATATAACGAACTTTCTTTCGAATAAAAAATAAAAAGCTCAGCAAAAAAATGATGAAAAACAAAACCAGATTCAATTGACTTAAAATTTGCACAAGTTTTTCGTAATAAAAAGAATGGATGATCATGCTGATCTCCGTGCCATCCGCAAAGGTCAGCGTCTTAGCCCGTCCTGCATCCAGCTCTTTTGTATAATACTCCTGATATTCATCAATCAAAGAGCGTACCTGATCGTATTCTTCAACAGGAAGATCCATCGCGCTAACCAAATACACCTGCTGTTTATCCAGCAAAACGACCTGAAGATAATGTTCCTGATGGACCCAACGGTCAAGCTGATCCAGTTCTTTAAGCGTCAGCTGATTTCGATTCACAAATTCCTGGATCCGGCTGGCAGCCCAGTTTTCTTCTTTTTCCATATTTTCTTGTTCCCACACCCAAATATCTCGATAATAAACCAGGCCTTGATGAATGAGCGCAACCGGACCATACGCGATGAGAAAGCAAAGCCCCAAAGCTGCCAGCAACTGCACATCCAGCCGGCGAAACAGCCAGAACTTTCGCTTATTCAATGCGATACCCTCTTCCCCAAATATTCAGCAGGATTTTTGGATTATCCTGGTCCTCTTCGATTTTCTGACGCAGCTTGCGGATGTGCACACAAACCGTATTGTTGGAAACCGGCAAATACGTCTGTTCCCAAACACTCTCATAAATATTCGCCACAGTAAAAATCTTCCGGCGATTAGAAGCCAGCAGCAACAGGATCTGGTACTCAATATTCGTTAAATCAATCTCCCGTCCTTTTTTTGTAACTCGATGTTTTTCCGGATCCACCACAACATCCTGAATTCGAATCAAGGCAGCGCCCGATTCTTCTTTTCCGTACTGCGTATAGCGCCGCAACAGGGCTTTCACTCGTGCCGTCAGTTCCATGTAAGAAAACGGCTTAACCAGATAATCATCCCCGCCTACCGTCAGGCCATGAACTTTATCCATTTCTGTTCCTTTGGCAGTCAGAAACAAAATCGGTACCTGAGATTTTGCTCGAATTCGCTCGCAGGCCTCTATTCCGGAACAGCCTGGCATCATGACATCGAGAATAACCAGATCAACTGACTCTTCTGCCAATAAGACCGCCTCTGCCCCGTCACAGGCTTTTCGCACCTGATAACCCTCTGCCTGCAGCAGGATCTTCAATACCTCACGAATTTCCGGATCATCATCAGCAATTAAGATCGTTTTCCTATTCTCCATAAACTGTCCTCTTTTTCCAGCATTATTTTACCATGCTTTCTCAACGTTCTTCCAAAAACCCGCAAAAGTTAAGTTTTCTTAAGAATTTTCCACGGTGTTTTTTCAGAAAGAGCTGATACGCTCTAAAGCGATAACGAAAGGAAGCGATCTTATGTCTGAAAACAGGCCCATTATCTCAATCAGAAATCTTAGAAAAGAGTATTCAATGGGTGAAGAAACGGTCATTGCATTAAAGAATATCAATTTAGAAATCATGCAAGGAGAAATCCTCTGTATTTTCGGGACCTCCGGTTCAGGAAAAAGCACTTTGCTAAATCAGCTAGCGGGAATGGAAAGACCTACTTTAGGAAAAGTCCGCATCGGTCATTGTTTAATCAGCCATCTTCATGAAAACGAACTGGCTCTTTTTCGTCAGCAATATCTCGGTTTTATTTTCCAGGCCTACAATCTTCTGCCCACCATGACCGCTACCGAAAATGTTGCCTTGCCGCTGCTATTTCGCGGAATCAATAAAAAACAGCGTGAACAGGCTGCCCGCAAGATGCTAGAGCGGGTTGGGCTAGGCCATCGTTTGGATCATTATCCCAAGCAAATGTCAGGCGGACAGCAGCAGCGAGCGGGCATTGCCCGCGCCTTCATCCACCACCCGGCAGTCATTTTTGCCGATGAGCCCACCGGCAATCTCGACAGCAAGACAACACAGGAAATCATGACTATGATTACTGAATTTGCCCGCAAATACAATCAAACCATTATTCTAGTCACCCATGATCCTGAAATGGCTGCCTATGCCGATCGGATCATTACTTTAAAAGACGGAGAGATCCTCCGCGATGTAAAAAAGGAGAATTTTATATGAAAAAAAAGATCCCCCTCACTGTCCTTATGCTGTTGCTGCTTAATTCCATTCTTTTCCCACTTGGCAGAATTTCAGCCGATGAGCCTCTTTCCCTCCCTGAAGAAGCATCGCCCCAGCCTACTGCTGCCATCACGTCCAATTTGATGCTTCTTGACTACACCGTTTCTCTGCCGGAGGATCCTTTAGCCAAAGAGCTTCGACCAGATCAGGCTTTCAATCTGCGGCTTCATTTCAAAAACAGCGGAATTCTGACTCAGCAGCTTTCTTCTGCAAATGATCTGGATATCACCAAGATGCTGGATGGCTTTGAAGCCGGTACGCAATCGGCCCCTGTCATTCTCTCTTCATTAGAACAACCGCTCGAGTTTATGATCGACTTTAACGGTTTAAAATACAAGGGAAATCAAAAAACATTCAGCTATTCAATCTACTATCGCAATTTGGGAATCACTCAGGACAGCGGAAATCTTGAAATCACAGAGTGCCTTCCTCGTGCAGTTTCACTTCCCGCTCCAAGTGCTCAAATCAACCGAGCACCCCTTCAGCCTGTCAGCGCCGGACAGGAATTCAGTGTCAAGCTGACCGTACAAAACACTGGCGCCTCCACCATGAAAACCCCTCAGCTTAGCCTTGCGCTCAGCGATGCCCTGATTCTTAAAGATAGTAGCAATTGTCGCACTCTTAAGGATCTTGCTGCGGGACAAAGCGAAACAATGGAAATCAAATTAAAGGCAATTCAGCAAATTACCAATGAGATACAATACCTCGAAACTGAGCTGAAATTCACTTATGACAACGGCACTCAGCTTGAATCCGGCTCTGCTTCAGCGCGAATCTCGATTCCTGTGGTCATTACCAAGGAAAAAAGCAGCACAGAGCAGGCCGCTCCGAACCTGATACTGAATCACGTTGATTACGGAAAAAAAGCCATTGCCGCAGGAACCGCTTTCGATTTAAACCTGAATTTTCAAAACACCAGCCAGAATCTAGCCATTGAAAATATTGTCATGACTCTTGAACCACAAGATGGATTATCCATGGACGCTTCGACCAACACATTTTATTTTTCTTCCTTACCAGCCGCTAAAAGTACAGGAAAAAAAATAAAAATGCAAGTTTCTCCTTCCTGTCGGACAAACACCGTCAGCACAGCCATCCACTTTAAATACGAATATGTTGAAGGGGAAAAACGGATCAGTGCAGTCAGCACACAAAATCTATCCATTCCAATCTATCAGATGGATCGTTTGGAATTCACCCTTGAAAGCTTTCCTGAGCAAATCGAAAGCGGCATGGAGCAGACCTTGATTTTAAATTATGTCAATCGGGGAAAAAGTGAAGTTTCCAATGTTCAAGCCGAATTAAGCGGAGAAGTCGACTGTCTGAACAAAATCCAGAACTTAGGCAACTTTGAATCTGGAAAAAGTGGCAGCATTTACTTCGCAATCACCCCGCAGGAAGTAAAAGAAACCACGGTCACGATCCTCATTTCTTACGAAGATGCTAACCAAGAAAGCAAAACCTTAACTTTCCCAGTGAAGTTCACCGTTACCGATCCGGAATTTTTCCTTGATGAAACATTTGAAGAACCAGATTCCAAGCCTTCCTCAGCCGGCTTTTGGGTCGTTGCAATAGCAGCCGCTTTTTCCGTTTCAGCATTGGCTGCAGGCGGGGCCCTACTTTTCATTCGCAAAAAGAAAGCTCAGCTGCATCAAGCCGATACGCTTTGGAGCGATGACGATGAGATGGCATGATCTTCTTGGCATTGTCCTGCAAAATCTGCAGCGCCATCGTTCTCGTGTCTTTTTAACCACTTTGGGGGTCGTTATTGGCTGCTGCTCCGTGGTTATCATGATCTCCATGGGAATCGGGATGAAAGAAGCTCAAAAACAAATGCTCGCCCAGATGGGAGACCTCACCCTGATTCAAGTTTCTCCCTTAAGTCAAGGAAAAAAGGCTGCTCAGCTGACCGATCAAACTATTGAGCTATTCCGTCAGCTGGACCATGTTGAAGCTGCTTCAGCCAAGCTTACCAGCGATGCCGTAGAGCTGCAGCTTGTGACCCAGAATGATCAGCGTTATCGATCAGAATACATCAGCATTATTGGTCTATCCAAAGAAGCCCTTCCGGCTTTAGGCTATCAGGCAAAAGAAGGAAAGCCTCTTCTAAGCGCTCCCTTTAGCATTCTAGGAGGTCGTTACTTTGCCTATTCCTTTACTGATTCCCTGCGTCCAGAAAGCAGCAACCGAATCGATCTTTTCAGCGCACTGTATAAAGAAGAAAAAGGTAGTCTTCCAGAGCCTTTCTTTGATCCAATGAAAACTCCCCTTACCCTGACGGTGATTTCTTCGGATGGTCATCCGCTGTTCACTCAAAAAATCACTGTCAGCGGAATCCTGGAAGAAGACCATGGAAAATACGAAACCTTTGATGGCATTCTGATGGATATCAAGGATCTACAGCAGCTTTTAGATAAAGCCAATCCAGGAAAATCCAAAAAGAACACTTATACGCAAGCCATTGTTAAAGTCAGAGGAATTGAAGATGTCGCCGCCGTAGAACAAAAAATTACCCACATGGGATTCAGGACCAGTTCCATGGAATCCATCCGCAAGCCCATGGAAAAAGAAGCCCAGCAGAAACAGATGATGCTTGGCGGATTAGGAGCCATTTCCCTGTTTGTCGCCGCGTTGGGAATCATGAATACAATGATTATGTCGATCACAGAACGGACCCGAGAAATTGGTATAATGAAAGCGCTGGGCTGTCGGGTCCGGGATATTCGGACAATCTTTCTGACTGAAGCAGGATTAATTGGATTGCTAGGCGGGATCATTGGCTGCTTCCTCAGCCTGATTCTTTCCTTTCTGATGAATCTGACCGCAGCCCATCAGCCTGGCCTTCTCAATCAATTTCAAGAAACGCCATGGATCGAAAACACCCCTGCCGCCCTCTCGATCATTCCTTTTTGGCTATTGCTGTTTGCAATCGTCTTCTCAGTACTTATTGGCATTCTTTCTGGATTCTATCCTGCTAACCGAGCTGTCAAGATTTCGGCCTTGGAAGCCATCAAATCGGAATAAAGACGCTGCAAAAGCGTCTTTATTCTATTTCGTTTAAGGAAAGAATCCAACCATCAGCCTGACTTTGGTTTAAATTGATATTTGGATTTATACGCGCCAGCACCTGAATTCCAGCAGCTTTTGCCGCCTCGATCCCGATTGGTGAATCTTCGATTACCAAGCATTCTGATGGCAAGACCTTCAAGGCTGCCATGCAATACAGATAAATATCGGGAGCTGGTTTACTGGCAGCAAAATCATCACTGCTAGCAAGCACATCAAATAATTCCAAAATTCCGCACTGATGCAATGCCTTTTCAATATAAGGCCGGCTGCTGCTGGAAGCACAAGCCAGAAGAATTCCTTTAGAACGCAGCCTTTTTAACACTTCAGGCACCTCCGGAAACATAATCTCCCGTTTATTCATTTGCATAAAACGCTCTCTGCCGCTGCCAAACATTGCCTGCTGCAATTTCTCCTTGCTCAGTGGAATCTGATATTTCCGAATCATTTCATCCCACGGATCCAAGCTTTTATGGGAACCAATCAATTCAACAAACGCTTCTTTAGGCACTGCCAAATGCTGCTGCTGGATATGCTCACAGAACAAATGATATTGAACTGTTTCTGAATCGATCAACACTCCATCCAGATCAAAAAAAATTGCTTTAGTCATCCAATTCTCCCTGTTTTTTTAATCTAACAGATTTATTGTAATCATCCTATAAAAGAAAAGCAAGCAGGGATCATTGCTTTGCTTAAAGCTATTTTTTATATGCAGTAAAAGTTCGGATAATCTTAAGACCCCGTCGCTCATCATAACGTTTTCCAGCTTCATCTGTTGTTAAAAAAGACATTCGATAGATGTCTCTTTGGACCATTTCATCCAAAGCCTATTCCAATAAAATACTTCCTATTCCTTTGTTTCGCTCCTTTTTTGCAATTCCAATGGGTCCAAATCGCATTTCATTATCATCGATAGCGCAATGATCCGCTTTTCCATTAACAAAGCGAAATGAACTGCGCTTTACAACAACTTTTCCTTCTTCTAGATCCTTTTTAACCAGAGATATGAATATTTTTGCTGATGTTCCAGCCGGATAGAAAGGCAAGAATTTTCTTCCATAATTTCAGCTTTCAAAGTCGAAGCAATCCCACTCATCTCTTCACCAATCACAGCAACAGCTTTTTTAAGATTATTATTTGTGCATCAGCAATGAAAATAAAAATGAATTTAGCGAATATCTTATCCCAGCACAGATAATCATTGAACTTCTATAAAACGATAAACAATGCCTTCTTTATGACGCAGCAGTTTTACCAGATCCTCTATATTTGCCAAATTTGCTACCACATTGACCCGTCTATCCTGGATTGCTGACTTAGTAACAACCTGTAATTCTCCAGAATAGCGTTGATACAATCCATTATCAATCGTAATAGCACCCGCTTTTCTTATTACACAATGATTCTCTTTGACAACTTTGGCAAATTCTGCCATCTGACGAGAAGTTTGAGATCGTAAAAATTGAAAAGGGGAATCATAGCGGAACCGATGTTCTTGCAATACAATCTTTCTTCTGCTGTTGCTTCTTTTGTAAAATAAACTGGAATTTCTTCAACTTCATGTAGCGGCATGCTTAAAAGCGCCAGCGTTCTTTCTACTTCCATGAATTCCTGCTCATTAGCCCATTCATCTGCCAGCATGAATGCCGATAAATGATGATTTAATACAAGATCACATAAAATGGACTGGATGGATTGATCACGATGACTTTCCAAAGTACATAAACCTCGATGCAAGGGACCTCGCGGATGAGAATAAACCGGAATACAATAATAAACCGGTATAGAATGTTCCTCAAAAAAGCTATTCTGAATCTGTATAAATCCACCCTCCAATCCAGATTCATCACGAATATAAAAATTATGACAGGCTCTCAATTCTATTTTTTCATCAATCGCTTTAAACCAAGAAATGATTTCATTCAATTCTTTTTTGCAGTAAATCGAAGCATTGATGACAAATCCTCTTAACCCAAAAATATCATATAGTTCCTTAACCTGTTCTCTATAAAATCCATAATCCAACCGTACAAAATCAATATCCATCTCTTTAAAAAAGAGTCTTTTCTTCTCATTTTGCAGGATTTGATTGATGTAATCCCCTCCTAGATCCACAGTAAGCTCTAGCCCGTGTATTTTCACCTCATGATGAATGATCTTAAGAGCAGTCAGCTGTTCTTCAAAATCCAATTCTGGCAGATGAATCGAAGTAAAAATTCTTCAAACTGAAACCGAAAAGCCCGGCAAACTGTCTCTTGAACACGCTGAAGATATTGATCTGTAATTTTCTCAGGATAAATAGCCACGCATTTCTTCACAATAATCCTCCTCTATTTATGCCAATTCTTCTAAGATCCAAACTTTTTTGCTTGAAACAGCATAACTTTTTTCTTAACTCAAACATACAGCTATGATGATTGTATTATCGTTTTTTCTCTAGCGCTCCTTTTTAATTCTTTCTTTGCTTTAACATAACTTTCTTTAATTTCTTTCAGTTTATAAAAATTCACTCCCTATTTGGATCATCCTGATGATCCTTTATCCCTGATTAAGCCAATTGCAGGATAGTCAGGAAAAAGAGCGATAATCTTCCCTTTTAATGAAGCGATGATCTGATTAGAAGATAAGCATCCGAAATCATTCCCCAATGCTTCTGACACAATCATCTCATCAGAAACATCTTTTATTCGGATAATTTTCTCTTTCCCCCATCTACCTAATTTAATTAAATTTTATCATGAATGATGGATCCTGATTCTCTTTTTCTTAGTTCCGGAAACATTTCTAGAACAAATCGATCAGCAAAAACGTCGAAGAAATCATATACCAATGATAAAGAGGTCCCAGATCAATGGTTCTTCAATATCATGAATTCCTGCAGACAATCTACCTAAGCTTCTTTCGATCCCTTTTCTTTTTCAATCTAAAAAGCAAGGATGATGCTGCACTCTTTTTGCTTACAAACAAACCACAATATATCTTAATCGATAAAAACCGTATGAGCTGAAGATAAACTTGATGCACTCCTATCATCGCCAATGAAAGAAAAAACGGCTGTACTTTCACAAGCCAAATCGTTAATCCCATTTGGATGAATGCACAACTATTTTTGAAATATCATGATGCAAGCCTCTTTCTTTATAGCTCTATGTTCTCTCACTTGATGACTCTCAAATCCTTCATATCAGTCTTTTGTAAAAAAACATATATAACAAAATAAAGTACTCTTCCATCAATCAATTTAACAATTTCAAAACTGCAATAATGTTTATTTAACCAAATAAAAAAGAGCCCGCAGGCTCTTTAGTTTTTTGTTATTCTGCTTTTCCAGCAGAACCAAATTCTTTCATCATGGCAACGACTTTTTCCTGAATTGCCTTGGTTCCCGGAGCTAACAGCTTCCGAGGATCATAACCCTTGCCTTCCAAATCTTTTCCAGCTTCAATATATTTCCGTGTTGCATCAGCAAATACCAGCTGCAGTTCAGTATTCACATTAATCTTAGAAACTCCCAAAGAAATTGCCTTCGCAATCTGATCAGAAGGAATACCAGAACCACCATGCAGAACCAGCGGTTTACCAGCAGTGCTCTTTTGGATTTCTGCCAGTCGGTCAAAGTTCAGACCTTTCCAGTCAGCCGGGTATTTTCCATGAATGTTTCCGATACCGGCAGCCAGGAAATCAACACCCAAAGCGGCAATCTTTCCGCACTCTTCCGGATCAGCCAGTTCACCATTGCTGGTTACTCCATCTTCAGTACCGCCGATTCCACCAACTTCACATTCAACCGAGATGCCCTTGGAATGAGCCAAAGCAAGAATTTCTTTGGATTTCTCAACGTTTTCTTCAAAATCATAGTGAGAACCATCAAACATGACAGATGTAAATCCGGCTTCAATGCAGGCCTTTGCACCTTCAAAGGAACCATGATCCAGATGAACGGCCACTGGAACAGTAATGCCCAGGAAATCATGCATTTCTTTCACCATGGCAACCACGTTCTTGTAACCGCACATGTACTTTCCGGCACCTTCGGAAACCCCCAGCATTACCGGGGATTTGCATTCCTCAGCTGCCATCAGGATCGCCTTGGTCCACTCCATGTTATTGATGTTGAAAGCGCCAACTGCATAATGCCCTTCATGAGCTTTTTCGATCATTTCTTTTGCTGATACTAGCATTTTCATTACCTCCTATATGCATCTTTATTTTAATCCTTTTTTAGTCAATTGAAAACTGTTTTTAACCATTCTTTTCAAAGGAACCTTCAATTTTTGCCGGTTCATACAGAATCTTCATAAATTCTTCTCCGGTAATGGTTTCCTTTTCATATAGATATTTTGCCAATTCATGCAGCTTGCCAATATTTTCAGTCATGATCTTGCGGGCTTTTTCCTGCTGCTGCTTCACAATCTCCACGACCTTCTGATCAACGATCGCTGCCGTTTCCGCTGAACAAATCAGATTTGCATCTGCTCCCATGTACTGATTCTGCACCGTTTCTAGGGCAACCATGCCAAATTCCTCCGTCATTCCATAACGGGTCACCATCGCCCGTGCCATTTTAGTCGCCTGCTCGATATCGTTGGAGGCTCCAGTACTAGCTGAATGAAAGACCAGTTCTTCTGCTACTCTTCCGCCGGTTACCGTCGCAATCTTGTTTTCAATTTCTTCCTTGCTTAACAGAAAATGTTCTCCCTCATCCACCTGCATCGTATATCCTAAGGCTCCTGAGGTCCGCGGAATGATCGTGATTTTCGTTACCGGAGCACTATGACTCTGTTTCGCCGCAATTAGTGCATGCCCCACCTCGTGATAAGCTACGATCATTTTTTCTTTATCCGAAAGAACCCGGCTCTTTTTCTGATAACCGGCAATGACCACTTCCACGCTTTCTTCCAAATCACGCTGGGTGGCCTGTTTACGACCATCGCGAACCGCCCGTAAAGCCGCCTCATTGATCATATTCGCTAACTCTGCACCGCTGGCTCCGGCTGCCATTCTGGCAATCACTCCAAAATCCACTTCCTTGCTGATTCGAATCTTCTTCGCATGGACTCGCAGGATATCTTCCCTCCCTTGAAGATCCGGAAGCTCCACCGGAATTCGCCGATCAAATCTTCCCGGACGAAGCAGCGCCGGATCCAAGCTTTCCGGCCGGTTGGTCGCTGCCAGAATAATAACCCCCTTACGGCCATCAAAACCATCCATTTCAGTCAGCAGCTGATTCAGCGTCTGTTCTCGCTCATCATTTCCTCCGCCAAAATTACCGCCATCCCGCTTTTTACCAATTGCATCGATCTCATCGATAAAAACAATGCACGGTGCTTTCTCATTAGCCTGCTTGAACAGATCACGAACCTTTGCCGCCCCCATTCCCACAAACATTTCTACAAATTCTGAACCTGAAATAGAAAAGAACGGAACATTGGCTTCTCCAGCAACAGCTTTCGCCAACAGCGTTTTTCCCGTTCCCGGAGGCCCTACCAACAGTGCTCCTTTTGGCATGGATGCACCAATCTCTTCATATTTTTTAGGCTCATGAAGAAAATCAACGATTTCCTGAAGTAATTCCTTAGCCTCGTCCTCCCCAGCAACATCTTTGAATTTGATTCCTTCACTGGATTGAACATAGATCTTGGCATTGCTTTTTCCAAAGGTCATTGTACTGCCCATGCCGCCCTGGCCGATGCCGCCCATTTTTTTCATGATTCCTTTCATGATGATTGTACCGACCGCATACAGAAAAATCGTTGGCAAGATCCAGCTAATCAAAAAATTCATCAGCGGCGACATTTCCTCGACCACGACTTTTCCATAAATGGCGCCTGATTCTTCCAGACGATCTACCAAATCCGGATCGTTCATTACGCCAGTTCGATAATAACCGGTCTTTTCCTCATTATCGGTAAATAGGATCTGATTATCCTCGATCTGCACTTCCTTGACATTTTTTTCCTCCAACATCGTCAAAAAAGTTCCATAATCAATATCCTGCACTTTCGTACCTAAAATCGTTGGAAAAACAAATGCATTTAAAAACATGATAACTAAAAGAATGATCATGTAATAATAAATCAGCGGCTTTTTCGGGGTCTTGACCTCTTTCATTTTTTTTCCTCCCTTCCTTGGTTCTGAATGTTCTGAAGAATTTTCCTTAATACTTCCTCAAAGATCTTGATTTTTTCCGGTTCGATCCCTTCTAAAAGATGTTCAAACAGCTTCTTATCTAACTGTCTTATTTTTAGAATCAAGCTTTCATTTTCCGGATCGAGGCGAATATGGAAAACCCGCCGGTCCGCTTCGTCCTGAATCAGCTCGATCAATTTTTTCCTGCGCAGAGAATCAATCGAATGACTGACCAGGCTAGGAGACATTCCAAGAAATTCTGAAATTTTACGAGCAGTATCCGCTTCCGGTACTTTCATTAAAAAAGTTAAAATATATACCTCATTTTGGCTCAAGTCAAAACCCGGCAGCTCGTTTCTGCACATCATTCGAAACTGATTCATGATCTGATAAAACGGCGGAACCATTCCTTGTTTCATGAGTACTTCACCTCTAAGCATTATTGTACGATATTTAGTTTATAAGTTCAACTATTTACAATGTGAACTTTTCGTGAGATTATGGGATTGTCTTGTGAATATCATAACAATATTGATTTTATATAGGAAGATTGTTACAATCGTGATAACACAAAAGTTGTGTACTTTAATGATAACGGAGGAAAACAATGATGAAAAAATTACTCGTTGCCTTGATGGCATGCGTCCTGCTAGCAGGTTGCGGCGGAAGCGGTGATGAAAAATACACTGCAGGAACCTACACCGGCACAGGAAAAGGAAACAATGGGGATGTCACTGTAGAAGTTACTGTTGACGCCAGCAAAATCACTGAAGTAAAAGTGACTGATCATGCTGAAACTGCAGGAATCTGTGAGGCTGCCATCGAAAAAGTTCCAGCAGCAATCGTAGAAGCCAATGGTACTGAAGGCGTAGAAACCGTTTCTGGCGCAACCAATACCTCTAAAGCCATCATCAGCGCTGTTGATGCTGCTCTGGCTGAAGCTGCGAAATAAGCTTACTCAGTCATCTGTTTTATCTATTCAAAAACACCCTCTTTGCTGTAATTCAAAAAGAGGGTGTTTTTTTTGTTTAGGTTATTCTTTACCAAGCTCTGCGCTATCCAAAAGGGACGAGCTTCTGCTTGCTGTAATCAGTCCTTTATATGAATAGGGTCATTCTCCCTTAAATTTTCACAATCAGACCTTCT
>CALVGQ010000006.1 GCA_944327135.1 uncultured Erysipelotrichaceae bacterium | reverse complement strand
TCTTTCCAGGATTGGAATCGTATTCCAGCAGCTCCCGATCGCTTTGTCCGATAATGTCGATATTTGCTCCGCCAAAAATAACGATCTTACTCATGCTCTTCCCCGCTTTGATATTCTACCAGTTTTTCAGCCGCAATTTTCGTTGCGAAGGCCATCGATGCCATTTTTAGAGCCAGCTTGCTTTCCTCGATGTCCTGCGATTCAAAACAAAACTCATGACGATGACTCAAGCTGGCTGCAACAACATGGATCGCCCTCTCCTGTTCCTGTACAAAGTAATTATAGGCATTTTTTTCCCCGGTAATCTTTGTCAGATTGACGACTCCCTGTTTCACTTCTTTGATCGTGACCACCTGCTTCAGCACAGTGATCGCAATCAAATAAGCCAGATGCTTGCGGCTGTATTGTTTCCTGATCGGAGGCGGAATCAGCTGCAGTTTGACATAATTATTGACCATCGATTTGGTCAGCAGCTTTTCTTTGCTTTGACTCATTAAAGGATTCAAATAACGCTCTACCAGGGTCACGACCTGATCCATATACAGATCCAGCTCTGGCAGCTCGTCCCATCGCGGCAAATGGATCTCGGCAATTTCATTGATCCATCGCTCCAGTGCATTCGCTTGACTCATGCTCTCACCACCTCTTTTATTTTAGCATAAACACAGGTCGAACCCAACAAAGAGATATGCTTTTCTTTTGCCTTGCTGCCTGCTTCTTTTCCTGACTCGACATCCAGGAAGAAATCTTCTATAATAAAAAAAACAAGGAGGCAAAGCCATGCAGGAAAAACCTTTTAAAACTGCCGTATTAGGAGGATTTGATAAAGAGTCTGTTTTAATTTATGTCCGGGATCTATTGACTCAGCATGAAAAAGAAATGAATGAAAAACAGCAGGCTCTTACAACAGAAATGCAGCATAGCCAAGAGCTGCAGGAAGCACTGGATGCTGCCAAAGCTCAACTGCAAAAAATGCAGGAAGAACAACAGAAATGGCTCGAAAAAAAAGATCATTTAGAAAAAACGCTGCTATTAAAAGAAGATAAGATTGAAACACAGCAGCAGCAGCTTGAACAGCTCCATCAGCAGATGGAAAAGCTGCAGTCTCAGACTCGGCAGCTCATCGAAGAAACACGCCGCCGTTGTCAGCAGCAGATCGAAAAGAATGAATCAGAAGCCAACCGACGAATTGAAGAAGCGCGCCAAAATGCACTGGATCTGTTTGGCAAAATCGATGCCGATTATCGTGGACATCGCCGCAAATATGCAGATATGGTTGCAGCCATCAATGAGCTAAGCAATTACATTTTAGAAGCTCAAAAAAAAGCCAATGAGCGGATAGCTGGGCTGCCTGAGCGGCTGATCCAGCAGGATCATCATGAGTAACGGAGAAACCCTCCAAGCCATTGAGGGTCATCTAAAAAAGATTCAGCGAAGAAAGAAAATTACCACTGCTATCTATTCTATTTTTGAAGTCCTTTCCTTATCTTTGCTGATTCTTCTTGTTTTTACCTTTATCCTCGGCATTGCCCGAGTCAATCAAAATTCAATGCTTCCAAATTTCTGTCCCAATGACATTGTCCTTTATAATCGGCTGGATCATCAAATTCAGCGAGGCGACGTCATCGTTGCCAAAGAAACCCAGGACAACATCCTGATCATCAAGCGCATCATTGCCCTTCCCGGAGATACCATCGAGATCAGCGAAGATGGTCTTGTCAACATCAATCAACAGCCCATTCAGGAAGATTACATCCAAGGAACAACGATCTTAAGAGATGTTCGCTTCCCATTGACCTTAGAGGAAAATGAATATTTTGTCATGGGTGATAATCGAGAAATCTCTTTGGACAGTCGCAGCAGTCAAATTGGTCTGATTCAGCAGGAAAATATCCGTGGAACGGTTTTTTTCACGATCAAGTTGTTTCGATGAGGGATTGACCATCCAAAAAACAAACTTCCTGAGCTTTTAATTGTAAAAATTAAAAGCTTTTTTTATCGATCTTAAGGATCGATTTCTAAGCTTTAACAGGATCATTTCATCAACTGCTTTCTCTTACACAAAAAAAAAGTGGATTTTCGTAATCCAAAGAATACGAAGATCCACTTTTGCTGATCTTGATTATTGAGCGTTTTTAATAAACTCTTCCAGCATCGGCTTTGGCTGGAAGCCAACGGCCGATTTTTTGATCTGACCGTTTTTTACTGCAAACAGCGCCGGAATAGACATCACTCCATAGCGAGAAGCTAATTCTGGTTCTTGATCAACATTGACCTTAATGAATGTGATTTCCGGATAAGCAGCAGAAAGTTCTTCCAATACCGGGGAAAGCATTTTGCACGGTCCGCACCAATCGGCAAAAAAATCGACGACAACGGAACCTTGATTAATGATGGACTCAAATTCTTCTTTATTAACAATTTTCATGGGAATACCCCTCCTATGCTCCCTAGTATATCACAGATTGTTTTTTTTTAAACTGAAATGCTCTTACAGCTTGCTGGCTGCCGCTTCATCGACAATGACCGTCACATCCGGATGATTCTGCAGAATGCTTGCCGGCACCTCTTCCGTTACCGGACCGTTGATCATCCCGGCAACTGCCTCTGCTTTTCCGCTTCCAGAAGCTACCAGCAAAATCTTTTTGGCCTTCATGATCGTCGCAATTCCCATCGTGATGGCCTGAGTCGGAACTTCCTCACCCAGAGGATCAAAGAAACGGGCATTATCCTGACGGGTCTTTTCTTTTAAAGTCACGATATGCGTCAAAGAATCAAATGCTGTTCCTGGTTCATTGAAACCAATATGCCCATTGGACCCGATTCCTAAAAGCTGAATATCCACCTGAACATCTTCCATCGCTTTCTCATAATCTGCACAATTCTTTTCCAGATCACCATTTCCAAGCGGCAGATGGACATTCTCTTCCGGGATCTCAATCCCTTGAAACAAATTCTCATGCATGAAGGTGTAATAAGTCTGACTGTGTTCCTTTGGCAGTCCAACATACTCATCCAAATTAAAAGTAAGCACCTGCGTATAATCTGTTCCATTTTTCTGATGATCCGCAATCATGTTCTGATACAATCCGATCGGACTGCTTCCCGTAGCCAGCCCCAAAACAGGACGATCTTTGGAATCAATGACTTCCTTCATGACCTTGAAGGCTTCCGCACTTAATGCATCGTAATCTTTCACAATAATCACATTAAACATTTTGATTTCTCCTCTTCTTTTTCCTATTACTAATGTATCACATTTCCATTTTTAAACAAGTCGTTGGAATCAAAAAACCGCAATTTTATATTCGGTCGTAAAGCTTTTCCCCGGCAGCAGATGGATCATCCCTTCCCGCTCTTCAAACGGACGGATCTTTTGGTCAAAGTCCCCATGTCCATGCCACGGCTCAATACAAACAAAGCGAGATTGCGGCTGTTTCCAGAATGCGACCCAGCGATAGCCAACAATACTGACTTGGACTCCATGAGTTCCATCTGTCAAACAAACTGAACTGCTGGCACAGTTTTCAAACAGCAGCGTTTTCACCTGATCAAACAGCGCTTCGCTCAAAGGGATCTTTTTTTGCTGGGTCATTACAAAATCCCCGCAGCGTTGACTTTCCTCGCTGCTAAACTGCAGCCAAACCTTTTCCAGCGATTGCCCCTGTTCAAACGGGCAGCTAAAAGCCGGATGCAGTCCAAATGTAAAAGGCATCATTTCTTCAGAACGGTTGGTAATCGTATAGGAAATCTCAACTTCTGCTTCTTTCAGTGTATATGTGCACTCCAAATTGAAGGAATAGGGATACTGGCTGCGAGTTTCTTCATTATCCTGCAAGCGGAACGTGATAGCATTCTTTTTTTGCTCCACCAGCTCAAAAATACTGTTTCTTGCAAATCCATGATTGCCGATCGGATAAGTTTTCCCATGGATGTGCAGCTGCTTATCCGCCGTGCTTCCTACTAGCGGAAACAGGATCGGATTTCTGCCTTGCCAAAAATTTTCCTGAGGCTGCCAAAGATACTCAAAATCCCGATCTTTGCGCTTGAAACTGATCATCTGAGCTCCTTTTAATTCAAATTCAATGGTTGCTTCGCCGCTTTCGATTTTGTACATAATTTCTTCCTTTCTGCTGCGTCTTTTTCAAGAATCGCGTTTTTCCTGCCGGAGCAATCAGGCAATCCGGCCGATTGCCAATCAGATCTTCCCGTTTTGCCTTCTGCAAGGCTTCACGGACCAGATCCTCATTTTCCGGATAACTGAACTGCATCAAAGCCCGCTGAAGTTTTTTCTCTTTGGGATCCTTGGCAACATGCACTTTCTGACGAGTTACCGGATGCATTCCAGTATAATACATCGTTGTCGATAGAGTCATCGGAGTAGGATAAAAATCCTGGACCTGCTCTGGAGTATGATGGATCTTTTTCAAATACACGGCCAGCTCAATCGCATCCTTTAATTCACAGCCGGGATGGGAACTCATCAAATAGGGAACCAGATACTGATTTTTACCGAACTTTCGATTCAGCTGTTCATACTTTTTTCTAAATCGTTCATACATGGCATGGTTGCCCTTTCCCATCAAACGAAGCACCGGATCAGACACATGCTCCGGAGCAACCTTCAGCTGGCCGGAAATATGATACTGAACCAATTCCTCAAAAAACGAATCATCTGGATCCAGCAACAGGTAGTCATATCGAATTCCGGAACGAATAAAGACCTTTTTTACGCCCGGCAGCTGACGGAGCGCCCGCAGGATCTTTAAGTAATCCCGATGACTGACCTTTAAATTAGGGCATGGTGAAGGATCCAGACACTGCCGCTTTCGACACGTTCCTTCTGTCTGCTGTTTTTCACAGCTTGGATGATAAAAATTTGCGGTTGGTCCTCCAACATCATGAATGTATCCTTTAAAGCCGGGATGCTGAGTGATCTTTTGCGCTTCTTCTAGAATCGACTGAGCACTGCGCGAGGAGATCCGACGCCCTTGATGCTGTGCCAGAGCACAGAAAGAACAAGCTCCGAAACAGCCGCGATTGCTGATGATTGAAAAACGTACTTCCTCAATGGCCGGAATCGAATGATACATCGGATGGAAGGTTCTTTCATAGGGCAAAGAATACGTTTCATCCATCTGCTGCTGAGTCAGCGGAAAAGCTGGTGGATTGACTACCACATACCATCCCAAATAAGGCTCTACCAGTGTTTCTGCATTGATCGCATCCACGTTCTCCATCTGTTTGACAAAGCTGTCGCAGTATTTTTCCTTATCAGAAGACACCTCTTCAAAGCTAGGAAGTACCGTATGTTCAAACAAATGATCGATGGACTTGCACTTGTATACAGACCCGCGAACATAAATGACATCCTGAATTTTCAATCCGCCATCCAATGCATCAGCAACTTCCACGATCGACTCTTCCCCCATGCCATAAAGCAGAAGATCGGCTCCTGAATCCAGAAGAATGCTCCGGCGGACCCGGTCATCCCAATAATCATAATGTGCCAGTCGGCGAAGCGAAGCCTCGATTCCTCCAATGATGATCGGAACCTCCCCATAGATCTCCCGCAGCTTTTGACTATAAACAATCGTCGCCCGATCCGGCCGTTTTCCCATCATTCCCTGATCACTGTAATTATCTTTCTTGCGGCGATGCTTGCTGACAGAATAATGATTTACCATCGAATCAATGTTTCCCGCCGTCACCAAAAAGCCCAGCCGCGGCCTCGGGAAAACTTCAAATGCCTCCCGTCGGCGCCAATCCGGCTGAGCTAAAATACAAACCCGATATCCATGCGCTTCCAAGACTCGTGAAATGATCGCATGACCAAAGGATGGGTGATCGACATAAGCATCGCCGATGACATACACAAAATCCGGCTGTTTCCAGCCGCGGGCTTCCATTTCTTCTTTGTTCACCGGTAAAAACGCCATCATGATCTCCTCTTTTGATTTTATTATAGCATATCTTTTTTTAGCCTGCCTATCCTTGCTGATGCTTCTTTTTCCATTGCTCGATTGCCGTCATCCGTTCTTTGACGCGGATTTCTGAACCCTGATTCGTAGGCTGATAGTAGTGGGCTCCAAGCAGCGAATCCGGCAAACACTGCATCGTGGTCAATTTTTCTTCTGTAGCATGGGCATACTGATATCCTTCTCCATAATGAAGATCTCTCATCAATTGGGTCACTCCATTACGAATGTTTAGCGGAACAGGCTCTGCCAGCTGCTTGAGCGCATCTTTTTTCGCTGATTCATAGGCCAGATAAAGCGCATTGGATTTCGGTGCCAAAGAAAGATAGGTGACCGCATGGGTCAGATGCACCGAGCACTCAGGCATGCCAATGAAATGACAAGACTGATATGCAGCTACTGCAATTTCCAGCGCCCGGCTATCCGCCATGCCAATATCTTCTGAAGCAAAACGAATCAGCCGCCGCGCAATATAAAGTGGATCCTCCCCTGCTTCCAGCATTCGAGCCAGCCAGTAGATTCCCGCTTGGACATCGCTGTTGCGCATCGATTTATGTAAAGCAGAAATCAAATTGTAATGTTCTTCTCCATCTTTATCATACAAAAGTGATTTTCGGCTGATGCACTGCTCCAGCAGTTCCGATGTAATGAGGATACCTTCTTCTCTGGCTTCTCCATTTAAAACAACCATTTCTAGGGTATTCAGGGCTGTTCTTCCATCTCCATTGGCAAAAGAAGCAATCATTTTCAGCAATTGCTCTGAAATCATCACCTTTTCTTTTCCAAAACCACGTTCATCGTGCAGCGCACGCTGCAGCAGCTCAACGATTTCCTTTTCCTCCAATGCCTTTAACACAAAAACTTTACATCGCGAAAGCAGGGCGGAGTTGATTTCGAAAGAAGGATTTTCCGTGGTGGCTCCAATTAAAAGAATGCTGCCTTTTTCCACATAAGGAAGAAAGGCATCCTGCTGAGCCTTATTAAATCGGTGAATCTCATCCACAAACAGAATGGTTCGTTGTCCGAACTGTCGAACCTCTTCAGCCTGCTTCATCACTTCCCGAATTTCCTTAATTCCACTGGTTACCGCACTAAAATCAATAAAACGGGAATGAGTGCGATGGGCAATGACCCGCGCCAAGGTCGTTTTTCCTACTCCCGGAGGGCCCCAGAAAATCATCGAGCTGATCTGATCCCGGTCAATGAGCTGCCGTAAAATCTTCCCTGGTCCCAAAAGATGCTGCTGTCCCACCACTTCTTCCAAGGATCGTGGGCGCAGCCGACTGGCCAACGGGGTCCCAGCTTCCTCCATTGTAAACAAGCTTGTCTGCTCCATATGTTCCCTCCTTGATAGCCATGTCATTTTTCTGGTTTTATTATAGCTCATTTTTCTCAAAATAACATGAACTTTTTTCAAGCTCTTGTCATAAAAAAAAGGCGCTTAAAAAGATGCTGACTTCTTGGAAGCCAGATGATTTAGCAGCATGAAATCAAAAAAAGACCGAATGATCAGATCAGCTCAACGAGCGATTTGGTCATTCGACCTGAAGCCTCAGTTAACAACATGCTTTATTTTAAATCGATCAGCTTCTCCCAGCGATAGCCTTCCCGGCCAAAATGGCCATAGGCCGCCAAAGGACGATAAATCGGCTTTTTCAAATCCAGTTCCTGAATGATATTGGAAACCGAAAAATCAAAATTCCGATGAATCACTGCTAGGATCTCCTCATTGCTGGCCCGTCCGGTTCCAAAGGTTTCAACCATGATCGAAATCGGCTGGCTTTTTCCGATGGCATAGGAAACCTGAATTTCCAAACGATCCGCCAGACCGGCTGCTACTAAATTTTTGGCGACATACCGACAATAATAAGCGGCGCTGCGATCGACCTTGCTTGGATCCTTGCTGGAAAAACAGCCGCCTCCGATCCTTCCCATTCCTCCATACGTGTCCACAACAATTTTCCGGCCTGTGGTTCCGCTGTCCCCAAATGGTCCGCCAACCACGAAACTGCCACTTGGATTGATCAGATAGTGTGTTTTTTCATCCAACAGCGCTGCCGGAACGATCGGCCGGATGACCTTTTCCAGAATCAGCATACGCAAAGCATCTTGAGAAATCGATGCACAATGCTGGCTGGAAACCACGATCGTGTCGATTCGAACCGGACGATTGTCCTCATATTCGACCGTCACCTGAGTTTTTCCATCTGGCCGCAGCGGACTCTCTGGATCTTCTCTGCGCACCTGTTCCAGACGCTGGGCCAATTTATGGGCCAGATCGATTGCCATCGGCATGTAATTGTCCGTTTCGTTGCAGGCGTAGCCAAACATAATTCCCTGATCCCCTGCTCCTAGCTGTTTTTGATCATGCGTCACGGCAAAATTGATTTCCTGCGATTGCTGCGAAACATGCACTGATACCTCAAATTCTTCAGTATAGCCAATTTCTTTCAGCACCGTCTTTGCAATCTTTTCAAAATCGATCTGAGCATGGGTATTGGCTTCTCCATAGATCAGCACAAAATGATCTTTGATCGTGCATTCTACCGCCATTTTGCTTTCTGGATCTTGCCGTAGCGCTTCATCCAGAATGGAATCCGCAATCGTATCACAGATCTTATCCGGATGGCCTACCGTTACTGATTCGCTTGTAAACAGATGTCTCATTTTTCTTCCTCCTCTTTCTGCTTGGTCTTTTTCTAAAAAAAAACTCTTTCAAAGAAAGAGCGTGCCTACCATTCACATTTCTCCTTCTTATCGCTGTCAGCATTACCACCTTGCAAAAAGCAGGTTGGCACAAGTTCACAGAGCTGACTCTCTCCCTTGGTTCTAGATAAAAGACGTGATAATTAAACCATAAAGTTTCCATTTCGACAACCCTCTTTGATACAGAAATCAAAAAATTTTTACTTATTTCGATTTTTTTGGCACTGACTTCTCTCTTAATTAGCTATGCTTTAAACCAAAGAAGGCTTGTGTTTATAAGCCGTTCAGGGTATTCTATAAGGGCATAAAAGAAACAGGTGATTTTTTGCAATCAAGACATATATACGCGGTCGATGTCATGAAACTGATTTGTGCTGTCTGGGTCATTGTTGTCCATACCTATCCTTTTTATGAGGCTTTTCCGGATCTTGGTTTTATTTCCAGCAACATTCTTGGAAGGATCATTATCCCCTTCTTTTTTATCTCCTCCGGATATTTTTTAGAACAGGGAATTCATGCCAAAGGACCGGCTTATCTTAAAAATTATCTGCAGCGGCTCATTAAAATGTATTTGATCTGGAGCCTGATTTGTCTTCCAGTCGGGATCCATCTGGTCCAACGCTTCGTTGAATTACATGGTATCCAATGGATTTTTGCCATGATTGCCGGATTTTTTTATGCCGGTACCTATTATCATCTGTGGTACATGGCTGCCCTGATTTTTGCCATTTTTTTCTGTACCCGTTGGCTGCGCCGGTTTACCATGCGTTCCTTGCTGATTACAAGTTTTTTCCTCTATGCCTTTGGCTGTCTGGAAACCTATTTCGGATTATTCCACCAGACCTTTTTGGCTGATTGGATGGACGCTTACTTTTCTTCTTTGATCACCACACGAAATGGATTGTTTTTTGGGGTCCCGCTGGTTGCCCTGGGAATGGCTCTGGCTCGCGGTCAGTGGGATCAAAAAGTCCGCCATGCCCTGCCTAAAGCGCTCTTTTTCTTTTTGCTGCTGTTTTTGGAAGCTCAGACGGTCCGGACCTTTCACTGGGCCAAAGACTACAACATGTATTGGATGTCCGTTCCGTTTACGTTTTTCTGGTTCATCTGGCTGCTGAATACAGCATGTCCTTGGAAGCTGAATTACCGCAGTCTTCGTGAAACCAGCACCATTCTTTACTTCGCCCATGGTCCTTTTCTGGAGCTGGTCCCTTGGCTATTGGGAACACAGTATCAAGGTCTCTATGAGCTTGGATGGTTTCGCTTCTTCTCGGTCTTCAGCCTAACGCTGCTGACGACGTGGATCATCAAGCGTTGGATTCCCTTTTTAAAATAATCAGTAAATTGGATATCCATTCAAAAAGAACGTATAAAAAATAACCGATGCCATAAGCAACAGCGCAAAGATTCCCCAGCGCTGTTTTTCAGTTTGGCCCAAAGAAGCAAGAATCAACGGTAATGAAGGCAAAACAGCATTGTACCGTGGAGCACTCAACAGCCAAGTTGCGCCCATCGTCATGGTAAAATAAGCCAAAGAATACCCCAGAATCGAAATCCGTATTCGCCCTGCTCCTAAAAAAAGCAAAATCAAGGTGAAAAAAAGACTCAGCATGCCTGGAATCATCAGTCCCCATGCCAGCTGGAACTGACCGCTTTGAAAGTAATACAGCAAATAGTTCCACTGGTAATTCACAGTATTGAAAAAGTAAGAAAGCTGCTGGTACCAATGTTCCTTTTGATAGATCAAAAATTGAAAAGGATTCCCACTTACCTGCTGATTTAATACAAAATAAAGCACTAGACCAAGGATCGGAGCACAAATGGAAAGCCGTTTTCTCCAATTGGAATCATGATGAAGCTCCCGCTGAATAACTTCAATGGCTAAGAAGATGCTCAACAAAACGCCTGAGGAACGGCTTAAAGCGGCTAGAAAAGCAAAAAAGGAACCGCCGATCCAGCATTCTTTTCGAATCAGCAAAAATGTCATCAACGTACAAAATAGAAAAAGGGCCTCAGACATTGGAAAAGCATTGAAGAAAAAACCTGGAAATGCCAACAAAAGCACCACGGCAAACCAGGACCGCTGCTTATTTAGCTCCTGCTTGGCCAAAAGCGCAAATAAACCGGCATTCAACAAGGTCAAGCCTTGGTTCAGCCAAAATCCTACGGCAAAGGAGTCCGCGACCACCCCCATGCCTATGCGGATCAGCATCGGATACAGCGGAAAAAAAACGATCAAAAAACGATCCGGCCCTGCTGCAGCATAGCCGTTTTCTGCAAGATTCAAATAATGAACGGCATCCAAGGTAATGCTTTTAAAGAAAAGCGGCAGCGCTTCATTCCATGGAAGCTCTGGAAACCGCTGATGGCAAACAAACAGCAATGCCCCATCTATCCATAAAAGTCCGATTGCTCCAATTAGAACGCCAAGCCAAAACAGCTTCTTTTTTTCCTTTCGATTCTGTGGCGGATCAAATGTCCGCGGCGCCTTCCAAAAGACGAGCAGCGCCGAGCTATAACGCAAGACACAGCCGCAAAATAGCAACAAGCTCAATAAAGCCAACAAAAGTCCGATTGGACTAGGATGGACATGGTTGATCCAGATCCAGGCGCTCAGGATCCAAAAGATCAAAAAAAGCCCCGTCAGCCCATGTACGATTTTCTCTGTTTTCAAGGTCTCTTTCCTTTCATTCATCCTTTTTTATTGTAACCAGAAAAAGAAAAAGTGCAATTCTTTATAAAAAAAGATCTTTCTTTAAAGGCAGAGGAGCATAAAGAAGTATTGCAAAAATACTGACCTATGCCAAGTGAACGGTAAATAAGAAAACTCTATGTGAATGGATGAACCATTTGCATAGAGTTTTTCTTTTGCCTATTTCAATTTTTCAGCGTCTGTAAGACGCGCGGCCGTCACCGGAGGGAACGATCTTGGGGGCTTGGGGGTTATCCCTCAACAAGCGTTTTGGCGGGTAGAAAACCCGCCAAAATCGCAAACATGTACATGTTTGCATTGCTTGCAATATTGAGCTTGCTGAACAGTAAGCACATCTGATGTTGTCACACAACGCAAAGATGAGCGTTCCGGCTGCCAGCTGAAACGCTCATTTTTCTTCTGGGGAGTATTCCCACACCCTTAATCCGACACTTTTGCAAAATCTTTCCGGATATTCCGACGGCTATCTTGATTTTATTCGATTAAACGAGTATAATACATACTATGTTATTATATTTATCCCAAAAATCACGGTAATCGGAGGTTACAAAATGAAATATCTATCCGTAACGGAAACCGCTGAACGCTGGGGTATTTCTACGCGCCGCATACAAATTTTATGTAATGAAGATCGCATACCGGGCGCGATAAGAATCGGACGCACTTGGGCAATCCCTGATGATGAGCCGAAACCGGCAGATGCTCGAATTAAAAGTGGAAAGTATATCAAGACTTCCACTGAAAACAAAAAGTAAGCCACATTTTTATACCAGCACCTCCTACAATAATGGGATAAGTCGGCACGGAGGTTTAAGGAAAGTTCATTTGCGATAATAGCTGCATGGAGGTTTATTATGCCTACACTGAATAAAATATTTGACAAGTGCGGCGTTGCGCTGTATCAAAACGAAAGTCTTGATCTTGATCATTATTATCAAGAACCGTATCAGGACGAGGGCGATGAAATCAAAGTAATCGGAGAACCGTTTGAAACGGACAAGTCAAAGAAAATACGAAAATATGACCTCTATGTAGAAGATCGCACTTTCTCTAATTTTTCATTCTTCATGGATGGTT
>CALVGQ010000005.1 GCA_944327135.1 uncultured Erysipelotrichaceae bacterium | reverse complement strand
TTCAATCAAAAAGATCCGGGCTTTCCGGATCTTTTTAGTACTCTATTGAATTTTACTCAGGAAAGCGGCATAAGCCCGATACGCTTCGTAAACATCTGCTTTGGAAACCACTTCCCATGGCGCATGCATGTTTTGAACCGCGATTCCTGCATCGATTACCTGCATATTCATATTCGCAAGGATATAGGCAATCGTTCCGCCGCCGCCCTGATCGACACGGCCTAATTCCGCGGTCTGGAACTGAACTTCAGCTTCTTCCATACAAGCCCGCAGCTCGGCGATCAGCTCAGGATTGGCATCGTTGCAGCCGCTTTTGCCACGACTTCCAGTATATTTATTAAAACAAATCCCCATACCTAAAAAGGCCGTATTTTTCATCTCATTCACTGACGGATAATTCGGATCATATCCAGCACTGACATCGCTGGAAAGCATCTTGGAGGCAGCCAGCGCGCGGCGCAACTTCAATTCGCTGTAATCCTCGGTGCAATTCATTAGCTCCGCAACCATGTTTTCAAAGAAACGGCTATGCATTCCCGTTGCACCGTTGCTGCCGACTTCCTCTTTATCGACCAAAATGCAGCAGGCCGTTCTCTGCGGCATCTCGATCTGTAAGGTTGCCATCAAACTCGTATATGCGCAAACCCGATCATCATGACCATAGCCGATCACCATGCTGCGATCCAAGCCATAATCCCGTGCTTCTCCTGCTGGAACAATTTCCAACTCCGCCGAGATAAAATCCTCTTCTTCGATATCATACTGTTCCTTCAACAGCTTCAAAATGGCGCTTTTGACCCGATCAGACTCTTTTTCCTCTTTGGACGCGGTAGGAATGCTGCCCACCAAGACATTGAGATCTTCGCCCTCGACCACCGTAGCCGCCGTTTTTTTCATCTGATCGGCCGACAAATGAATCAACAAATCACTGATGCCCACGACCGGATCTTTGGGATCCTCTCCGATACACAGATCCACCCGTGTTCCGTCTTTTTTAAAGACCACACCGTGCAGCGCCATCGGCAGCGCCACCCATTGATATTTTTTCACACCGCCATAATAGTGCGTATCCATCAGCACCAGCCCATGATCCTCATACAGCGGTTTCTGTTTGATATCCAGCCGCGGAGAGTCGATATGAGCCCCCAAAATATTCATGCCCTCACTAAGCGGTTTCTTACCCAAAACAAACAGGCACAGATCCTTCTCCATGTTAACGGCATAAATTTTCTCGCCCGGCTTTGCTTCTTTTCTTCCAGCAATGTATTCCTGAATATCGGTGTATCCCGCTGCTTTAGCCAGCCGTACTCCTTCTTTTACACATTCTCTTTCCGTTTTGCAGGCAGAAATAAATTGTTTGTAGCTCTCATTGAACTGAAAACATTCCTGCATCATGGAATCCTGGTATTTTTCCCAAACTGTTTTCATTATTTTTCCTCCATTTGCTTTTAATTATAATCGCTTTCCAGCCAAGCTCAAGTCTTTTGCGTGAAATGCCTAGATCAAACTTTTGCCCTCAAAGCAAAGCCATTCCACCAACCGGACGAATGGCCAGGCACAAGCAGCTGCCTTCGCCAAAAACAGCTTCCATCTGTTGGCGATATTCATCTAAATACTCATAAGGGACAAAAGCCTGAATGGTTCCTGCCAGTCCGCCTCCATGCACCCGCCAGGCTCCTTTGTCCTTTAAAAGATGCTCAGAAAGCGCCAAGGCCACCGCAAGATCTTGATGCTGGATCTGACCCGCCCCAATCACATTTTGAAGGTACATGTAGGAACTTTGCCCCGATTCCACGATCAATTTAAGAAACTGCTGCCAGTCCTTGTTTTTCAGTGCTTGAACTTCCTTTTCGACCCGCTGCTGCTCATGCAGAAAATGAAAGGCCCTGAGCCATGCCCGATCATTTACCTGCCGTCGCAGCTCAGCTGTTTTCTGCAGCATTTCTTCCATCGTGATCTTTCGCAGTACCTCTTTGTTAAAAAAACAGGCCACTTCCTTCATCTCCTGAGGCATCCGTCCGTATTCTTCGCTTAGATCCGAATGGCTTCCGCCAGTATTGATCAAACACAGTGCATATCTGCTGGAAAAATCCACTTCTACCTTTTCCACCCGCGAATTCTTCGGATCCTCAAAATCGATGCTGATCAAGCCGCCTACCGAGCAGGCCATCTGATCCAAAAGTCCGCATGGCTTTTGAAAATAGACATTCTCCGCAAACTGCCCGATTTGTGCAAGCTCTACCGGACTTACCTTTCCTTCGTTATACAGATGCGAAAGAATCGTTCCAATCAGGATCTCAAAAGCTGCGCTGCTGGATATTCCGCTGCCTGGCAGGATATTGCTTTGACAGTAAGCGATCAAGCCGCCGACCTTCCATCCTCGCTGCTGAAACCCGGCACAGATTCCACGAATCAATGCTGCCGAGCTATTTCGCTCTGAAGCGTGCACGCTCAGATCTTCGATTTCGATGACGATCGGTTCAAATCCTTCTGAAATTACCTGGATCCGGGCTTCCTGCCTGGCTGCAGCGGCAATCATATCCAGATTAACACTGGCCGCCAAGACGCTGCCGTGCTGATGATCGGTGTGATTGCCCCCAATCTCGCTTCTTCCCGGCGCACTGAACAAATGCCACTCGCGGTTTGGAAAGCATTCTTCAGCACGATTTAAAAGCTGACAATAACGAAGTGCTTCCTTTTCTAGACTGCGATCGACCACACATTGTTTCAAGGCATGATCGAATTCATGTTGCAGAAGTTTTTCTTTGATTTCTTGAGCTCTCATAACGCTTCCCTCTGTTTAAAATGATACTCGGTACGATGATGCATCTTTTCATTCCGGCAAAGAATTGGCGCTTCCGCACAGGAATATTGGATCGCATTTGGAAAATACTGCGGTTCAAAGCACAAGGCACTGCGGTCTTCATAAAGGACGCCCTGCTTTCCCGGGATCGTTTTTCCAAGAAAATTAGCGCTGTAAAAATGCAGGCACGGCATTGTCGTCAGCATCTGCATCGTGGCTGCCCGACCGGTTACTTCCACGGCCGGCCGTAATCCCTTTCCTCGAAGGATAAAATTATGATCATAGCCATTTCCTGCCTGAATATCCGGATGCTTAAAATCCAGCCGTTCATCGATTCGAACCTTCTCCCTAAAATCAAACGGGGTCTGAGCAGTTTCACACAGCACCGGCAGCGTTAAACCATTTCGATCGCATGGGCTGTATTGATCAGCCTCAATTTTCAGCAAATGATCCAGGGCCGTCTGAGCATCGTGACCGCTTAAGTTAAAATAGGCATGATTGGTAATCGAGCAAAGCGTGTCCTGATCGCAGCTCGCTTCAGTTTCAAAAGCCCAGCCGTCCTTTAGCAGCTGATAGCTGACAAGCAAGGTAAGATTTCCCGGGAAGCCTTCCTCCTGATCAGGACTGTGCAAGGAAAAGATAATCCGATCCGGCTTCTCTTCAGCTTCAAAAAAATGCAGATCAAGCCCCTTTTCTCCGCCATGCAGCGTGTTTCCGCGGTCATTACGGGAAAGCCAATATCGTTTCCCATGAAGGACGAAGGTTCCCTGACCAATCCGATTCGCCACTCTTCCCACCGTTGCCCCCATATATCGGATTCCTTCCACATAGCCGCGTGGATCATCAAAGCCTTGAACAACATCCACCTTGCTTTGTTTCAGATAACAGGAACGAACCCGCGCTCCAAAATCTAACAGTTCCAAGCGAATCGCTTCATTTTCCAGTACAAACTGATGGACAGTTTGATTTTTCCATGTTCCAATAGCGGTTTTCATTGGCACCTCCTTTTGCCTGAAAATCAGGCTTTCCTTCTGATTTTAGTATAAAAAACATTCCAGCATCCGACAATGATGGATTCCAAGATTTACTAAATTTTAACGCTCATCAATTTTCAAGACTTGATGGCAAATTAAAGATCCAGAATCTAAAAAAGGAAGATTTATCTAAATCTTCCTTCAGAGTGTTGACAAAAGCCTCTGTATTTCACTTTATGGTGAGAGGAAGGGGCTTTTTAATTGGTTTGAATTCTAATTTTTAACGTTTTCGTCCTGATCTTGCTGGATACATAAAAAAATCGGGAT
>CALVGQ010000004.1 GCA_944327135.1 uncultured Erysipelotrichaceae bacterium | reverse complement strand
ATAAAGAATCCGTAAAGAAGCAAAATGATTCCAATGAGCTGAACTAAAACGTGAGTAGAAGCACTGCGCTGAAAAAGAATGAAACAGCCAAGCGCTAGGATGAAAAGGGCAAAGATCCAATTTCCCTTTTTAAAAAGAGAATTCATTTTTTTCATCATAATCTCCTTGATTTGGATAATCTGAATATAAAGCTGTATCAGATTAGGGTAGTTTTTCTAAAATAAGAAAAAACTGTAAATTAAAGTATTTAGATAGGTTGCTTTAATCTTAGCATGTTTCTCAGTATTGGAAAATAGCTGATCCTACTTTTGAATTAAAAAGAATTGCTTTTGGATGCCGTAAATAAAAAAATAAGATAGAATGAGTGTAAAGGATTTTGATAGGAAATTCGATAAAAA
Source organism: uncultured Erysipelotrichaceae bacterium (assembly GCA_944327135.1). Classification (GTDB taxonomy): domain Bacteria; phylum Bacillota_I; class Bacilli_A; order Erysipelotrichales; family Erysipelotrichaceae; genus CALVGQ01. The sequence goes on along the minus strand of CALVGQ010000004.1, from coordinate 49,475 downwards.
AAGACAGAGGGCTGTCTAGAAAGGAATGAAGAGGATGCTGCAAGGATCCTCTTTAAAAAGAAAAAATGCGTTGTATTGTTTTAGCAGATAATCATACCTTGATCGACCAGTATTACCTTGGTGAACCCGCTTTTTCGCTTTATGTCGAATCGGATGGAGAATCCATATTATTGGATTGCGGTTATTCGGATGTCTTTATCCGCAATGCAGAAAAAATAGGGATCGATCTTTCAAAAATTAAAAAAATTGTATTTTCTCATGGGCACAATGATCATACAGGTGGACTGGTTTCTTTTGAGAAAGAATTTGGTTTGGAAGGAGTTCATATTTATGCACATCCTGCTGCTTTTGAAAAAAGGATAGAAAATGGAATCCACATTGGTTCCCCTTTCTCTGCTGAGGATCTAGAACAAAAAGGGGCCGTTCTTCATCTTTCGAAAAAACCGCTTTCGATTGTAAAAAATATTTTGTTTCTTGGTGAGATTCCCCCTAAATGTAAATTTGAAAATCGATATTCTATTGGAATGATGAATGATCGACCGGACTTTATGCTGGATGATACTGCGATTGCGGTCAAGTGTAACCATGGTATCGTTATCATGACAGGTTGCTCTCACAGCGGAATATGCAACATTTCTGAAGTGGCTTGTGAAGTCTTTAATGAACAGAATATTTACGCTATAATTGGCGGTTTTCATTTGTTTGAAACGGGGGAAAGACTGACTTCGACAATTTGCTATTTGCAACAAAAAAAAGTGTCATTTCTTTATCCGTGTCACTGTGTTTCTTTAAAAGCCAAGGCACAGATGCTGCAATTGTTACCAGTGGTTGAAGTGGGCTCTGGATTTAGTTTTGAGGTGGATTAAAAAAAAAAATAACAGTTTTTTAAAGCTTTTAATATGAATTTTATAAAAAATTAAATTTACATTTTCTCTTCAATCTTTTTTATATTCAATTAGAATATGCACCGTAAGGAGGAAAGAAAGATGAAAAGATTGGCTATTATGGTGATGATTGCTGCAATGTTAAATGCAGGCGGCGTTCCAGGATGCACTCATGTTCATGACGAAGAATGTGGCTATGATCCAGTTACTGGTGAAGGCTGCACGCATGAATGTGATGAAGAGTGTGGTGGAATCGTTACTTATGGCGGCGGATGCGCTTTCTGCCAAGATTAAAAAAGTCGGATCTAAGTTTTATACTTATATCCCCTTTTTTTTATTCACATGATATGATAAAAGAAATAAATGGAGCAGGGGTAGCATGAAAAAGAATGAAAAGGGTTTATATTATAAAACAATTCGTCTTTATAAAGAAATTTCCAAGAAAGATGTATGTGAACAATGTGGAATTTCTGTGCAGTATTTGACAAAATTGGAGGATGAAGTCAATTTTTTAAGCATCAATCCTGATACGGATCATAAAATTTTAACTTCATTAGGAGTCAATTATTTCTATGATGTGGAGTATATAAATTCATTTATTGAAAAATTCAATCAGTTTGTTCAAGATTGTTTCTATTGTAGAGACAATGATGCAATAAGAATATTTAAATGTTTAAATGCTGAAGAGGCTACTATTGAGAATACTTTAATATTCCCACAATATATTTTACTTTTATTTATTTACAATGTTTTATTTGATAAGGATAATGAACAAGATGAGTTTATCAGATCGATTCTAAAAAAGATTGATTTCCATTTTGAGGGCCGATTAAAACAGATTTATTATTTATATCTAGGAATATATTATAAGAATTCAGATAATTTGACTGAAGCCTATCATTATCTTAAAGAGGCATTACGGATAATGAATAACAATGAAAATCTTTCTATGATTTTTTATCATTTAGGAATAATTGGGATAAAAAGAGGAAAAGATCTAGAAGCATTTGTATACAATATGAAGGCTAAAAATTTATTTAGTGATTTGAATAATTTTGTAAGAACAGCTCAATGCTTATCTCATCAAGGGCTGGTTTGTTTTCATTTAAAAGAATATTCAAACGGAATTCAGTATTGTAAAGAAGCAATTGTTGCAGCAAAAACTTTAGATAATCATCCTATTATTGCAGTAAACTATCAAAATCTCTCTTGGATTTATTTATTGACTAAGCAATATGAAAATGTGATTGAAAATGTTGAGAAAGCAATAAGTTACGGGCGTAAAGATAATATTTTATATTTCCATAGGTCATTTGCATTATATAAATTGAAACAGCCGATGTTAGCAAAAAGTTGGGTAGAGAAAGGATTGAGCGAAATACTTAATAAACGTTGTTTGGAATATAGGTTATTAAAAATGACGGAAAATATCCTTCTTAAAAAGAAAAATCAAGAAAAGGCGTTGGAAGAAACAATTCAATATATTACGCATTCTTCTCAGCAGCACGATATTGATATTATGAGACTTTTATATCAAGAGCTGATTGACTGTAAGAAGGAAAAAGGAAAATATGAAGAAGCTTTTCGATATTATGAAATAATGGAAAATCTGCATTAGAGTTTCCATTTTTTTGTGATTTTAAATTTATATTGGGCCTTTATTTTTTCTGCTTTTTTTATATGCTACAGTTACTTATTTCGGAGGTAGATAAGATGCTGAGATTTTCAGAATACTGTAATTTGTCAAGAAGAAATGGGATGTATTTGTTGCATAATACGTTGAATGATGAATTGCTTGCTATTGTGGATTCGAAAGAATTGCATGAAATCGATGTGATGAGTTCAAGAAGAAGGTTTCATTTTAATGAAAATAGCTTAATCATGAAGAAGATGGTAGAAAAAGGAATGCTAATAGAGGAAATGGGGCATCTTGAAGTTCAGATGGCTAATCAGCGTTTGTACAAAGAGCCTGAAAAAATGCGGGTCGTTATTTTGACGGATCCAGTAGAAACGAGTTTGGATGGGGCGTATTCAAGCGAGAAAATGTGCCGAAATATTTTTCGGTTCATAAACAAATATGAGTATTTGTATGGAGTTAAAGCTATTGAATTAACTATATCTGGAAAAGAGGCCCTTTCTTTTGCTGAAAGGTGCATGCAGAAGATCGAATGGTTAAAAAAGGCCATGAATCGGAAACAAGTGGATTTAAAAATAGGGGTTATGATTCCTGGGAAAGCCTTGGCTGTTTCTATGATAAAAAGGCTGCTTGAAAAAGAAGTGAATGAATTTCAGATCCAGCTTACTGAGCAGGAGCTGACCGATCCAAACGAAAAAGAAAACTTGGAAAAAATAATTGATTTTCTTCATCATAGTTCATTTAAATTTCAATGCTTTTTTCGAATCAATCTTGAGGAAAGGAAAAGACATTTACTAAAAAAATGGATGGATGAACTTTTTCAAGTTGATGATCGATTTAATATTCTCTTTAACACAGAATGTTTTTGGGATCGGAATGTTTTACCGGGGATGACTGGGGTTAGAAAGAAAAGTAGTATACCATTTTCGGAAAAACTTTTTCTGGCTGAGAAGATTAGCTGTTTTTCAATGGGAAGGCACTCCCTGATGGTTGATTTAAAGGGACAGATTTTAAAATGCTGCAGTTGTACGTTGAATCCTCCGATTCAGGTTGGAAAATTAAAAAATGGCGGTTCATTTCGTCTTGCCCACGAAACGATTGAACGATTTTTTTTAAACGAACCCGATGAGCGTTGCATGCATTGCTGCATTTATCCAATTTGCCGTGGACAATTTTGCCGACGGATGCTGCAGGATCGTTATTGTGAAAGACTGATAGACTGTTACTTTTGTGCTTTGGAGCAAATTTGAGCAATTATTTTCGGAATGGCTTGCATTTTGATTTTGATTTTGAGAAAATAATACAGAACGGAAGGTGTACAGTATGGAGAACCGATGCAATTTGGATGTCCAGACAATTCTGGATACAGAATTTCATGTTGATTTCAAGGGCTATGCTCCTGCAGAGGTAGATCGGCTCTTGGATCTGGTGATTGAAGACTACCAGATGTATGAACAGAAGATTGCGGAGATGAATGAGCAGTATCTGGCGCAGGAGCGGACCATCGCTTCTTTGAAAGCAAAGATCATTGAATTGGAAGGACGTGCCAAAGCCATGGAAGATGCTGAGACGGTGAATTCTTCACAGGTAGATATCTTGAAAAGATTATCCCGACTGGAACAGGAAGTTTATAAGAACAAACAGGGATTTTAACATTCGGGCAACCGCTGGATTCGTCCAGAGGAAAGTCCATGCTCGCACAATCTGCGATGATTGTAGTGTTTGTGCTGGCCTAATTCATAAGGCCAGGCAGGAAACTGACGGCTGGCAGAATGCCTAAGGCCTCAGGCTAAGGCGGATGTCTGTAAAAGTGTCACAGTGACGGAGTCCGGCGGGAAACTGCCGGAGTGGAACGCGATAAACCCCGCAAGCGAGAAACCCAAATTTGGTAGGGGAATCCTGCAGAACAAATTGAAGGGATGCAGGGACATGTCATTAGGCATGTAGATAAATGGTTGCCACCCTGAATCAGGGGACAGAACATGGCTTACAGAGTGTGAAAATTCCAGAAGATCCGTGAGGGTCTTCTTTTTTATGTAATAGAAGCTTACGCAGGGAAAAAGCGTAATTTTTTCTTGAAAAAAAATCTCCTCGTGGTATGCTATTTCTGCAGTTAGAGGCAGTAGGGATATCTGTTGCATGAAGAAGTCTGCAAGGCGGTGTTCGGTATGGATTGTTGTAAGCTTCTTTTTTGTTTTACAAAGCGAGCAGGTATTGATATAATAATAACGATACAATCTGAGGTGTGCGAATGAAAGATTTAGGAGCTAAATTAAAAAAAAGGCGCGAAGAACTCGGTTTTACTTTAGAAGAAATGAGTATCCGAACTAAAATTCAGCCTCATTATCTTAAAGCATTGGAAGACGGCGATATGGACTTTTTTAAAGACGATCTTTCTTATCTTCGTTATTTTCTTCGCTTTTACTGTCAGGCCCTTCAACTTGATTTTGAAGAAATTCGTGAAGCTTTTGAAAATGAATTAGATGAATATATGGAGACGCAGTCTTTGAAAGTGATTCAGGACCGTGAGGCAAAGCAGAAAACAATTAATAAGCGGATCCAAGATTCTCGGGATCGGATGAAGCCGGAAAAAAGGAAACTGGATTACTCATTGATTTCTTTGATTCTGGTTATTGTTTTTATTGCGGGGGCAATCGTTCTTTTTGCGGTGAAATTGGGACCTTCCTTATTTCAGTCAAAGCCGACTGAAACCCCGATTGTGGATGTTCTGCCAAGTGAAAATCCACTGAATTCAGAAACTCCTGATAGTACGGAAATTCCGGTTACGCCGGATAGTCAGCCGCTTTCGATCACCACAGCAGATGGAATTAATTATGAGCTGCGCGGTTGGAATGAAAATGACCAGATATCGATTCGAATTGAGTTTGGAAGAGAGACTTGGATGCGTGTTTCTTATAATGGAGTGGTCACAGATAATCCCGCAAGCAAAACCTACTTGCCTGGAGAAACGATGGAGATCCTTCATAATGCCGAGCAGGATCTGGATATCACGGTCCATTTTGGAGTGTTGAAAGATAATAAAATTTATATCAACAATGAAGAATATGTGCTGGATGAGCGTGTTCGGGAGTTGGTGCGCGGTCAGCAGCTGCATTTCATTTTGAAAGGGGAGTAAAGATGAATCTACCTAATAAGCTGACCTTGGCACGAATCTGCCTGATTCCGGTTTTGGTTTTGGTCTGGATCTTTCCATATGCGCAATTTGATCTTCTTGTCCCGGTGTTTCATTTTGGTGGAGTTACGGGAGTTTCGCTTTCGTTGCTGAATGTGATCGTCTTGGCAATTTTTGCGCTGGCCAGTATCACGGATTTTGTTGATGGACATCTGGCTAGAAAATACAATTTGGTAACGACTTTTGGAAAATTTGCGGATCCCATCGCAGACAAGATGCTGGTAAATACGATGTTTATTTTGTTTGTCTCACAGGGGATCGTCCCGGTGGTTCCGGTACTGCTGATGGTTGCTCGGGATACCATTGTTGACGGGTGTCGTTTGATCGCAATGAGCAATGGGGTCGTTGTAGCGGCAGGCTTTCTTGGAAAACTGAAGACGGTGCTTCAAATGATCACTATTGTCCTGATTCTTTTGAATAACCTTCCGTTTGAATTGTACCGAATTCCAATGACAGATCTTTTGCTTTGGTTTACGGCCTTTATCAGTATTGCCAGCGGAGTCTCTTATTTTAATCAGCTAAAGGAATACATTTTCGAAAGTAAATAAAAGGGACGGATTGCTTCCCGTAGAATATAAGGAGCAGGAGGATGCTTACGATGAACGAGAAAACCAAAGACGAGAAAGAAATAAAAGATTCCAAAAAAGATGCCTTGCTTCAGGAAGCTCTGAAGGCCATTGAAAAGCAATATGGAAAAGGTTCAGTAATGAAGCTGGGGGACCGTGCTAAAGTAGAAATTGATGCGATCAGTTCCGGATCCATTGCCATCGATTTTGCGCTTGGCATTGGAGGTTACCCAAAAGGAAGGATTTGTGAGATTTACGGTCCGGAATCATCAGGAAAAACAACGCTGGCTCTGCATGCGATTGCGGAATGTCAGAAAGCCGGAGGAAGGGCAGCGTTTATTGATGCTGAGAATGCGATCGATCCGATGTATGCTAAAAATTTGGGAGTGAACATTGATGAGCTGATCTTGTCTCAGCCGGATTCGGGTGAACAAGCGCTGGAAATTACAGAAGTTCTGGTGCGCAGTGGGGCGATTGACCTCATCGTGATTGATTCGGTGGCTGCTTTGGTCCCGCAGGCAGAGCTGGATGGAGAAATGGGAGATACTCAGGTTGGACTTCAGGCGCGGCTGATGTCCAAGGCCATGCGTAAATTAGCTGGGGTGATGAACCGCAGTGAATGTACGGCAATTTTTATCAATCAGCTGCGGGAAAAGGTAGGCATCATGTTTGGCAATCCGGAAACTACTCCGGGGGGCCGTGCTTTAAAATTTTACTCCACGATTCGCTTGGATGTCCGTAAGGGCGAGGCTATCAAAGTGGGTTCAGAAATCGTTGGTAACAAGGTCAATGTCAAAGTGGTCAAAAACAAAGTCGCTCCGCCGTTTAAGACGGCTCCGATTGAAATTATGTATGGTGAAGGAATCAGTCACATTGGAGAGGTCATTAACCTTGGCGTTGATTTGGATATCATTCAGAAAAGCGGTGCCTGGTTTTCTTATAATGGTGAAAAAATTGGCCAGGGACGTGACAGCGTACGTCAGATGCTGATTGCCAATCCGCAGCTGGATGCAGAAATCACGGCGAAAATCAAAGAGAAATTGTTTAATCAACAGGATTGATCTGCTGATTTTTTTTCATTTATTTTAAGAAAAAAGAAAGAAAAAAGAAAGGAATTTTGTTAAAAGGTTGTGAAAACGCTTAAATAATTGTATTATATAAACGAGTAAAATACTCAATCGTTATAGAAAATGGAGGAATGATGATGAATAACCCTATGATTTCTTCCATTTTGTTCGGTATAGGTGGTATTTTGATTGGTGTTGTCGGCATGCTGGCAATATCCAAACTCGGTTTAAACCGCGCCCAGCAGAAAGCGGCAATGGTTTTGGAAGATGCGAACCGCCAGGCAGAAAATACTGTCCGGCAGGCAGTATTGGATGGAAAATCGCAAGTTTATGAATTAAAACTGGAAGCGGAAAAAGAAGTCAAAGAGAGAAAAATGGAAATTCAGGAATTGGAAGCAAAATTATCGCGTCGTGAAGATACGATGAATTTTCGTGATGAAACTTTGACGGCAAAAGAAAAACAAATCGAACATAAGAATCAGAAAATTACTGAAAAACTATCTGTGCTTGAAAAAATGGAAGCAGAATTGCAGCAAAAAATCGATGTGCAAATCGTCGAATTGGAACGTGTAGCATCCATGAGTGCAACGGATGCCAAAAAAGAATTGATGGAAGCGGTCGAAAAGAAAATGGATAAAGAAGTAACCGCTTATATCCGAGACCGAGAGGAAGAAGCTAAAAGCAAAGCCGCGGAGACTGCACGAAATGTGATTGCCTTGGCTATTCAGCGATATGCTCAGGAGGAAACGCAGGAGCGGACCGTTTCGGTAGTGGGATTGCCTTCAGAGGAAATGAAAGGACGAATTATTGGCCGGGAAGGTCGAAACATCAAAGCCATCGAACAGGCAACAGGAGTCGATCTGATTATTGATGACACGCCGGAAGCGATTACGATCAGCTGTTTTGATCCGATTCGTCGGGAAATTGCCCGTCTGGCTTTGGAAGCATTGATTCGTGACGGACGAATTCAGCCGGGTAGAATCGAGGATGTGGTCAATAAGGTTACCAAAGAATTGAATGATACGATGATGAAGACCGGGGAAGAAACGGTTTTCAAGTTGGGAATCGGAAGAATTGATAAGGAATTGATTCAGCTTTTAGGAAGACTGAAATACCGCTATAGCTATGGGCAAAACTGCCTGGATCATAGCATGGAGGTGGCGGCGCTGGCGGGAATGATGGCCGCGGAGCTGGGACTGAATCAGTCTTTGGCTAAGCGGGCGGGGCTGCTGCATGATATTGGAAAAGCCATTGATTTTGAACAGGATGGAAGTCATATTGAATTGGGTGTCAAAGTAGCAAAGAAACATGGAGAAGATGCGATCGTGATCAATGCGATCCAGTCTCATCATGGAGATGTGGAACCAAGTCATCTGATCTCTAATCTTGTTGCGGCAGCAGATGCTTTAAGCGCAGCGCGCCCTGGAGCCCGTTTTGAAAGCTTTGAAAATTACATTAATCGCTTGGAACAGCTGGAGAAAATTGCCAATGATTTCCAAGGAGTTAGTAAGACTTATGCCATTCAGGCAGGCCGGGAGATTCGGGTCATGGTGGTTCCAGAGCAGGTGGATGATCTGGCATGTCATAAGATCGCACGGGAGATTCGGGATAAGATCGAGTCAGAATTAACCTATCCGGGACAAATTAAGGTCACCGTGATTCGGGAAACGCGGGTCAGCGAGCTGGCAAAATAAAATGAAACTTTTATTTGTCGGCGATCTTGTCGGTCGGGCTGGCCGCGAAGTGCTGGCAAAACAGCTTCCTAAGATCCAACAGCAATATAACATTGATTGTACGATCGTGAATGGAGAAAATGCGGCGCATGGGAAGGGAATTACCCGCCGCATTTATCATCAGATCAAAAGTCTGAAAGTGGATGCCATCACAATGGGCAATCATACTTTTTCCAAAGGAGAGCTTCTTGATTTTATTGATGAAGCGGAGATTCTGGTTCGACCGATGAATCTCAGCCCCCTTCATAAAGGAAAAAGTGTGTTGGTTCTTCCGGTTTGTGGCAAACGTTTGGCGGTTGTGAACCTGTGCGGACAGGTTTTCATGGATCGCATTGAACGGGATCCTTTTGAATGTATGCAGGAGATTCTAAGAGACAATCCGGCCGATCTTTACTTTGTGGACCTGCATGGAGAAACAACCAGCGAGAAGATTACTTTTGCGCATGTTTTCGCGAAACGATGTGTGGGGATCTGCGGCACTCATACGCATGTTCAGACTGCTGATGAGCGCATTCTCAACGGATGCGGTTTTATTAGTGACACAGGAATGTGCGGAGCTTGGGACAGTGTTTTAGGCCGGGATAAAGAAGAAGTGATCCGTCATATGGTTTATCATGAGGCGACCCGCTACACAATTGCAGAAGGTCCTGCTGTTTTTTGTGCTGTGGTTATCACGGTGAATGAGACCACCTGGCGAGCCGAGGCGATCGAGCGAATCCAGATTCGTCCTTAATTAATCATAAACCCCTTTCAAGAACCATACGCTAATGGTGAAAGGGGTATTTTTATGGAAATTTTAAAAGTTTCAAGCAAGTCCAATCCAAGCAGCGTTGCCGGAGCGATTTATAATGCGATCAAGGAAGCACCGCGGATTGAAATCAATACGGTCGGAGCTGGGGCATTGAATCAGGCGATCAAAGCGATCGCTATTGCCCGTGGCTTTTTGGCTCCCATTGGCATTCATTGCGTCTGCATTCCGTCTTTTATGGATGTGGAAATTGATGGGAGCCTGCGCACTGCGATAAAAATAGTGGTTGAAAAAACGCTTTAAAATGGGTTATAATATTTGCAGTGAGAAGGAGGCTTGAAACATGCCAGTTAAAGTAGATAAGGATACATGCATTGGATGTGGCGCTTGCACAGGAGTTTGCCCGACAGGAGCAATTACCTTGCAGGATGATGGAAAAGCCGGCTGTGATGAAGGAACATGCATTGACTGCTGTGCCTGTGTTGGAACCTGCCCGGTTAGCGCAATCAGCCAGAACTAAAATTGAAATGAAAAAACCGGGAATTCCCGGTTTTTTTGTCGCTTTTTTGTGTATTTGATTTCAACAGAAAACAATGCTATACTTCCATAGGTTATTGGAAAGAAAACGAAGGGAGCTACAATGAAAGAAACAGAAAAATACGTCCTGCCTTCTTTAAAAGCAGCACAGATTCGGACGCGGGAAAAAGCGACCATTGAACATAGTCTTTTTTCTATCCCAGCACAGGCGCGCCATCTGGGAGCAGGAAGAAAGTTTTATTTGCGTACCTATGGATGTCAGGCCAATGAGCGTGATTCAGAAACGATTGCAGGGATCTTGTTTGCCTTAGGATTTGAGCAGACAAATTACGAGGAAGAAGCCGATCTGATCCTGCTGAATACGTGTGCTGTTCGCAAGAATGCAGAGGATAAGGTGTTGGGGGAACTGGGGCTTTTGAAAAAGCTGCGTCAGAGCAACCCCGATCTTTTGTTCGGGATTTGTGGCTGTATGGCACAGGAAGAAGAAATCGTAAGAACGATCCTGAAAAAATATCCGCATGTGGATCTGATTTTTGGAACGCATAATCTTCATCGTCTTCCGGTTTTGTTGTTTCAGGCCATGGTGGCCAAGGAAAAGACCGTTGAGGTTTATTCTAAAGAGGGAGAGGTTATTGAAAACCTTCCGGTTCACCGGTTCGGAAAACACAAAGCTTGGGTGAATATCATGTATGGCTGCGATAAATTCTGTACTTATTGCATCGTTCCTTATACCCGTGGAAAAGAAAGAAGCAGGCTTCCTGAAGATATTTTGAGCGAGGTGCTTCAATTAAAACAGCAAGGCTTCCGCGAGGTGACTTTATTAGGACAAAATGTCAATGCGTACGGAAAAGATCTTGACCAGAATTATGGCTTGCCCGAGCTTTTAGCGGCAGTAGCGCAAACCGGGATCGATCGAATTCGCTTTACGACCTCCCATCCATGGGATTTTACAGATAATTTGGTCGAAGTGATTGCCCGTTATCCGAATATCATGCCGTTTATTCATCTTCCAGTACAATCCGGCAACAATGAGATTTTGAAGATCATGGGCCGGCGCTATACAGTGGAACAATACAAGCATGTATATGATTTGATTCGTGCTCAGCTTCCGAATTGTGCTTTTTCAACGGACATTATCGTGGGCTTTCCAAATGAAACAGAAGAACAGTTTCAGGACACGCTGGATCTGGTCGATTATTGTCAGTTTGACAATGTCTATTCGTTTATTTACAGTCCACGGGAAGGAACTCCGGCAGCACGCATGGAGGACAACGTTCCACAGGCAATCAAAGAGGAACGTCTGCAGCGTCTGATGAAAAAGACCAATGCCTATTCGCTTTTGAACAATCAGAAATATCTGGGCAAAATTGTACGAGTTTTGGTTGATGGGCCATCTAAAAAGAATGAACAGGTTTTCAGTGGTTATACCGAAGAGAACAAGCTGGTCAATTTTACTGGTGAGAATGTACATCCAGGGGATATTGTAACGGTAGAAATCACGCAGTGCAAATCTTGGACATTGGATGGGAAAATGGTGAAAGAAGCCTGAAAATTGGCTTCTTTTTATTTTTTATTGGATCAAGTAATGCTACAATAATAAAAATGAGCTTATTATGCGAATGGTTACATTTTAAATGTATAAAAAAGAAAGTGAGGAAAGAGGACCAGGGGGTCTATGCCTGAATGAAAAGACGAATAGTGAGTATTTTTGTTTTGATGGTGTTATTTTTTTCTGGGATTCCTGTGATGGCACAGCAGACAGAAGCCTATCAGGTCAAGGATTTGATTACTCAGACGATTCTTGGAAATTATTCTTCCTTGACAGAAGCACAACAGGTATATCAGGCAGAGCTTGAAAACTATGAAGAGCTGGCCATTTTGCAGCAGGAGCGCATTCTTCAAACGGAATACGGGATCATTGCGATTGGATCTGGAGCTTGTGATACGAACTTTGAATTTACCAATGTGCTGACCCAACAGAACGGCTATGTCAATGGCTGCTATGGGGCGGATGCTTTGTATCTGCAAAGTGATTTGGAAAAAGGCCGAGTTCAGTTTATGATCAGCGGAGCAATAGGCTGGGCAGACCTGGATCAGGTGACGATCCTTCCGCTTTCCAGTCTTTCACAGCTCAGCAGCTACATCGTGCTGGATGGCCAACTGGTTCATCAAATCAAAGGCGATCTTTCCTCGACTAAGTATGCTTCTTTGATTACTTTGACTGCGGCTCCAAAAGAATTACAGTCCGATCAAATTTATTTGAGTTATGATGGTCATTATTTTTATGAAGAAACTCAATTTCAGCAGATGGTTGACGATGTGCGATTGGGACACCGCGAGCATGCTGTCAATGCTTTGAATCCTTATTATAATTATTATCAGTATGTTTCCCATCGGACCAGAACAAATGCAGACAGTGCTTCGATCCAAGCATATATCGAAGAAACACTAATGGCGACCAGTCCGATTACGGCTTATTCCGATCAGGATAAAGATTCCGCAAATGATACCTTAACTCAATCGCAGCTGGTTGGGTATGAAGCTGCTTTCTTTGAATATCAGAATTTATTTGGGGCCAATGCGTTGATGATGCTTTCCCTGTCGATGAATGAAAGTGCCAGTGGCCGCAGTTCTTTGTCTTTTACCCGAAACAACCTGTTTGGTCATGCGGCTTATGACAGCGATGTTGAGAAGCATGCAGCCCGTTATCTCAGCGTGGCCAATTCGATTTACAGTCATGCAAAGAATTATATTTCCGGAAGTTATTTGAATCCTGATAAATTTCAATATCATGGCGGATATTTTGGCAATAAGGCCAGCGGAATGAATGTCAGCTATGCCAGTGATCCTTATTGGGGAGAAAAGGCTGCCCAATATTATGCGCGCTTGGATGCAGCACTGGGCTATCCTGATTTGAACAGTCAATGCTTGGCCATCAAAACGGAACCGGTCAGTATCCCGATTTATGATGAAACGGGAATTGTTCTGTTTGAGAGTGGTATCCATCCAGATCAGAGCTTTGTTGTTTTAGAAGAGCTTGAGACAACTTATAAAATTCAGCTGGATCCGGCTTTATACCCGATTGAAGGGAATGAGATCGATTTTACTTATGATTTTGAACGGAATGTTGGATACATCGATAAGTCTGCTATTTCTGTTTTGATCAATCCGGAAAAAATCCACGAAGAAGAGTGGGTGACCATCCGTTTTGATGCTCAGGAAGGAACCTTTTCAGAGGGTTCATCGGTTCGGGTCTTTCAGGTTGGTGTTGGAGAAATTCCTCAATGCGGAGCACCGGTAAAAGAGAATGCTGTTTTTCTTGGATGGGATCAAGAGCCTTCTTCAGCCTTAAAGGAGATTACCTATTATGCTCAATACCGGGAGATTCAATCGATTCGGATGCTGTCACTTCCATCGACGGTGCTGGAATATAACGATCGAATCAATCTGGAAGGCGGTCAAGTCGAAGTCCTTTATGCTGATCAGCAGACCGAAATCATCCCGCTGACCACCTCCATGATTTCAGGAATTGATCCCCAGCAGCCAGGAACTCAGACGGCGACGGTTCGATATGGAGGAGCGGTAACGACCTATACCATGGAAGTGGTCATGGAATTGGATACGATCCGTCGAGAGATCACAGAAGAAATTCAAACGATCATCAGTGATCTAAGGGATAAGGAAGAACTGGATGAAACAGATCAGCAGCGGTTGATGACGCTGAAGAAACAGATGGAAGAAGCCATGTTTCCTTATATGACCTTTGCGGTAATGCGGGATTTGGATAAGATCTTTGCCCGTGCTGAAGAAGAACGGACTGTGATCATTCAGGAAAATGCAGTTCATCTGGGGGTTTCAGGGCTTTACTATGCCACATCCTTACAAAAAGAGGACTTCTTTAGCACGTTATTCCATGAAACGCTGCGGATTCAGTTCATTGAAGAAGCGGTGGATGCAGATAAAGAAGCTTTATTGAAAAAAGTCGCTGAGGGAAATGGGTTTCAGCCAGTCAGCAGTTTTTCTCTTTATGGAAAATCCAATTTTGATGAATTGGTTTTAAATGATTATATTTTGGTGACGCTGGATCTTCCGGAATCTGTTCAGCCCAATCAAATTGTGACTGTTTTGCAATGGATCGATGGCGAGGTTGTAAAACTGGCGACACAGCAATCTGTCGATCAGCTGACTTTTAAAACGTCTGTTTTGGGAGATTATTTGATTACAGTACGAAATTCTACCAATCGTTATGAGGGTTTTAATCCTAACGAAACGTGTACTTTTGAAACCAATGGTTTTGATCTGTTTGCTTTTATGAGCGTGGTGCCTTGGGCGATTTTAGGAATTTTAGCCTTCCTTCTTGTTTTGGTTTTAAGCTGGAAACAACGCTTAAAAAAGAAACGACATCGGATCGCTCGAAAAAAGGAAAGTTTGAAAAAAGACAGACGGATATAGTATAATAAAAAACTACGAGGTGAAACGATGATTCAAAAAAGGGATAAGAAATCAAAAGGAAAAATCTTGTATCAGCTGGCTGTTGGTGGACTGACACTTGGAATTGCGTTATCAATTACCCTCTATGGGACGTTGTATCTTGTGCTAAAAGGTCCTTCTGCTGCTTTTAGCAATCTGTTGATCAGTACCATGATGGAAACCATGACGTTTAAAAATACCAATCTCTGGCGGTTGTTTTTCAGCAAGGAGGAACTGGAGGCGATTCAGACTCAGAACAACATTACGGATACGGATCTGGTCAGTGATCCGAATGCGGAATTTGAGATCGATGAGGCCTTGAAGGATAAGATCGAAATCATTGATATCAAAGGATCGACGTATGAAGGAAAATTGATGATCGTTTATGATCCTTCCCGTATCTCACTGGCGGTTTCCGAGAATCTGGACAGCAGTGAGCCGGGCTTTTATGTTGAAGACTATATTCAGGCTGCAGGAGCAATTGCGGGAATCAATGCCGGCGGATTTCAGGACAGCGGCGGTCAGGGAAATGGCGGTCAGGCGTATGGCATTGTTATCAAGGACGGGAAACTGGTCAGCGGAAATCTGGAGGATTATACCTCTGTCGTTGGATTTACAGAACAAAATAAATTGATGGTTGGAAAGATGACTGCACAGGAAGCCTTAGAATATGGCATTCGAGATGCTGTGACGTTTGGCCCGATTTTTATCGTCAATTTTGTTCCGATTGAAGTTACAGGAACCAGTGGCGGGGTCAATCCGCGAACAGTCATCGGTCAACGTGCTGATGGAGCCGTATTGCTTCTGACCATTGATGGCCGCCAAACGACCAGTTTGGGGGCCACCTATAAAGACTGCATTCAGATCATGCAGGAATATGAAGCGATGAATGCGGCCAATCTGGACGGCGGCAACAGCACGGTCATGGTATATGATGGAGAAATCATCAATCATGTCGTGTCCATGCTGGGAGATCGGCGGGTGCCGACTGCCTGGATCGTGAAATAGGAGGCTGCCTATGGTTTTCATGAAAGAAATGAAGCAGTTTCATAAAAATTGTTTAAAGGCCTTTGGAATCTTGATGCTGATTGCCTGCTGCTTCTGGCTGCATTTGTATAAGAAACTGGAAAATTATGAGCGAACAACCCAGAGCGGAGCATTGAATTATTATATTTCATTACTTCAGAATCGACAGTATGATCGGATTTATGAGTTGAGCAGTTATGTTGAAACACAGTTCAATCCGCGGGAAACCTATATTGAGTATCTGAAGCTGACTTATGAATGGAGAGACTTGAGTCAGTTGACTTTTCGGGAGATGTATTACTCTGATCATATTTTTACCTATTATGATATGCTGGATGAAGGGAAAAAAATTGGAACGCTCATGCTTCGTCAGGCCGATAATGGAGTAACAGATTATTCTGTTTTGGTACGGATCGATAATCGGAATATTTATATTGAAACCGATCAGGATGTTCCGCTTTATGTAAATGGGATCGCGCTCGATGATACTTATAAAACCACTGAAGTTAAGAATTTTGGAGTTTTTGATTCCTTGGATGATCCAGATCTGGCCCCGCAGGCAGCCCGTTATCATGTTGATAATTTGATTGATGAGGCGGTGGTGACGACTTCCGATGAAGCTTTTGTGGTCGTGAAGGATGCGCTAAAAGATTCCTATTATGTTGGAAAGAAGATGTCAGCACAACAGCAGCACGAAGCGCAGGAGCTTCTTCAGACCTTTTCTGAGAATTATGCAAAATGGACAAGCGAAGATGGCAGCTTCGCCAGTGTCCGGCAGTGTGTTTACCGCAATACGGATTTATACGATGCGCTTGCTAGCTTTAATAATCAGTACTTCAGTCTGCATGATCGGGTTGATTTTGAAAACTGGACCTTTACCGATCTGGCTTATTTGGGAGAGGATGGTATGATTGGAACGGTCAGTTTTGATTATGTCGTTTATGTCAAAGAAGAACGGCATGTTTATCAGAATACGTATCAGCTTTCTTTGATGGAATTTAGCGGAAAATGGCTGGTCACTTCCATGGCGATTGCTAATGAATAAAGTGGGGAATTGGAATGAAAAAACTGAAATCGGTTTAATGATTTCAGTTTTTTACGTTGATGGGTTTTGTTTTTGATCCTGTCGGATACATAGCCGCAAGGCTTCGATGGCCACTTTAATGGCAATATCTGTATCATGAACTTGGATGTTAGGAAGTCCTTTCTTCTCTCGTTCTTGATTGGCGATGACCAAGAAGCAGGAGGCACAGCGTACTCGCAGATAGCTGGCTACAATAAACAAGGCCGCTGATTCCATTTCTGAGGCTTTGCAGCCCAGCCGCAGCCAGGCGTCCCATTTGCGCAGCAATTCTGCATGATTTGGTAATTCCTCCGGTTTGTGCTGACCGTAAAAAGCGTCTTTGCATTGGACGATGCCGGTGTGATACGATTGATTTAGATTTTCAGCAGCCTGAACCAAGTGGTTGACAAGACGAAAATCAGGGACTGCTGGAAATTCGATAGGCGCATATTCTTTGGTGGTTCCTTCAAATCGGATCGCTCCGGTAGCGATCACGACATCGCCGCCCTTGACTTCCAGATCCATTCCTCCGCAAGTTCCGATCCGGATAAAAGTATCTGCTCCACAAGCGACCAGCTCTTCCATCGCAATCGAAGCGGAAGGACCGCCAATTCCGGTCGAGGTGACACTGACCGGAACATTATCGAGCGTTCCAGTATACGTAACATATTCGCGGGAATCGGCAATGAGTTTTGGATTGTCAAAATAAGCAGCAATTTTAGCACAGCGTTTGGGATCGCCGGGAAGAAGCACGTAGCGGCCAACTTCTCCCTTGGCTACACCGATGTGATACTGTTTTCCTGAACCTTCTGTATAATCAACCATAATTCAACCTCATTTCTATCATTATTATATCGTGATTAAAAAAGAAAAGCGACAAGATTGCCGCTTTATTTCATTTCATTATCAATGGCGATCCCTGCAATTTTCCAGCTGGATCCAACTTGGAGCAGGGTCAGCTGATAGCCGCAGTGATAGGTCCGAGAAGCACTGGATGCGCTGATCGTATAATCAAAGCTTATGTTACCAAGAACGGTATCTTCAGACTGCTGGATCATACGGTGAACGGTCATGTTTTTAAAGACAGCCGAATTGTGAGCCGCATACCATTGATTATCCATGGTTTTGATCCGATTGTAAAAATCGCTTCCTGTAACAGTCATCGAAGTGATGGCAGAAAGGCTTCCGTCCCGTGTTGGATATTGAGCCAGTGCTTTGGCCGCTTGGATAAAGCGAGCTTTCAGCTCACTGTCGGTAGTGATTTTTCCAACATACAGAGTATTGCTGAGCGCATCCTGAATAAAGCCGATGTCGCTTTGATTAAACTGGAGCTCAGGTTCGCTGAGCAGATTGGAAAGCAGGTAGTGATCGACTTCCGGAGCTGAAGAGAGATCGTTTAATCCGCTAAAATTGCTGGCGGCTGTGGCTTGTTCAATGCAATCCTCTGCTCTGATCGCAAAGCCATTGACGGTAAAAGAAATGCCTTCGGGAACTTCAATGCGATAGTCTGTTCCCTCTTGAAAATTCGTTGCCGCTTTCCATTGTCCGTTAATTGGAGCCAATGTTAATGTTGTGATCCATTTTCCATCGCTGACAAGATCATATTCCCATTGGTTCTCTTTTTGCTGAACTGGCGCTATTTGGATCTGATCAAGATCAATTTGCTCAAACAACGCCTGCAAATGACTGCGGTAATCTTCCAGCGTATTGTAGTGCGGACTGACCAGCAAAGAGGTCTGGTAAAGCTCTTCAATATCTTGATTTTGAAGGGATTGCAAATAAGCACTGATGGCCGATTCGGGAAGGGCCGCTTCCTGAGTCTCAATAGATTTTCTGGTCATTGCCGGAATCAGTATGGCTGCTAACAGGCAAGCAATAGCCGTAACGCCGAGGATCAATGCAGCAAAAACTGCGGGAATTTTATGGCTTTTTTTATTCATGAGCGGCTCCTTTCTTGACCAAAAAAGCGGTGGGCAGCCGGCGGTCTCCATAAATGGAAACGGTGCTGTTTAGAGTTTCTTCGTCATAGATCATGACCGTGCTGTTGCCGCCGTCCAGATTGGCGGCGGTCATGGCTCCAAAATCGAGCATGATGTCAATGATGTCCTGATAGGTGCTGCCGAAGCTGACCGGTTGTCTTCCATCCAGCACAAGCAGCAGCATGGCTCCATCCGGCCGCTGACCAATAACCGTTCGAGGATTGAGTCCTGGATGGCGTCCACTGTCAAATACGACTTCAAAATCTTTGATAAAAACAGGTCCAAAAGTGACTGCTTCCTGAATATCCCAATCTAAGGCCTGTTGGGCAGTCATGTCTCCTACCACCAGTTTGTTTTCACTGTTGATCC
Organism: uncultured Erysipelotrichaceae bacterium; assembly: GCA_944327135.1. Classification (GTDB taxonomy): domain Bacteria; phylum Bacillota_I; class Bacilli_A; order Erysipelotrichales; family Erysipelotrichaceae; genus CALVGQ01. Next base: position 30,204 of record CALVGQ010000004.1, on the reverse strand, counting down.
CAATGACTGGCGTATACTCGTTTAATCTGCCGCTGATCAGTTCTCCGCCAGAAATGACGATGCCGTAGGCTTGACCGCCATTTCCGTTGCCATCTTCATCTTCGAATCCGCCGGCATTGATTCCCGCAATTCCCTCATTCATCGCGATGTATTTTTCTAGTGTATATCCTGGTTCACCTGAATCCATATGCGGATTGGTTGCGACAATGACCTCCTCTGGGTTATGCACAATCATCATGACTCCCTGATACGTTGTTCCTTTTAAACGATGGATCTCGATTCCATCCTCATTGATCTCACTTGCTGTTTCCCGACTGTATTCGATCGTTCCGGTTTGAATTTGTTCAATTTCTTCGCTACTGTAAAACAGTTCGGCCAGCGTACGTTTTAAGCCGGATTCTGGAAGCTGGGCCAAGGCCTGACGGCTATAAGCCACATAGGGGCCATGGTAGCATAACTGGGCATTTTTCCAGAATACATAAAGCGTGGTTCCACCGATCATCAAAATGACCGCAAGCAATACTAGGATCCAGGAAACCCCAGATCGCTGTTTTGTTTTTTTTATCATCTCTTCTCCCTCTTTTCCCATTCATTATAGACAATTTAGAATACACTGACAATGAATTGCGAGCGAATTCATTTTTCTTAAGAATTAGCTGGAAGAAAAGAGGAAAAAAGAAAAAATGCTGTTTTTGCTTGAAATGCGAAAAACGGTATGCTATTATTTTAAAGCAACAAAGCTGGCTCGTTGGTGAAGTGGCTTAACACAGCGCCCTTTCACGGCGTCATTCACGGGTTCAAATCCCGTACGAGTCACCATAAAAAAGCAGCTTGGAAAAGTTCCAAGTCTTCTATTAGGGGTGTAGTACAATGGTAGTATGATGGTCTCCAAAACCACAGATGGGAGTTCGATCCTCTCCACCCCTGCCATGGAAGAAACAGCGAGCAAATTTGATGTTTGCTCGTTTTTTTATTGCTTTATGAATGCAAAAATCAGCAGTAAAAAGACCTTGATGAAATCAAAAAAAACAGCCTGATGGATGAGGTTCCTTATGAAAATGAAGGAAAGTATTTTAAAAAATCAACAGATAAAAGAATCGATAGATTTCCTATTTTGATTTCAAAAAGAATCAAAAAAAGCTCTTATAAAGAATATTTCTTGTATTCAAACTGATTGACATCGTTAAAAAGCGGCATTAAAATAGAAAAAGTCATCAATGTTATGATGCGGAGGGAAATATGAAGAAATTACTCAAAGCGTTTTTATGCGCTGCTATGATCTTGGGTATTGCCGGATGCTCCAGCAATGAAGGAAATGCAGGCAACGGATCAGAAGCACCAACTGTCTACAACAACTTTTACCAAACAGATGTTGACAACATGGATTATCTGGTGACCGACAAAGCAACCGATTCTCAGGTATTCAACAATTTTCTGGATGGACTTTTGGAAAATGACCGTTATGGAAACATTGTTCCGTCGATCGCAGAAAGCTATGAATCCAATGAAGATGCAACGGTTTGGACATTCCATCTTCGCCAGGGCGTAAATTGGGTTACCGCAACCGGTGAGGTTTATGCAGAAGTCAAAGCTCAGGACTTTGTTACAGGTCTTCATCATGCTGCGGATTTCAGCAGCAACACGCTGAATCTGGTTCAGGACACGATTGTAAATTTGGATGCCTATGTCAATGGAACAGCAGAGTGGGAAGAAGTCGGTGTCAAAGCACTGGATGATTATACGTTAGAATATACGCTGACAGGCTCTACTCCGTATTTTCATACGATGAGCTTGTATTCGATCCTTTATCCAATTAATGAAGATTTCTTGAATTCCAAAGGAGCAGGATGTGCGTTAGGATCTCCGGATAAAAACAGCTGTGAGTTTGGTACCCCTAAAGCGGATTCGATCCTGTATAACGGGCCATTTATCCTGACAACGATGGATGCCAAATCCAAGATTTCAATGAAGGCCAATGAAAATTACTGGGATCTGGATAATGTTCACATCACCGAAGTAAACCTGTTCTATGATGATGGTTCTGATGTTTACAGCAACATCAAGCAGTTTGAGGCAGGAGTGTATGCCTCTGCTTCTCTGTCACCGGTTTGGGAAGATTATGACAGCTATGTTGAAAAATATAAAGACAATGCTTATCCGACCATGCCGAACAGTTCTTCTTTCGGAATCAATTTCAATTTTAACCGGAAGATCTATGAAGATACGGCGCACACGACGGATGCTGAAAAAGAAAATACCAGAAATGCGATCCTGAATAAGAATTTCCGACTGGCTCTTTTGCATGCTTATGGCCGTCTGGATTATTTAAAGCAGTCCGCTTCAGAAGATGTTTCGATCTCGATGATGCGGAATATGAATAATGTCCCGACGATTGTAACAAAGAGCGATGGAACGACTTATGGCCAGCTGGTAACCAAATATTATCAGGAGCTGACTGGAACCGATACTAATCTGGACGATGGTATTGACGCGTTCTATAATCCTGAGCTGGCTTTGGAATATATTGAAAAAGCCAAAGCCGATGGTATTCAGTTCCCGGTTACCCTGGATGTTCAGGTCATCAGCGATGATTCTCCAATTTATGTCAACCGCGGCAACTCCATGAAGAACAGTATTGAAACCAATACGAACGGACAGATTTTGATTGCGCTGCAGATGGAATCCAGCGATGATGTGTATAACACCTGCTTCTATAATGAAGATCCGGCCATGGCTGATTATGATATCAATACTTTCAGTGGATGGGGTCCGGATTATGGAGATCCAAAGAGCTTCTGTGATGTTTTTGATATCTATAATGGTTCTTATCTGCACACGATTGGTTTGTATCCTTATGGTACTAATGCCGAAGACGATGCGGCCTTTGAGCAGTCTGGCTTGCTGCACTATCAGGAATTGATCGATGCTGCCGATGCGATCAAAGACGATCTGGATGCCCGTTATGAAGCCTATGCTCAGGCGGATGCATATCTGGTTGCCGAAGGAATTTATTTGCCTCAGCAGATGCAGCTGCGCGGGATGCTTGTTTCTAAGATTGTTCCATTCACTGCCCCTTACGGTGTCTATGGAATCTGTTATGATTACAGCTACAAGTATATGGAATTGCAAAATGATATCGTTACTGTAGAACAGTACAATGCGGCGAAAGCGGCGTGGGAAAAGGGCGAATAAGCTTTTCCAATAGAATGGTGAAGATTAAGGGATTGAGCAATCAATCCCTTAATTTTACTAATTAGAAAGTATGGTGAAACAATGAAGCAGTACATACTGGGACGGGTTATCCGATCGGTTCTTTCCGTCATGGCGGTTGTTTCGATCGTAATCTTGATGGTTTATTTAATGATTCCGCAATCCAAGGTATTTAAAAATGACAGCATCCTGATCAAGCTGGCTGGAAAACCGGATGAAATCGCAGTTTATAAAAATACCAAGCTGGAGGATCTCGGTTACCTGGACTTTGTTCAGCAGCAGGATCTTTGTCGGCTGAGCGAAGACTATGATCGCTGTATGGAAGCAGGTTCTGCAGCTTCCCAAGAACTGAAAGCTGAATATGAAAAAAAAGGCTATGTCTTTGAAGAATTTACAAATGGGTTGTTGTATGCAACGCGCAGTTATCTGCCGCATGAGCTGGTCCTGAACTTTTTTGCAAATTTTATCCAAATAGATAGCCCGAATCAAGTGATCGATGATGATAATCCTGATCTGGAACGAAAAATTTACATCGAAAAGGATTACAATGGAGTCCCTGCCATTCAATGCAGCGGATGCAACTATCAATATCTGGTCTATTTCGACAGTTCATTTCCCTTTATTCATCAAAACTGGATTACGCTGAATTTTGGAATCAGCTATCCGACGTATTCTGGATTGGATACCTGGGATGTCATCAGCAGTGGTCAGGGAGAACTGGATACCCGGGAAGTTGTGTATGAAACAGGACAGACGGGGACAACGGCCATGAATCTGCATGCCTGTCAATACAAACCTTCTGCCACGATTGATCATCTGGATCAGAATAAATTCAATTCCAATTATGCGAACTGTGCCAATAATTACAAGAGTCCTTCCATGATCAACATGTCTTATATTATCGGAGGACTGGGATTGTTGCTGGCCTATTTGATTTCCATCCCGGCAGGAATTTATATGGCAAGAAAGAAGGATCAGTGGCCGGATAAACTGGGAACGGTCTACATTAACTTTATGATTGCCGTTCCGTCCTTGGCTTTTATTTTCTTTGCCCGACAGATTGGCTATGCATTGGGATTGCCCGATAAGTTTCCACAGTATGGTTTTACGGATCTGCGCTCTTACGTGATGCCGGTCATTGTGCTGGCTCTTTTGAGCACGGCCAGCTTGATGATCTGGACACGGCGGTATATGGTGGATCAGTCGAACTCGGATTATGTAAAATTTGCTAAGGCTAAAGGACTGAGTCAAAAAGAGATTTTTAATCGTCATATTTTACGCAATGCGATCATTCCTATTGTTCAGGGAATTCCAAGCTCGATCATTTTGTGTATCAGCGGTTCTGTGATTACAGAATCGGTATTTTCGATTCCTGGAATGGGCAAAATGCTGCCGGATGCGATCAAGGCCAACAATATTTCGATGGTTATTACACTGACGTTTATTTTTACAGCTTTGTCCGTTTTTGCGCTTTTGATTGGCGATCTTTTGATTACAAAAATTGATCCGCGGATCAAGTTGTCAAGCAAAGGAGGTTCTCGCTGATGGAAGAAAAGAAAAAAATGGATCCTCGTTTTCAGTTTGTCACTCTTCATCAGGAAGAAAGCGAACACATTGCAGCTCCGCAGTATTCTTATTGGAAAAGCGTCTTTCGTCGCTTTTTCAGCAGCAAGCCAGCTATTCTCATGCTCATCATTTCAGGGCTGATCGTAGTGCTTTCCATTCTTCAGCCGATGATTAGCGGATACGATCCGCTGAATGTTCCAACAATCAATGATTTTTCGACACATTTTCTGCGTCCGAGTGCTGCTCATTGGTTTGGAACGGATAACATTGGCCGAGAACTGTTTGATGCGGTTTGGCTGGGGACTCGTAATTCTTTGTTGATTTCCTTTGCGGCGGCTATGATTACGACAGTCTTGGGGGTGATCGTCGGCGCGTTCTGGGGCTATTCGCGGAAAATGGATACGGTGATGCTTGAAGTCTACAACATCGTTGCCAATATTCCGTTTGTTTTGATTGTGATGGTCTTGGTGTATGTCCTGGGCTCTGGAATACCACAGCTGATTTTTGCGCTTTCCTGTACTTCCTGGCTGGGAACGGCGTATTTTATTCGTGTTCAGGTCATGATCATTCGAGACCGCGAATATAATCTGGCTTCCCGCTGCCTGGGAACGCCAACGTCTAAAATCATTCTGCATAACGTGCTGCCTTATTTGATCTCGGTCATTGTAACGATGATCTCACGGGATGTTCCAAGTTTTATTTCCTATGAAGTCTTCCTGTCTTATTTGGGAGTAGGAGTAGGGCAGACCGATCAGACGCTGGGAAAGATGATCCAGGAATATTCGCAATACATGCAGTCGGCAGGGTATTTATTTTGGATTCCGGTTGCCATCAGTGCCCTGATTTCTGTATCGCTGTATATCGTGGGGCAGACCATGGCAGATGCCAGTGACCCGAAGACACACATGCAATAGGAGTAAGATCATGGAAAAGAAAGTATTATTATCAGCTAAAGAGGTGGAGGTACAATTTCAGGTCAGAAGCCGGGTGTTGACGGCCATCCGCCGGGTTTCGCTGGATCTGCTTGAAGATGAAACCATTGCCATTGTCGGTGAGTCAGGGTCGGGGAAATCGGTCTTCACTAAAACGTTTACAGGGATGCTGGATACCAACGGCAAGGTGACCCATGGGGAAATCCTGTTTGAAGGGGAAGACCTTTTAAAAATTAAAAATGACCAAGGATGGGAAAAAATTCGCGGTAAAAAGATTGCGACGGTTTTTCAGGATCCTATGACTTCATTGAATCCGGTCAAGACGATTGGCAGCCAGATTTCTGAGGTCATCATCAAGCATCAGGGAAAGTCCAAAGAAGAAGCCAAAAAAATGGCAGTGGAACTAATGGAGCGGGTCGGCATTGCCAATGCTGCAGAGCGCTATGACGAATATCCTTTTATGTATTCTGGAGGAATGCGGCAGCGTATCGTTATTGCGATTGCCTTGGCCTGCCGTCCGAAAATTCTGATTTGTGATGAGCCAACGACGGCTCTAGATGTCACCATCCAGGCACAGATCGTCCAGCTGATCAAGGATTTATCTCAGGAATATGGTTTCACGACTGTCTATATCACGCATGATCTGGGTGTGGTAGCGAATGTGGCAGATAAAGTAGCGGTCATGTATGCCGGACAAATCGTCGAATATGGCACGGTTGAAGAAATTTTTTACGATCCGCGTCATCCGTATACCTGGGGCCTTTTATCTTCTTTGCCGCAGCTGGGAATCAAGGGAGAGGATCTTTATGCGATCCCAGGGACCCCTCCGAGTTTGTTTGACGTTATTCAAGGAGATGCGTTTGCACCACGCAATCCTTATGCGATGAAAATTGATTTTGAAGAAGAACCGCCAATGTTTCAGATCAGCGAAACGCATTTTGCGAAAACATGGCTGCTGGATCCGCGCGCTCCTAAAGTGGAACCGCCGAAAGCAATTCGCAACCTGCATGAACGTATTCTGCAGATGATTCGTCCGGAAGGAGGATATTATGGCGGAGAATAAAGAAAAAATCCTTGAAGTAAAAAATCTTGAAGTCACGTTTAAAAATGGGAAGAAAGAATTTGTGGCGGTCCAGGATGCCAATTTTGATCTTTATGAAGGCGAGACCTTTTCACTGGTAGGAGAATCTGGTTCAGGAAAGACAACAATCGGACGGGCGATTCTTCGCATCAATCCGACCAGCAAAGGAGAAATCCTGTATAAAGGGAAAAAAATCAACGGCAAGCTGGATAAGGAAACCGACCGTTGGGTAATCCGGAACATTCAGATGGTTTTTCAGGATCCAGCGGCTTCTCTTAATGAACGGGCCACGATTGACTACATCGTATCAGAAGGCCTGAGCAATTTTCACATGTATCACAGTGATGCCGAGCGCCATCAGAAAGTGGTGGATGCCCTGAAAAGCGTGGGGCTGCTGGAAGAACATGCCTCCCGTTATCCTCATGAGTTTTCCGGCGGTCAGCGCCAGCGGATTGGCATTGCCCGGGCGATGGTGATGGAACCAAAGCTGCTGATTGCCGATGAACCGATTTCAGCTCTGGATGTTTCTATTCGAGCTCAGGTATTGAATTTACTTAAAAAATTTCAGCGGGAAACCGGACTGACCATCTTATTTATTGCCCACGACCTGTCAGTTGTTCGGTATATCTCAGATCGCATTGCGGTCATTCACAAGGGACGTATTGTTGAAATGGCCTCCACGCAGGAGCTGTTTAAAAATCCACTGCATCCTTATACCCAGTCTTTGCTTTCGGCGGTCCCTATGCCGGATCCGCAGATTGAAAAGAATAAAAAGCTGCTGATCTATTCTGGAATGGAAGAAGATTCCAAGACGGATCCGCGGAGTTGGCAGGAGGTTCTTCCTGGACACTATATTTATGCCAACGAATCGGAAATGGTGGAATATCGAAATAAGGTCACTTTATAGCTGCCAATAAGGCAGCTTTTTTCGTGACTAGGCGTTGACATTCCGTGCCTATCTGTATATACTGTATATATACAGAGGTGAGCTATGAAACTAATTATCAGTAATCGGAATCCTAGCCCCATTTATGAACAGATCGTTGATCAGTTGAAAGAAAAGATCTTGTCTGGAGAATTGGAAGGGGGAAGCCTGCTTCCTTCTATTCGCTCCTTAGCCAGGGATCTTCGAATCAGCGTGATTACGACAAAACGGGCTTATGAGGAATTGGAAAAAGAGGGATTGATTGTGACGGTGCCAGCCAAAGGCTGCTTTGTTGCTGAAAAAAACAAAGATTATCTTCGGGAGGAACGACTGCGCAAAATTGAGGCCGCCTTGTTTCAGGCCATCACGGAGGCGCAAAAATGCGCATTGGAAAAGGAAGATTTATGGACGATGCTGAGTACGTTATGGGAGGAGGAAAAGATGGCATGAATGCGATCGAAATCAAAAATTTAGGAAAAAATACCCAGGATTTTGTTTGAAGTCGATTAATTTAAATGTACCGCAAGGCGCGGTAGTGGGATTGATCGGAGAAAATGGTGCAGGAAAAACGACGTTGATCAAATTGCTGCTGAATACGGTCCAGCGGGATCAAGGAGAAATCAGCATTCTGGGTAAAGAACTGCTTGCTGATGAGAAAGAAATAAAGGAACAGATCGGTACCGTTTTGGAAGGCAGTTTTTTTCCGGAAACCTTGAAAATTGAAAATATCCAAAAGATCATGCGCTGTTTTTATTCTCGATGGGATCAGACGATGTTTGAACATTATTGTCATCGATTCAAACTGCCTTATAACAAGGCGATTAAAAACTTTTCTAAAGGCATGCGGATGAAACTGGCCATTGCGTGTGCTTTAAGCCATCATGCGCGTTTATTGATTCTGGATGAACCGACCAGTGGATTGGATCCCATTGTTCGTTCTGAGATTCTGGAATTATTTCGCGAATTTATTCAGGATGAAACGCATTCCATTTTGATTTCTTCACACATTACCAGCGACTTGGAACAATTTGCCGATTATATTGCCCTGATGAAGGATGGGGAGATTGTCCTCTATGAATCTTATTCGGCGCTATGCGAGGATTATGGCATTGTTCGCTGTGATGAGAACGATTTGAAAAAACTGTCTGCCAGCGAATATCTGTGCTGGCGGCGCAATCAATACAGCGTGGATGTTCTTGTTCGAGATCTTTCTGCGTTTCAGCAAGCACATCCTGAATTGCTGTTGGACCGCTGCAGTTTGGAAGAAGTAATGCTGCTGATAGTGAAAGGAGAGAAAACCGCATGAAAGGATTGCTTTTGAAGGAATTTTATTCTCTTATTGGATTGCGAAATGGTCTGTTTATTCTTTTGGTGATTGTGGCTTTTTCGGGATGGAACGAAATGTCTGATTTTGTTTATACTTATATTCCGATGGTGCTGATGATGCTGGCTATCAGCAGTTTTAGTTATGATGAATACTATCACTGGGACAGCTATGCCTTGACTATGCCTTTGGATCGAAAAACACTGGTACAAGGAAAGTATGTATTTGTGCTCCTTCTTTTTTTGCATCGCTTTTGATTTCTTGGATCATTGCATGGATTTTCGGAGGATTTCAGGGAAATCAGGAATGGCTGCCAATGTTCCTTAGTGTGTCTGTTTCCAGCGGCTTGTTTCTGGCCATTTATGCTTTGCTGATTCCTATCGTGATACGATTTGGAGCAGAAAAAGGTCGCTATGCCTATATTTCCTTCTTTTTGATCGGGTTTGTGCTGCTGCTGGCGATCGTGAAAATTGTTCCGTTAACGGAGCTGACGATGTTCCTGAAACAAAATGCCATTGCAATCGAAGCCAGTTTTCTTGTCCTGCTGATCTTGATCGTGGGAATTTCTTATCAGGTATCCTTGCATTATTATTCAAAAAAAGAATTTTAAAAAACAACATGACCAAGCATGTTGTTTTTTTTCGGGCATAAGCTGAACTATGAAAACAAAGTTCTGGAAAGTCCACAGCTGTGGCAATGATTTTATCGTGCTGTCTTGTCGTCCAAAACGTTCCCTGATTCCTCGTTTGACAGATCGGCACCGGGGGATTGGAGCGGATGGAATCCTGATCGTAAAGACTGATCCGCTGCGGATGGAGGTCCTCAATGCTGATGGATCTTCCGCCGCGATGTGCGGCAATGGTCTGCGCTGTTTCATGCTGATATCACGAAAGCTGAAAATAGCAGAACGCTGTCAGAAGATCGTGACCGACAGCGGTGTGATCGAAGTCAGCCAGACAGGAAGCAATCCTTTTTCCTGCGGTTTTTTTCTTCCGGTTCAAACACTTTCAAAACAGCTTTTCCAGGTCGCAGGCGTAAAGCATCAGGTTTTTTTCTGCACGCCTGTTCAGCCTGATGACTCCCCGCAATCCCCCCAGGCAGTCAATATGGACTTTGTCGAGATTATTAATCGCAAAAGAATTCGGGTAACGACCTGGGAGCGTGGTGTTGGATGGACCCAGGCATGTGGAACCGGAGCATGCGCCAGTGTTTTTGCGGCATGGGAAGAAGGATGGATTGATCCAGAGGTGTTTGTTTTTTTTGAACACGAAGCCGTTTTCTGCACCGTTCAAAAGACAGGAGTCTGGATGGAAGGGCATGCCCAATTTGTGTTTGAAGGAGAGATCGATATTGAACAGTGAACAGCTGATAGAAATGATTTGTCAGGCGGAAAAAAAGACCCCGCTGATTGCTTTGGTACAAAGCAGAAAACCGATTCCGGGCAGTTATAACCAGATTATTTTTGGATCTCAAAATCAGATTTTGAATCGTCTTCAGGATCAGCTCGAGGAATTGGAAAATGTCACGCTTTTTTGCTTAGCGCGCAATAGTGCCATGGATCTGCTGAATATTGAAACCTTGAATGCGCGAGTGGAGTATGGAGCCCTGATTCGGGATCATGTAACGATTGAGGACAATGCGGTCATCATGATGGGAGCGATCTTGAATGTGGGCTGCTTTATCGGAGAAAAAACGATGATTGATATGGGGGCCGTCATTGGAGCCCGGGCACAGGTGGGAAAACGCTGTCATATTGGGGCTAATGCCGTGCTGGCTGGAGTTTTGGAACCGCCTAGCGCAAAAGAAGTTGTAATCGAGGATGAGGTATTGGTTGGAGCTGGCGCGATCATTCTGGAAGGTGTTCGTGTCGGCCATGGAGCGATTGTTGCAGCGGGAGCGGTGGTGATTGAAGATGTTGCAGCGGAGAGCGTTGTTGCGGGATGTCCGGCAAAGATGATCAAAATGAAGGATAAAAAAACTGAGTCTAAGACTCAGCTGATGGAAGCTTTGCGAAAGTTATGATGGCTGCCGCCTTCTTTTTAGAAAAAAGAAACCGAAAAGCATGCTCAGCCCATGCCCGTATTTTTTCAATGTTTTTATTCGTCGAACAGCCGGTTCGATCGATTGCTTGATGGTTTCAATTTTTTGAGCTGTCGTATCTAGCTGCTGGACCGTATTGAAAAAGGGATGCAAGCTTTTCTGGGTTGTGACGGCTAAGCGAAAAAGCGTTTGAAGAAAAACGCCTAACATTAATAGCAGACCTCCGGCAGTCAGCACCAGCAACAGCCATCCGCCCTGATAAATCAAATTAAAAAAATCATTTAACAAACTCATCATGGCCCTATTATAGCATGCTTTTTATAGAAAAAGAAGAAGGGAAAAGTCAGAGGTTGATTCCAGTTCAAGATTTTGATAAAGTGATAGTGTCATCAGAGGTGAAAAAATGAAGGAAATTATGGATAAAGATGGGATGCGTCGCTCGTTGGTACGCATTGCCCATGAAATCGTAGAAAAAAATAAAGGAGTCGAAAACTTGGTTTTGGTAGGGATCAAGACCCGCGGAGAGATGCTGGCACGCCGGATGGCTGCCATGATCAGCCAGTTTGAAGACTGTGAAATTCCCTGCTGTGCGATGGATATCCGATATTGGCGGGATGATATCGAAACAAGCGGTAAAGAACCGATTCCGCCATTGGGAATCGATGTGAAGGATAAAGTGATCGTTTTGGTAGATGATGTGCTTTATAAAGGAAGAACAGTTCGGGCCGCTATGGATGGGATCATGGACTATGGCCGGGCCCGGGAAATTCATCTGGCGGTCTTGATTGACCGCGGACATCGCGAATTACCGATCCGCGCTGATTATGTTGGGAAAAACGTTCCTACCTCGGAGGAAGAAGATATCCAGGTCAAGGTACAAGAACTGGATGGCCGGGATGGGGTCTATCTTTGCGGTTAAAAAAGAGCGCCTGCTCTTTTTTTGATGAAGTATTTCCAGAGTTTGAAAAAGAAAGCAGGGTCGAAAGATAAAAAATATGATATAATGGCGTCTGTTTATTTTAGGGGGAGCAACATGAAAAAAATTTTGCAGCTTTTTCGCTGGCAATCCATGATCAAACCGGAAGAAATTGTGGGGGAAATTCCATCCAATCGCGAAATTTATCGAAAAACCTTCGATATTGCCTGGCCGAGTGCCGTAGAAAGCGTTTTGATTGCACTGATCGGGGCCATTGATATGATGATGGTAGGAAGTCTGGGGTCCGCAGCGATTTCGGCGGTAGGAATTACGACTCAGCCGAAGTTTATTATTCTGGCGACGATTTTGGCATTAAATACCGGAGTGACTGTGTTGGTTTCACGAAGAAAAGGGGAACAGCGCCGGGACAGTGCCAACAATTATTTACGGCAGGCGGTCCTGATGAGCGTAATTTTGAGTTTTTGCTTATCCTGCCTGGGCGGTCTTTTTGCAACACAGTTTTTGCAGTTTGCCGGAGCAAATGACGAATTTCTGGATTTGGCCGTTGTATATTTCCGAATTATCATGGTCGGCAATTTCTTTTATTGTGTCGGCTTAACCATGACTGCCGCCCAGCGCGGGGCCGGCAATACGAAAATATCGATGATTACGAACATTGCAGCCAATGCAGTTAACCTTGTTTTCAATGCTTTGCTGATCAATGGACTGTTTTTCTTTCCTAAATTGGGGGTTGCCGGAGCCGCCATTGCCACAGCACTGGGAAATTTCATTTCTTTTCTGATCGCCACTTATTCGGTGACGCGAAAAGATGAATTCTTGTATTTGAGCTTCAGCCATTTTCAAGGGTTCGATCAGCAGGCCCTGCGCGATTTGACGAATATTTCCAGCAGTGCCTTAGTAGAACAAATATTCATGCGTTTCGGCTTTCTGATGTATTCCAAAGCCGTGGCTGGGCTGGGGACTGTAGCCTTTGCGGCACATCAGGTTTGCATGCAGATGATGAGTATTTCATTCTCATTTGGGGATGGTTTATCGATTGCGAATACCTCTTTGGTTGGGCAAAGCTTAGGCCGCCGGCGGCCGGATATGGCGATGATCCATGGAAAGGTTTCTCAGCGATTGGGAATGACCATGGCCGTAGTGGTTTCGCTTTTTATTACCTTGTTCCGTGTCCCGCTGATGGGAATGTTTACAAATGAAGCGGAGGTCATTGCGGCTGGAAGCATTCCAATGATGATTTTGTCGGTTACGGTGCTGTTTCAGATTCCGCAGGTCATTGTTATTGGAAGCTTGCGCGGAGCTGGTGATGTGAAGTTTGTAGCAATGCTGATGCTCATCAGCGTCTCAATTGTTCGGCCGGGCTTGGCCTGGCTGCTGTGTCATCCGATGGGATTTGGTTTGGTAGGCGCATGGGTCGCTTTGCTGATGGATCAGCTGACCCGCAACGTCATCAGTTCCTGGCGATTCCGACAGGCTGCGTGGACGAGAATTCAAGTTTAAAGAGCGGTCTTACCGCTTTTTTTGATGAAAAAAGAACTGGAAAGCATTCTCGTCAGAAAAAGCTTTCTTTTTCTTGCTGGAAGTTTTTTTAAAGGTGATTTAAGAACTTTTCTTGGCTAAAAACCTTTAAAAATCACAGCTTAGGGTTTATAATAAAACCGTTAGTGAAAACAGGAGGTTATTATGTCTAAAACATTCATGTCAATGGATGGAAACACGGCTGCTGCTCATACTGCGTATGCGTTTACAGAAGTCGCTGCAATCTATCCGATCACACCGTCTTCCCCAATGGCAGAAGTGGTGGATGCTTGGGCTACACAGGGACGCAAGAATATTTTTGGAACAACCGTTAAGGTAGCGGAACTGCAGTCTGAGGGCGGTGCTGCTGGAGCGATTCATGGTGCGCTGCAGGGCGGTGCGCTGGCAACAACGTTTACTGCTTCTCAGGGTCTGCTTTTGATGGTACCAAATCTTTACAAATTATCCGGAGAGCTGCTGCCGGGAGTCATTCATGTCGCAGCTCGTGCGATTGCTGGCCGGGCTTTGAATATTTTCGGGGATCACGAAGATGTTTATGCGGCTCGTCAGACGGGAGTCTGCATGCTGGCATCTCATTCGGTTCAGGAAGCGATGGATTTGGGCGGAGTTGCTCATCTGGCTGCAATCAAAGCTTCTGTTCCATTTATTCATTTCTTTGATGGTTTCAGAACTTCTCATGAAATTCAGAAAATTGAAGTCATGGATCAGGAATTCTTGAAGAGCCTTTGTGATATGGAAGCGGTAGAACGCTTTAAAGCCAATGCATTGAATCCGCATACCAACCCGGTAACTCGTGGCGGTGCTGAAAATGATGATATTTTCTTCCCAGGACGCGAAGCACAAAACAAGCATTATGAAGCGGTGGCGGATATTGTTGCCGATTATATGAAAAAGATCAGTGAACATACTGGTCGCGATTATGCTCCGTTTACGTACTATGGTGCTCCGGATGCAGAACGTGTGATTGTTGCGATGGGTTCAGTAACTGAAACTATCAAAGAAACAATCGACGCGCTGATGGCTAAAGGAGAAAAAGTTGGTTTGATCAAGGTGCATCTGTATCGCCCTTTCTCCGTGAAGTATTTGACGGCGGTGCTGCCGGCTTCTGTAAAGAAGATCGCCGTATTGGATCGTTCCAAGGAAATGGGAACCCGGGAGCCATTGTATCTGGATGTGCTGCATGCCCTGAAAGATCGCAAGGATCTGACGATTATCGGCGGACGCTATGGTATGGGTTCACGGGATACTGCTCCAAACCAGATCAAAGCGGTTTACGACGAATTGGCTAAAGAGGCTCCGAAGGATGAATTTACGATTGGGGTTAATGATGATGTGACTCATCTGAGCCTGCCGGTGGATCCGGAATTTACGATTGATGGCGATTATACCTCCTGCTTGTTCTTTGGATTAGGCTCGGATGGTACGGTTTCTGCCAACAAATCCTCGATCAAGATCATTGGAGATAATACAGATCAATATGCTCAGGCCTATTTCCAATATGATTCCAAGAAAGCTGGCGGTGTGACCCGTTCGCATCTGCGGTTTGGAAAATCTCCGATTCGTTCGACCTATTACATCAACAATGCAGACTTTGTTTCCTGCAGCTTGGATGCTTATGTCTTCAAATACGATATGACCAGCTGCTTGAAAAAAGGTGGAACCTTCCTGCTGAATACAACCTTCCCGGCTGAAGAGCTGGAAAAGCATTTGCCAAATCGTCTGCTGGCTGGTCTGGCGAAAAAGAATGCAAAGTTCTATATCATTGATGCAACTCAGATTGCTCAGGAAATTGGTATGGGACGGCGTACCAACACGATTCTGCAGTCAGCCTTCTTTGCTTTGAATGAGCAGATCATGCCATATGACAAAGCGGTAGAGCTGATGAAATATATGGCAAAGAAGTCCTATTCCAAGAAGGGTGAAGAAATCGTTCAGCTGAACTATAAAGCCATCGACAGCGGAAAAGCTGGATTGGTTGAGATTCCTGTAAAACCGGAATGGGCTGAACTTCCGTTTGATAACAGCCGTGTATCAACCGGAGATGAATATTTTGACAATCATGTTATGGCAATTAACTCACTGGATGGTTATGATTTGCCGGTTTCCAATTTCACCAAATATGGCATTCTGGACGGTTCGATCCATAACAATGTTTCTTTTAAAGAAAAGAGAACGATTGCGGTTCAGGTTCCAACCTGGAATCCAGATAACTGTATCCAGTGTGGCTTCTGTTCTTATGTTTGTCCGCATGCAACCATCCGTCCGTTCCTGTTGACCGATGAAGAAATTGCGAATGCCCCAATGGAATTCAAGACGATTCCGGCCATGGGCAAGGGAGTAGAAAATCTGAAATATCGGATTCAGGTCAGCCCAGCTAACTGTGTCGGCTGTGGATTGTGCGTGGTTGAATGTCCGGGTAAGGGCGGCAACAAAGCATTGCAGATGGTTGATATCAACAACAAACTGGATCAGGAACCGTTGGCAGATTACCTGTTCAAGGAGACAGAATACAAGACCCAGTACTTCCCAACCAATACTGTGAAGGGTTCCCAGTTCCTGATGCCTTATTTCGAAGTTTCTGGCGCTTGCCCAGGATGTGGTGAGACTCCGTATTACAAACTGGTTTCCCAGTTATTTGGTAAAGATATGATGGTCGCCAATGCAACCGGTTGTTCGATGATTTACTGTTCTTCAACTCCTTCGACTCCATTTGTGAACGATAAAGAGGGCAATGGTGTTGCTTGGGCGAACAGCTTGTTTGAAGACAATGCTGAGTATGGATACGGTATGGCACTGGCTCAGAATTACAAGGAAGCTCGAATTCTGGAAATCATGGAAAAGAATTTGGATGGGGACTGCAAAGAAGCCTTTGAAAAATATCTGGCTGCCAATGGCGACCGGGATGCTCAGCGGGCTTGCAAGGATGAAGTCATCGCGGCTGTAAAGGCCAGCTCCAATGAAGCAGTAAAAGAACTGTTGGATTATGAGCGTGATCTGGTCAGCAAGTCGATCTGGATCGTTGGTGGAGACGGATGGGCTTATGATATCGGATACGGTGGATTGGATCATGTCATTGCCAATAACCTGAATGTAAACGTTCTGGTACTTGATACAGAAGTTTATTCCAACACGGGCGGTCAGTCTTCCAAATCTTCTCAGGCGGCTTCGATTGCGAAGTTTGCTGCGGGTGGTAAGACCACTGCGAAGAAAGATCTCGGACAGATCGCGATGGCCTATGGTCATGTTTATGTCGCTCAGGTTTCTATGGGTGCGAATAAACAGCAGACGCTGAATGCTTTCAAAGAAGCAGAAAGCTATGATGGACCATCTTTGATCATCGCTTATAGCCCATGTGCTGAGCATGGTATTAAAGGCGGTCTTGCAAATCATCAAAGAACTCAGGCCAAAGCGGTGGAATGCGGCTATGTAACGCTGTATCGTTTCGATCCACGGAAGGAACAGCCACTGACGATCGACAGCAAAGAGCCGGATTGGGATAAGTTCCAGGACTTCATCATGTCTGAAACTCGTTACAATCAGCTTCCAAAACTGAAGGGTGAAACTGCTTATGAGATGTTTGAAAAGACCAAGAAAGATGCTCAGAAGCGTTATAACCGATTAGTTAAGCTGTCCAAGGATTATTAATTAAAAAAAGTTTCCTAAAAAGGAAACTTTTTTTATTGTATCTTCAGAAAGCTTTTGAGCCAGGCATTGATTTCTTCGTCGTTGCTGTTTTTGAAAAATAAATCATAAAAGACAGGGTAATCAAGAGTTGATCTTAGAAACTGAGGATCCAATTGCTGAAGGATTTCAAGCAGCGGTCGGTGTGTAATCTTTTTTACTGAATCTAAAATTCGTTTGTTGGTTTGTTCCGGAATCGCCCTTTCTTTAGGATAGCCTCCGCCAATCGGTTCAGAAAACAACTTTTCAAACAAGTAACGCAGATTGATTTCAGCACCCCATCCATAATTCTGGGCATAGGGAATGGCGATAGCATTGCCAGCGTTGACCTGAGAGAACAAATAGGCATCCACAGCATCTGTAATGTGACCGCAAAGAACATTTGGAAAACTGTTGCAAGCCAGCATTGCTCCCTGGCCTGTACCGCAGCCGGTAACAACAAAATCTGCGGCTTGTGTTGATAACAGCAAAGAGGCCAGCAATCCAATCTGAACATAAGTTAATTGATGTTCATCTTCAGCAGAAAACATGCCATAATTATCGACTTGATGATGAAATTTTTGAGCGACAGAACAGAGCTCAAAATAAATTTGAGAGTTCTTTGCTGCCTGTGAATTTTCATTGATTAATGCAATTTTCATCCTTTTTCTCCTTTATTCTGGTTGTTTTCCAATGTATGCTAAGATTCCGCCATCAACATACAGTACATGTCCGTTGACAAAATTGCTGGCATCACTGGCTAAAAAGACAGCAGGACCCACTAGATCATCAGTGGTTCCCCATCGTTCGGCTGGCGTTTTAGCAAGAATGAATTGATCAAAAGGATGACGGCTGCCATCTTCCTGAAGCTGCCGCAGCGGGGCGGTTTGCGGGGTTTCAATGTAACCAGGTCCAATTCCATTGCATTGAATGTTATATTTTCCATATTCGCTGCAAATGTTCCGTGTCAGCATTTTTAATCCGCCCTTCGCAGCTGCATAAGCGCTGACGGTTTCTCGTCCCAGCTCAGACATCATGGAACAGATGTTGATGATCTTTCCATGACCTTTCTTGATCATGGAGGGGAGGACTGCTTTGCTGACAATAAATGGAGCATTGAGATCCACATCAATGACTTTTCGAAAGTCAGCGGCGCTCATTTCTAGCATCGGGGTCCGTCGGATAATTCCGGCATTGTTGACCAAAATATCGATTGTTCCAACGTCCTGTTCAATTTTTTCAACAAGCGCCTGGACAGCGGCTTCATCTGTAACATCACAAACATAGCCATGGACGGAAATACCAGCCTGTTGATATGACTGCATTCCCTTTTGAACCAGCTCTTCGTTGAGATCATTGAAGACAATTGTGGCTCCGGCCTTTGCGAATCCACAGGCGATCGCAAATCCGATACCGTAAGAAGCGCCGGTAATTAAAGCGATTTTCCCCTGCAGGGAGAAATGATTCATTGTAAATTCCATCGTTTTATCCTCTTTTTATTTCATCTTGATATCGGGATTGATCAGATGAATCGCAAATCCAGACAGTTCCATATCCAGATATACAAAATTGATTCGATGACTGATCTTGTTGTAGGTAATGGTTTCAGGGAGAGGCTGGATTCCTAGCTTTTTAAGGTGATAGAGTGCTTTGTCTGGAAAAGGAGTATAAATGCCGATATGGCCATTTTTTCCAGGACCTTTTTGGTGCATCAGCTCAAACCCGACTGAGGCAAACGTACTTTTAGGCTTATCATAACGGTGAAAATGAAAAAGCGAACAAAGAAGATCAGCAGTTTTCTGGGCTTCTTCTTTGTGATCATGATTCACTCCCAGATGAATCAGCCGGTAGTCCAACATCGCTGCAACAGCTTCCTGTGCGGAGATCTCAATCTGCTTCCAATCTTTTTGCTCTAAGGCTTCCTGAGGAATCATGAAGCTGCCTCCTACTGCTGCAACACAGGGCAGACTGAGATAATCCTGAAGATGATTCAAGCCGATGCCTCCGGTTGGGATGAAATGGACCATCGGATAAGGCGCAGATAAGTCCTTGATTTTTTGAACTCCGCCGCTGGACTGCGCCGGGAAAAATTTTAAGGTCGTTAAGCCGAGTTCCAGGGCCTGTTCAATTTCAAAAGCAGTGCTGACGCCGCATAGAATCGGGATCTGGTGCTCAAGGCACCAACTAGCCACTTGCCGGTTGAATCCAGGAGTAACGATAAATTGAGCTCCAGCGTCGCGAGCGGCTTGAGCCTGTTCGATCGTCAGCACGGTTCCTGCACCAATGAGCATTTCAGGAAGCGCCTGATGGATAGCGGCAAGGGCGGCAGGGGCATGTTCATTGCGGAAAGTGATTTCCGCACAGTCAATTCCGCCTTGCAGCAGTGCTTTGGCTAGCGGAACAGCATCTTGAGCTTCCGGAATTTTGATGACCGGAATGATTCCAATATTGGCAAGACGTTCAAAAATAGCGTTCATTCATAGGATCCTTTCCAGGATAAAATCTATCCGAATTCAGGATAACGAAGTAAACCGGTTTTGTCAATACTCTTTTTTTTGCTAGAAAACGAATGAATTCTAACAAAAGAAACCGCTTTCTTCTGAATAAAAACTTCCGTTGACAGATCAAAAGTGAATGAATATAATATTTTTATAAAATAAACCGGTTTACTAAAAGGAGACGATTATGACCTATAAAAAAATGATTCATATAGAACCCCTTGCACGAAGACAAGAACTTTTAAGTCTTCCCTTACTTACTCAAAGCGAAATTGAAGAGGCAATTGTTCAGGCGTTACGCCAGCTTGATCTGAATATGGCCTATTTCAATGAACAATTTCCTTTTAGCGCTACTGAGAATCTGATCTATCCGATCACAGAAAACAAAGAATGGACCGAAGGTTTCTGGACCGGTATGCTTTGGCTGGCTTATGAACTGACACATGAGATGAAATATCGAGAATTAGCAGAGCGTAACTGTGAAAGCTTTTATCACCGGATTTCGCACCGGATCTTGGTCGATCACCATGATCTGGGTTTCTTATATACCCCTTCCTGTGTTGCCGCTTGGAAGCTGATTGGCAATCGTCAAGCGAAAGAGGCGGCTTTGATGGCCGCAGACCAGCTCTTAAGCCGGTTTCAAGAAAAAGGTCAATTTATTCAGGCATGGGGGGAATTTGGCCGTCCTGAACATTATCGCTTTATTATTGACTGCTTGTTGAATCTTCCGCTTTTGTATTGGGCTGCAGAAACGACCGGCAAGACAAGATACAAAGAGATTGCACAACGCCATCTGGCTACTGCAATCCGCTATGTCATCCGGGATGATGCAAGTGCCTTCCATACCTTTTTTATGGATCCCAATACGGGGGAGCCGATTCGCGGTGTGACTCATCAGGGGTATTGCGACGATTCTTCATGGGCACGTGGTCAGGCTTGGGGAATTGCTGGTTTACCACTAAACTATCGATATTTACATGATTCGGATCTGATTCCGTTGTATCGAGGGATGACTCATTATTTCTTGAACCGATTGCCGCAGGATTGGATCTGCTGCTGGGATTTGATTTTTGTGAGGGATGCCAGTCAGCCGCGAGATTCCAGTGCTGCAGCGATTGCCTGCTGCGGGCTTTTGGAGATGAACGCGGTGCTGCCAGAGACAGATCCAGATAAGGAAATCTTTCGCCATGCGGCGCATGCCATGCTGCATTCCTTAATTCAAAGCTATACTAGTGAAAATCCTAAACCAGGAGCTCCGCTGCTTTATCATGGCGTGTATTCCTGGCATAGCAAAAAGGGAGTTGATGAGGGCAATCTATGGGGTGATTATTTCTTTTTAGAGGCATTGGTCCGCATGAGCCGGTCTTGGAGTCCATATTGGTAATCGTTGCCGCTTCACAGGCCAACAGGAGGAAGGTCACATGAGTGAGAAAATAACCATCAAGGAAATTGCCCGTATTTCAGGAACCTCAAAAACGACCGTTTCCTTTTATTTAAATGGAAAAACTGAAAAAATGTCGCGAGAGACTGCCCAGCGGATTCAAGAAGTGATTGAACAGACAGGTTATCGTCCAAGTGCCTTAGCTCGTTCGCTCAGTGCCAAGCATAGTCGATTGATTGGTGTGATCATTGGAGATATTACCAATTCGTTTGCGAATCAGCTTGTGAAAGGAATTGAAACCATAGCAGTTCAGGCTGGTTATCAGCTGATGATCAGCAGCAGCGGTTATGATGTGGAGCGAGAAGCGCAAGCGGTGGAGCGAATGATGCAGATGGGCGTGGATGGATTTATCGTTCAGCCAACTATGGAATTTGAAAAGATTGAAAAAAAGATCCAGTCTGCTGCCAAACCGGTTGTATCGATTGATTCTCAATCCCGAACCCCCCGCGGAATGTGGGTCAAGACCAACAATGATGAAGCGGTTCGAGAAGCTGCAGAGCTTTTGAGCGCTGCTGGATATGAGAAGTTCCTTTTACTCACTGCAGAACCGGGAATA
Source organism: uncultured Erysipelotrichaceae bacterium (assembly GCA_944327135.1). Lineage (GTDB taxonomy): Bacteria > Bacillota_I > Bacilli_A > Erysipelotrichales > Erysipelotrichaceae > CALVGQ01. The sequence continues at coordinate 8,495 of CALVGQ010000004.1, read as the reverse complement.
TTGTCTACTAGAATGGAACGAACTGGTGGTTTTCTTGATGAACTGCGGCGCTTAAATCGCCCTTGTGAAGTTGTGATTCTTTCTGAAAACACTGAAGCTGAAGAATTAACAGCAGCATTCCAAGAAAGACTGGATCCCATGGTTCCTACTTGTCTTTTTGTTGTGAATTGTTGGGCCTTGCCAAAAGTTTATTTGGCACTCCAGCCATTTCGTGAAAAAATACCTCATCAGATTGGTCTGATTGGTTTTGATAATCAGGAGTGGACGGGATTTTCTTCACCAACGGTATCAGCTATTCATCAGCCTGCCGATACAGAAGGAAAGCATGCATGTCGGATTCTTTTGGATGCGATTGAAGGAAGAAACGAAGAGGCACCGAATCAAATCTTAAAGTGTACGATTCATTTTCGTGAATCGACACGTTGAAAAAGTCCCAAGAGCGGACTTTTCTTTTGAAAGAGGGCAGGATTTTTAAATTGAAGAGACATTGGAAAATTTAGATAATTTTCACGAATTTTTCACAAGATAAAGCGGAAGAATTCGAACTGCGTGTCTTGCCGTGGACGGTAAATAACGGTATACTTATAAAAGGGAAAGTCGGTGATGATTTTGAAAGTCTTACTCTATTTTGAGGGGGAGAAAGTAATTTCAACATCGGGGATAGGGAGAGCCTTGAAGCATCAGCAAGCGGCCTTGGATGCCGTTCATGTAGAATGGACTACGGATCCGCTGGATGATTATGATTTGCTGCATATTAATACAATTGGATTGAACAGTGCATCGATGATTAATAAAGCACGCCGTGAGGGGAAACCGGTTATTTATCATGCACATTCTACGGAAGAGGATTTTCGCAATTCTTTTGTGTTGTCAAATCAGATGGCTCCGATGTTTAAAAAACATATTGTCAGCCTTTATACGATGGCCGATATGATCCTAACACCGACGCCATATAGTAAAAAGCTGTTGGAGGGATATGGGATTACTTTGCCAATCCGGGCCATTTCCAATGGAATCGATTTGGAGCGTTTTGGATACGATGAAGAAAAAGACAAGGCCTATCACCGTTATTTCAGCCTTTCGGCAAAAGATAAGGTTGTTTTGGGAGTCGGTTTATATTTTGAACGGAAGGGTATTTTAGACTTTGTGGATGTGGCTCGGCATTTGCCGGATTATAAATTTATTTGGTTCGGTCATACACCGCTGATGAGCATCCCGAAAAATGTTCGGGATGTGATCGAGGAGCATCCGCGCAACGTGACTTTTCCAGGCTATGTAAAGGGGCCAATTATTGAAGGAGCCTATGCTGGGGCCGATTGTTTTTTCTTTCCAAGTTATGAAGAAACAGAGGGAATTGTGGTACTGGAAGCTTTGGCATCTCGACAAAATTGCGTTTTGCGGGATATTGGAGCGTTTTCACCGTGGATGCAGGATCAAGTGAATTGTTATAAAGGCAGCTCAGTTTCAGATTTTGTTCGTTTAGTCCGGGGAGTCGTGGAAAAACACCTTCCGGATGTTTCAGAGGAAGGAAGAAAAACGGCGGAAGAGCGCAGTATCCGCAATGTTGGAGAACAGCTTAAAGAAGCTTATGAAACGGTCTTAAGCACGGTCGGATCAAGACCTTCGGTAAGATGAAGAAAGTGGATTTGCATGAAAAAAATATTGAAAAATACTGCATTGAATATCTTTTTGATTTTGGGATTTACCTGTTTTGTGCTCTGGCTGATGCTAAAAGACAACTTTCAAGAAGTCAGTACGATTCTTTTGCATGCCAAGGTAGGATGGATTTTCTTTATTGTTGCCATTGCAGTGGCTTATCAAGCGGTAATTGGGATTATATTGACCGTATTGGCAAAAATGAACAAGCCGGATTATCATTTTGGCAGCGGACTGATCAATGCCATGGTTGCTTCTTTTTTCCACGGTGTGACTCCGAGTGCTTCAGGTGGTCAGTTTGCCCAGGTCTATGTCTTTCGAAAACAAGGAATTCCGATTAGTGAGTCTGCTGGAATCTTGTGGATGGATTTTATTTTGTATCAGGCTACGATGGTAGGCTTGGTCTTACTGCTTCTGATTCTTCGTTTTGGGTATTTTTATTCTCATTTTTCAAGTTTATTTATTCTGGTCTTGGTTGGTTTTTTTATAAACAGTCTGGTTATTGTTGGATTATGGGTGGTTGCACGTTTTCCATTTCTTTACAGATGGCTAACGACCAGCGGAATTCATCTGGGAGTAAAGCTTCATTTGATCAAAGACAAAGAAAAGACGATTCATAATCTTAATATGCAGTTAGAACGTTTCGGCCATGAGACCAAGCGTTTGAGTACTCATCGACCGCTGATTTTGACCTGTATCGCTTTAAATCTGGTTCGTCTTTTATTGTATTACTGCATTCCATTTTTTTGTGCATTGGCACTCGAGATTCCGGTTTCGCTTTCCATGCTGCTGGATATTGTGGCCTTGGCTTCCTTTGTCAGTATGATCAATGCTTTTATCCCGATTCCTGGAGCTAGTGGGGGAACAGAGGCGACTTTTGTCTTGATGTTTTCTAATTTATTTGGACAGATCCGGGCAACCAGCTGTATGATTTTATGGCGTTTTGCATCGTACTATTTGATTATGCTGCTGGGAGGCATCGTTTTTATTATCTTTAAGCTGGTTGCAGGACATAAAGAAAAATCGGCCGTATGAGGAGGACGGGATTATGCGAATAGGATTATTTACCGACACTTATTCACCAGAAATTAACGGTGTTGTTTCTTCGATTGTTTTGCTGCAAAAGGAGCTAGAAAAAAATGGCCATGAGGTTTTTGTAGTTACGACTGGAAACAGTTTGTTTGAAACAGAATATCAAGGACATGTTCTGCGTCTTCCAGGTGTAGAACTGAAGCAGCTGTATGGCTATGTGCTGACTAGTCCGATTCATTTTTCAGCAATGACGGAAATTGAGGCAATGAAGTTGGATCTGATCCATGCCCATACGGAATTCGGCGTAGGAATTTTCGCTCGGTTGGTTGCTCGAAAGCTGAATATTCCTTTGGTTTCGACTTATCATACAACGTATGAGGACTATACGCATTATGTTAATCCGATTCATTCCAAATCGGTTGATAAGTTAGCAAAAAAGGCAGTGGCCAATCTCAGCAAGCTGTATGGAACAACATGCGTCGAGATGATTGCGCCCAGTGAGAAGACCAAAGAAATGCTTTTGGGATATGGAATCAAAACGCCGATCAATGTGATTCCAACAGGAATTGATCTGGAACGATTCGATCGAAAAAATACGGATCCCGAGCGGATTGCTGCAATCCGTGCAGAGGCTGGTGTTCGTCCTGATGAAGCTTTAATTGTTTTTGTGGGCCGGATTGCTCAGGAAAAAAGCATCGATTATCCGATCCGTGGATTTTTACGAATTAAGACCGATCGGATCCCGGCACGTCTGTTGATTATTGGCGATGGGCCGCAAATGGAAGAATTGCAAGAGCTTTGCACAGATTTGCAGCTGCAGGATTATGTCGTATTTGCTGGGAAAAAACCATCAGAGCAGATTCCTGCCTATTATCATGCGGCAGAGGCATTTGTTTCGGCTTCTTTGACCGAGACCCAGGGAATGACATTTATTGAAGCGTTAGCCAGCGGATTGCCGGTCTTTGCCCGACCAGACGAGGTTTTAAAGGACTTGGTCATTCCGGGAAAAACAGGATATCTATCAAGGACGCCGGAAGAATTTGCCCTTCAGCTGGAAGCCTATTTAAAACTTGATCAAGCGGATCGAGAAGCGATGCGTCAGAACAGCATTGAACAGGTGGGCCCCTATGACAGCCGACTTTTCTATCAGCGAGTGATCACAATGTATGAACGAGCCATTCGATCGTTTAAGGATTACTATGAGGTAACAGCGATCAAGGCAAAGAACGAATATGCTGAAGTTACGCTGGAAAACAATCAGGAACAAATTCAGATACTGGTCAGCCTGGATACCTATCTTGATGAAAATATTCGCAATGGAAGTCGGCTGACTCATCAGCAGGTGACTCGTCTTCAGGAGGAAGAAAATGAGGTTCGCGGATATCAAGGCTGTCTGCGAAAGCTCGCCGCAAAAGATCGTACTCGCAAGGAAATGTATGATTATCTGACACAGCAGACAGATCTGAACATTGCGTCAATCAACCGCATCATTGAAAAACTGGAAGAAAAAGGATATGTAGATGATTTGAAATATACCCGGAATGCTATTGCCGGAATGCAATCGCTGCTGCAGGGTGAGCATAAAATTTTTAAAGTTTTAAAGAAAAAGGGAATTCCGGTAGAGATGATTGACTCGGTCATGGAGACAATGAAGGATGATGAGTCAGAGCTGAATCATGCGATTGAAGCGGCAGAAAAGTTTCAGCGCTCGATTCATGAAAAATCCGTCCGGAAAAAGAAGCAGCTGATTTATCAGAAGCTATTTAATCGCGGGTTTTCCAGTGATCGAATCGAAGCAGCAATGCAACATTTGAACTTTTTGCAGGAGGAAACCGAGGAACTCGATGTCCTGCGTAAGACGGCCGCTAAGGCGAAAAAAAGATATGGAAATCAATATGAAGGGGTTAAACTGCGTAATCTGGTCTTTCGATATTGTTCAGCACAGGGATTTAATCTGGAAGACATTTATCTGGTATTGAGTGAAATGGAGTGGGAAGATGAATAAAGAAATTAAGGATTTTAAGGATGGGGACAGTGGTCAGGGACTGCTTTTGGTAAATCAGCTGGTCAAGGGAGTGACCAGCAACGGTGCTCCTTATCTGTCAATGACCTTACAGGATCGCTCCGGATCGATTGAAGCCAAAATGTGGGACGTTCGGCAGGAGGTACTGAATCAGGCTGAAAGCGGAAGGATTTATGAATTTCGCTATGATGTTTTGAAATATCGCAATGCCTTACAGCTTCGAATCGGAGAGATGAGGTCAGTGGATCAGGAAACTGTCGATCTGCGTGATTTTGTCAGCAGTGCTCCGATTCCGCTGGAGCTGTTGAAATCAAAGATCCATGATGCGATTGGCTCGATCGAAAATCCAATCTGGCGGTCAGTTTTGGTAAAATTGTTTACGGAATATCAGAATGAGTTTTTTGATTATCCTGCTGCCTCTAAAAATCATCACAGTTTTATTGGCGGACTGGCGATGCATGTTGCAGGGATGCTGGATATTGCTAATGAACTGTGCCGATGCTATCCTTTTTTAAATCGTGATCTTTTGATCAGTGGCGTATTGATTCATGATTTGGGTAAAATTACTGAGCTTTCTGGTGCTGTCGCTACAGAATATACGTTAGAGGGAAAATTGCTTGGTCATATTTCAATCATGCAAGCCAAGCTGTATGAACTGGCAAAAGAGATGGGATATCAGGATAGCGAAGAGATTACGCTGCTGCGGCATATGATTTTATCTCATCATGGAAAGATGGAATTTGGTTCCCCAGTGCTGCCGTTGATCATGGAGGCGGAAGTATTGTATCTGATTGATAATCTGGATGCGCGATTGAATACTCTTTCGATGGCGTTATCCTCTGTAGAACCAGGACAGTTTACGGCAAGGCTTTTCCCGCTGGAAAATCGGGCTTTTTATAAGCCTAAAAAATAAGAAGATGATTGACAGAAAATCAAAGAATGAGTATACTGGTTGAGGTTAATCCTTTAAGAGTGTCCCGTGAGGCAGTCAAGGAGAAATATGCTTGTTTTTGTCCTGAACTCCGGAACCATAAGGAACCGGAGTTTTTTTAGGAAAGGATGAGTTGAATGGGAAATAAAGGAAATTCATTAGCGAAGAAGATGGCAATAGCCATGCTGCTGGGGTTAACGGCAGGCACGGCATTTCTTCTTTTGCGGGAAAGATTGATTGCTTCAGGGAATGAAGCAGGGTGGAATTGGATTAATAATCTGCTTTTCCAGGACATTACTCAATCTGATGCAGAAAACGCAATCGGTATTTTTTATCTGCTTGGACAGCTCTTTATCAATGCATTGCAGGTCATTATCGTTCCGATGGTCTTTACCTCGATTACGCTGGCGATTTGTCATATCACGGAACCTGCAAAGCTCGGAAGGATTTCATCAAGAACATTAGGAATTTTTCTGCTGACTTCAATAACCGCTCTTATTTTTGCCGGCGGAGTGGGAACTTTAGTCGCTTCTTCTGGCGCTTTTGGAAAAGTAGCAGTCATTGATATTCCTTTGGCTTCTCAGACTTTTGGAAGCAATCCATTAATGATTTTGCTGCAGGCTGTTCCGACAAACATGACTGAAGCATTTTCTAGTAATGGACAGGTTTTGGCAGTGGTCGTGCTGGCCATTGCGGTTGGTCTGGGAATCAATGCCTTGCATGGACGAATCACGGTCTTTAAAACACTTCTGCAGGAAATCAATGAGATCATTACCGTTTGTCTGAGTTATGTGATTCATCACTTTGGGCCGGTGGCAATTTTTATTCTGCTGACACGAACCTTTGCGATTTATGGCATCGATCATCTGCTTCCTGCACTGGCTTATGTCTTGACTGCGGTGGCAGCCTTGCTTGTTTTTCTTGGATTGGGCTATGCGCTGTTTCTTCGTTTGCTGGGTGGAATCGACCCTCTTCCTTTTGTTCGTAAAATTGCAAAAGTGGCTTTGTTCGGATTCTCCACCTCTTCCAGCGCAGCAACCTTGCCATTAAATCGTAAGGTTTGCGTAGAAGAGCTAGGAGTGAGTGAAGAGGTGACTTCTTTCGTTCTTCCACTTGGAATGACCGTTAACATGGATGGAACGGCAATCATGCAGGTGATTGCGACCATTTTTGTTGCTTCTGGAGCGGGCTATCCGATTACTTGGAGTCAGGTAATATTAATTGGAATCCTTGCATTGATTACTTCAGTGGGCACTCCAGCGGCTCCAGGGGCAGGAGCTGTCATTTTGTTTACGATTTTGACTGGAATGGGATATACCAATGATGCTGCAATTTTGGCATACAGTTTGATTTTAGCGATTAATCGGCCAATTGAAATGCTAGTGACTTCCTTGAATGTTGTTGGAGATGCGGCTACTTGTGTGCTGGTTGCCAAAGCAGAGAAAACATTGGATCTGGAAAGGTATAAATCAAAAGATTAAGAAATTGAAAGTCACAATAAAAAAACTTCTTTTAAAGAAGTTTTTTTATTGATCCGGTCATTCATTTTCAATTGGTGCAGAAGCAAGATCATTGGGTGAATCGTTGGTGGATTCTGAATCTTCCTGATCCAAAACATGAACAAGAAAAATCAGCTTTTTCTTGACGGTGGATCGTCCATCACTGATAAGGATCATGAATTCATCTTTATAGTTTCCCGAGGTCAAAGAGGAATGGACCAGATATGAGAAGGACCCATCAGAATTTAGAGTCAACGTCCCTGCAGTACCGCTTGGTGCACCTTCAATTTGATAAGTCAGCGGGTCATTTTCGGGGTCTGTTGCCTGGATTGAATCCTGGATCAGGGACACTATTCCTTCTTTTTTTTCGGTTTCATAGACTTTTTCTAGTGAATCGAGCGTTGGGGCCGCATTGTCAAGAAGATGAAAGGTCAGGACGGTCTCAGCCTGAGCGCCATGCTCGTCCTCATAGTTTATCGGAATGATCACTGTGGTATTGGGCTGGGCTGAAGCATACAGCTGAAAACTGTAGTTGCCGTTGGCATCCAGAGAGAAGCTCCAATCACTGTGATCAATTCGGAATCCTCCGTTTTCATTAATATAAGTATAATTTTCTGTTTTCCAGCTGCTTTGCGTATGAGCATCGTGATCTGGATCAGTGACTTGAATCTTACCCTGAGCAGCTCGAGGCTGAGCAGTATCATTGGGAAGAGTCAGCGATGTTTCGACAGAATCTACCTGCAAGCTCGGAGCACTGTTGGTTCCTTCGATATTGACTGTCAGCTGGGCTTCTGCATAGACACCTTGAGCATCTGTTACACGGACCATAAAAAAGTCTACGAACGATTCATTTTCACTTAAGGCATGAATCGACTCTTTAAGCGTATAGGTCAGATTGCCCAGCACGTCCATGGTGATCGTGGCTGCATGGGTTTCCAGCGTTTTTACGGCAGTTCCGCCTGCGGCAGCAGTCAGCGAATAGGTGATTTTATCCCCATCTGCATCCGTGCCGATGATCCGGGCCGTAAAGCTCATGTTTCCGGAAATGACACCTTGAGCGTTGACTCCTGACTCTTTAAGCTTAAAACTTAATGTCCCTAAGGAACTGAGATTCAAAACCGGCGCGTGATTAATGGATGGCGTTGGCGATGCATCAGGCTCAGCAGGGGAATGTGTAGGAGTAGGAGCTTGCGTGACCACGGTAATTGGCTGATAGGTTGGAAACAACGTGGCAGAAGGAAGCTCATCTGGAGTTGTCGTAGGTGTCATCGTCTCTGGAGCTGGCAGGATCGGACTGCTTTGCGGGGATTCAGTTGGCTCAGCAGTATTTTTAAGCGAATTACTTTTTGCACAT
>CALVGQ010000003.1 GCA_944327135.1 uncultured Erysipelotrichaceae bacterium | reverse complement strand
AATCAACGCGCAGGAAATTCCCAAAGCCAGAATACTAAAGATTCGGATGAGCGGTTTTTTCGGCGTTCTTTTTTTGGTTACGACGATATTTTCGCTTCTTTTTTCCAAGATGATTCCTCCATTTTTTTTGTTTTTGTCGTACATCCATTATAGCAAGACATCTTGAAATTGCAAGAGTAAGCTTTTTTTGAAAAAAGAGGAGTCCTTGAACTGCAGCCTGAATCAAAGGAGAAAAAGTCATTAAATAAAACTTTAAATACAGATAAACCCCGAAGCAGAAAAGAATCAGACAGTAAGGATGGGTCATGCCGCCATTGAGAAAATACAATGTCAGATAAAATCCCAGTGTAAAAGCAGTAAAGAATAGAAATTCAATCAATTTCTGGGTGAATGGGCGAAAGCATGCCATACGAAGCGCGTTTTCAAAACTGAAAAGAAGTCCAAAGGTCCACCCCATCCCCAGATGCAGCAGACACAGTTGGAATTGCTCAGGCAAAAGGATCATTGAAAGAGCCTGCGCAAAAACCCTTCCCGATCTCCGGTCTGCTTGTTGTTAAGATACTGGATCGTATCGATCAATCCCTTGATAATGACTTCTCCGCGGTCCGTATCCAGTTTATCTAAAGTCAGTTCTTTACCTTGGATGATACACCAGCCTTGGGAAGTTTCTAAAAGAAATTCATGGGAATCAAAGCTGTCAATTTGTTTGACTCCGGTTAATTCTAAGTTTTTCCGATCACTGAGAATACATTTGTGATAGGGATTCGTTTCAAATTTAATTGGCAGATCACTCATAAAAAACCCTCCTGTTTCAGTTTATGCCAGAAGGTATTTTTCAAGAATCATCATTCTTCGCTAATGACTTCGTATAGATTTGCTGCATCCTCTTTTCGCGGATTTTCAATCAGATCGAGAACCCGTACAGTTAAGCGGCGCTGGCCAAAGAGGATCGTGATGGTATCTCCTTTTTTTACATCATAAGACGGTTTTGCCGGTTTTGAATTGACTAGAATCCTCTCATGATCTGCCAGTTCTTTGGATACCGTTCTTCTTTTTAAAAGCCGGGCTACTTTACAATACTTGTCAAGACGCATGTCTCATCACCTCGACCAGTATCATATCACTTATTCGCTCATTTGACGAGCAAGGAGCCGGGTATAGCTATTTAAGACCGAACGCATGCTGTCGGAAGGAGCTGCTTCTGGAATCAGAAAGCTGCCGACCCAATGACTGTCTAAAACCAATGGAAAAACGGTAATGGAAAGAAGAGTATCGTCTTCAAAAAATAAACGCAGGTTATTGAAGGTTTCTTCATGATAGGTTTTGATTCGGTTTTGACATTCTTCTGAAAGTTGTTTGCCTGTCATATTTTCATGGATCGCAGTCAGCTGATCGTCTCCGTAAAACAGCAGAGGAATTTTGAACAGATCCTGAAATATTTCGATCATTCCCTGAATTTGATGAGTATTTTCATTGAGATGTTCATATTTTCGGATAATGATTTCATTGTTATCTGAAACAAAGAACTCAATGGAGTCCCCTTCCTTTAGACGATAAATTTTTCTTATTTCCTTGGGAATGACCAGTCTTCCAAGATCATCCAATCTTCTTACTATGCCAGTTGCTTTCATTGTAACCTCCCTGATAAAGAGTCTTTTTAACACTCTTTATTATTGGGCTTTGTTGGTTTTCTATACTCAAGATTGATTAAAAAATGGAAAAAATAGAGAGCTACTCCTTTTCTTTTTCGATGATTGGAAGGCAAAAAGGAAATTGCTTTTGTCGAATATGAAAATATTCCTGAAAATAATTTAAGAGCGGACCTAACCAGACCTGATCCTTCTTTCGATAAACCAGTCCCAGTCTTACTTGAGGAAGCTGTTCTAACATGGCAATGGAAAACAGCGATGTTTCACTTGGAAAACTGAGTGTAAGAATAGGAATTTTTTGAGCTAAGGAAATTGCTTCAGCTTGCTGCGGTGTATCAAAAAAGAGAACTTCTATTTGGTGAGCCTCTAGCAGAGAAAGAAGCGTTTGATGGTGACTGTTGGAAAGCGGACGGGTCCGCAGCAACAGTACTTTTTGATGAGCCAGTTTTGTCAAGGTGAGCGTTTCCATCTTTGTATAATAAGGGTGTCCCTGCGGGATCTTACAGCAATAAGAACAGAAAAAGAGTGGGATCGAACTGAGCTGCTGATGAAGAGAGGGAGCGCAGCTGGCTAAAAGCTGCAGATCCATTTTATTCTGCAAAAGAGCCTGCTGAGTATCAGTCAGCCGACATGGATAATAATCAAAGAGAAGAGAAGGAAAATGTCGGGAAGCTTCTTTGCAAGCATGAGGAACGATATTCATGGTATAGCTGCAGATCCCGATACGAACCAGCTTGGCATGGGAAGAAGCAATCTGCTTTGCTTGAAAAATGGCAGAGTCATAGGCTTCCAGAATGGGATCCAGCTGCTCAATAAAATAACTGCCGCTGTCTGTCGGTTCTATTCCGTCACGATGACGATGAAATAAAGTAAATCCCAGCTCTTTTTCCATGGCTAAAAGCTGGCGGGTCAAAGCAGATTGCGAAAGATATAAGCATGCTGCAGCTTTGGAAATGCTTTGACATTGGGCAATCGTTTTTAACATTTTTAGTTGACGAAGATTCATCCTGTCTTTTCTCCCTTTCTTTAAATTAATCATACGAAGAAATAACTGTTTTTTCAAGAACTGTGCAGGATATGCAAAAAGTGGATAGGGTTATGCGCAGATGAAATAAGCGAATTGTGAGTTTTCTGGCATAATTAAAAACAGAGGAGGAACTATCATCATTGATGATAGAAATAAAAGGATGGATAAAAAAGGAATTTCACGCCGTACTTTCCTAAAAGGTGCGGCAGCGGCAGCCGTCTCGGCAGCAACCGTTTCGATTCTTCCAGGATGTACAACCAATGAAAATCCTGGAACCAGCAGCGATTGTCCGCCATGTCCGACGGATACAGGAACCACTTCGGTTTATAAGCTGAATCCACAGGATTATGATTATCGCGATACGGATACCGATTTTGCAACTCTGTTTTCCAGCTGGCAATTTGGGGGATTGACTCTGAATCATCGGATGGTTAAATCGGCAGCAGGTTCGGATACTGCGGGAAGTGAACAGGAAATCTGTGCTTATTACAGCAATTTCGCCAAGGGCGGCGTAGAAATGGTTTGGGTTGAAGACTTTGTCAATGTTTTCGATTATTATACCCGTCCAAACAAGATGGATAAAGACAAAGCACCGCTGGCTGCTTTGGCAAAAGCGGTCCATGACGCTGGCGGATACATCGGATATCAGCTTTCCTGCATGGGGCAGAAATTCAGCGGATTTGATCCGGCTACAGCAGCGCAGTATGAATCTGCTTATGCTGAACATCTGACCATGGAAGAAGTTCAGACCTTGAAAAATGATTTTATCAACGGGGCAAAATATCTGAAAGATCAGGGCTTTGATGCAGTAGAAATCAATGCGGCTGGAAACAATATCGGACAGGCCTTCTTCTCTCGTCAAAGAAATCATCGTGAAGACGAATATGGTCCGCAGTCCTTTGAAAACCGGGCGCGTTTTGTAGGGGAAATCGTGCAGGGAATTAAGGAAGTCTGCGGTCAGGATTTCCCAGTGCAGATCCTAATCAACGGAATTGAAGAAAATGATATCGACATGGGAGAAGCTTCTCTGTCTACCACCGTTGAAGAAAACTGTGAAATCTGTAAAGTGCTGGAAAGCTATGGTGCAAACTCTCTGCATGTTCGTCTGGGAGTGTTCCGGATGCATGTCAATCAATTTGCTTCCGATCTGTATTTCACCGGTTATGGCATTGAAGGAACTGCGGCAAATGGAATGCAGTTTGACTTCTCCCGTCATTTCCAGGGAAAACTCTTGGCCAACCATTCTGGCTGCGGTATGATGCTGAATGTTGCAAAGCAGATCAAAGAAGCCGTTTCCATTCCAGTAGGTACTGTCACTTATATGGATCCGGCCCATGCTCCTAAGATGTTTGAAGATGCCTTGAAAAATGGAATGTGTGACTTCTTGCTGATGACTCGTCCTTTGACTGTAGATCCGCAGTATGTCAATAAGTTGAAAGAAGGCAAGCTGGATGAAATTGCACCATGCACTCGCTGCATGCATTGCCATTTTGACTATGATGAAGAAGGCAATATTTATGAGCACTGCCGTGTTAACGCTACAACGCAGCGGGCTTATCGTGAATTGATGCCGGAAGGAGAAGTGCCGACTCCAGCTCAGACCGCCAAAAAGGTCATGGTTATCGGCGGCGGCCCGGCTGGAATGGAAGCAGCACGGATTGCGGCAGAACGCGGTCACAATGTAACGCTGTATGAAAAAAGCGGAGCATTAGGCGGATTGCTTGCATTTGCGAATGCAATCAAAGGACCGCACGAAAATCTGGAAGATTTCAGAAAATATCTGGTTCGCCAGCAGGAGCTGAAAGGTGTAAATGTTGTTTTGGAAACGGAAGTAACAGCAGATATGATCAAACAGGAAGCTCCGGAAGTGGTGATCCTGGCAACAGGCGGCGCTCGGACCAGTCTTGGCTTAACGGCTTCGACGAACACCAAGGTCATTTCCATTGATGAAATCGCTTCGGCTGAGATCGGTAATGAAGTAACTATCGTTGGTGGAAATTTGCAGGCGGTAGATGCTGCTCAGTATCTGATTGCTCAGGGAAAACATGTTACGATGGTTTCCAGTGAAGGCAAAGACAAGCTGGATAAAGGTCAGTCTGCATGGGTCAAGACGTTCACTGTTCCAATGCTGTATGCTCGTGGAACCCGGTTGTGGCCAAACGCAGAGGTCGTTAGCGTTAATGACGGAACGATCACGATTCATGGTGAAACCGGCGTTGACATGGAAATCGCTTGTGACACGGTTATTGAAGCTATGGATATGGTGCCAAACAAATCACTGATCGAAGGATTGGAAGGCATTGAGTGCTATGCCGTGGGTGATTGCGACAAGCCTTGGAACATTGCTGAGGCCATCGCGGCTGGTAATCTGACAGCTCGTAAGATCTAAATGAAAAAACGATGTTTCCCAAGATGAAGGGAAACATCGTTTTTTTATTGCTGGCGAAGACAATTTTTGGACTGTGTTAAAACCTCGATCGCAAGACTAAGTGCATCCTGTCTTTTTGGCAAAGCCACAGTGATTCGATTCTGACGATAAGCAATTTTAATATCTTTTGAAATTGTCGTATATCGTTCAAACATTTTGATGCCATCCACCTGATTGGAGAATGTTTCACTGAAAATGATCTCTGCTCCGTGCCGGGTTTCTTTAAATGACTCGACATCAGGATCATTGATCAACAATTCCAATCGTTTCTTTTCAAAAAGCAGCTGGACTGATTTTGGAAAATGGCCGTAATTATCTTGAATTTCTTCAACATAATGGCGCAGCTCTTCCGCTGACTCAATCTGGTCGATTTTCTGATACATGGAAATCTTTTCTAGATCCTGAGGAGCAAAGCTCTCTGGAATATAGCCATCCACTTGGACCTGTGGCTTGATCCGAGCTTTCTTTTCCTTTTTTTTGATTCCCTTTTTTTCATTGATGGCTTCCTGAAGCATTTCGATATAGTAATCGATTCCAACGGCATCGATAAAGCCAGATTGGCTGGGCCCCAGAAGATCTCCGGCTCCGCGAATGGTCAGATCGCGCATGGCAATTTTGTATCCGCTTCCCAATTCTGAAAACTCCTTGATGGACTGCAGTCGTTTGGAGGCAATTTCTGAAAGCTGTTTAAAGTGATTGACCAAAAGATAGGCATAAGCGACACGATTGCTTCTTCCAACCCGTCCTTTGATCTGGTACAGCTGAGCCAGCCCAAAGCGATCGGCCTGATCAATCAGGATCGTGTTGGCATTTGGAATATCGATCCCCGTTTCAATGATCGTGGTGCAAATCAGGACATTGGTTTCTCCATTGCTGAAGTGCAGCATGACTTCTTCAATCTCTTCCCGGCTCATCTTTCCATGGGCAACGGCAATCTTGGCTTCCGGAAGCTTGATCTGAAAAGTTCGAGCAACATTGTAGATCTGATCGATGTTGTTGTAAAGATAAAAGACCTGACCATTTCGGGAAAGCTCTTTTTCAATCACATCCAAAATCAGGTTTGGATTTTTTTCGACGACATAAGTCTGAACCGGATAGCGATTGTTAGGTGGGGTATCGAGCTGAGAGAGCTGCCGGATGCCGATCAAAGACATTTGCAGAGTACGTGGAATTGGGGTTGCACTAAGAGAAAGCACGTCAATGCTTTGTTTCATTTCTTTGATTTTTTCTTTGTGTTCTACGCCAAAACGCTGTTCTTCATCAATGATCAAAAATCCAAGATCATGAAATTGGACATCCTTGGAGAGAATCCGATGGGTTCCAATCAGAATATCAATTTTTCCCTCTTTGACTTCCTGAAGCACCTTTTTTTGAGTGGCTTCACTAACAAATCGATTCAGCAGGGCAATTTTGACGGCATGATTTTCAAAGCGAGCAGTGAAGGTTTTGTAATGCTGCAAAGACAGAATGGTCGTAGGACATAGGAAAGCAACCTGCTTTCCATCCAAGACTGCTTTAAAGGCAGCGCGGATGGCCACTTCAGTCTTGCCAAAGCCGACATCTCCGCAAAGCAATCGATCCATTGGTTTGGGCTGCATCATATCCTGTTTGATTTGTTCAACGGCCGTTGCCTGATCAGGGGTCAGCTCATATTCAAATTCTTCTTCAAACTGCCGCTGTTCATCATTATCAGGACTAAAGGCAAAGCCAATGTTGTTTTCCCGAGCAGCATACAGAGTGATCAGTCGTTCAGCAATTTCTTCTACGTTGGCCTTGAGCTTATTTTTAGTACGGGTCCATTCATTGCTTCCTAGCTTGTTGAGCTTGGGGGCGACCCCTTCCCGGGAAACAAACTTTCGAACCAGGCTGAACTGTTCAAGCGGAACCAGCAGCTCATCATTGCCTTTAAAAAGAATTTGCAGATAATCACGATGGACTCCGCCGATTTCTTTGGTCAGGATCCCCATATATTGCCCGACGCCGTGCTGCTGATGAACGATGTAGTCTTTAGCCGACAGGTCCTGATAGCTGCTTAGTGCCTCGGCCTGATTGAATTTAGAGGCAAACCGACCTGCCCGCCGTTTCTTTTTAAAGCACTCTTGACTGGTATAAACGAGTAGTCCATGGTCGATGAGCTCGAAGCCTTCTTCCAAACTGCCTTCAAAAAGATAAAGTCCCTGGGTATCAGGAAGCTTTAAAACAGGTTGGATCGTGATGTCTTTTTGTTTTGCAACATGCAGGATCTCAGTGATTTCATTTTCTTTTAATGAAAGGAGCACAATCGCTTCTTTGGCCTGCTGATAGAGCAGGTCTAGCAAAATCGGAAGCGGTTCGGCCGGAAGAGAGGTTTCTCGAATCGTGGAGTCGCGGTTTAGAAATGGATCGATCTCCGTCAGCGGGAAGCGGCTTAGCTGGCGCTCCACATCGTGGTAGAGACTGAAATGCGGCAGCATCTTTCCTTCTTGGACCATTTCCTGAACATATTGGATACTTTCTTCCAGCATTTGCTTGAGATGGTCCTGACTTCGAACAGGGTTGCACAAGACCAGCTGGGCATCGTCTAAATAATCCAATAAGGTTGCTGAGTGATCTAAATAACTGAAGTAAGGATAAAGACGAGCTTCACTGATCCGGTTTTCCAGATATTCCAGATCGGTGGCTAAGATTTCTGAAACAGATAAAGCCAGTTCAGGGTTTCGTTTTTGAAAATCAGCAAGCTCTTTTTCAGTTTTCTTGCGAATGAGCTGCAGCTCCTCTTCATCAAAAAGGATCTCTCCAGCACATAGCAGAGTGACCTCATCAACAGTTTCGATGGTTCTCTGAGTAGCAATGTCAAAGAAACGGATGCTTTCAATTTCATCATCAAAAAATTCGATGCGAATCGGATTAGGATAGTTGATCGAAAAGATATCAAGGATGCCTCCGCGGCAAGCATAGAGCAATGGCTGGTCAACCCGAGCAACATAGGTATATCCAGCATGCTGACAACGACGCTTTAGCTCGTCGATAGCAATGATCTGTCCGGTTTTCAGCGAAATAGACCAGTCTTTGAAATGATCTGGGCGCATGCAGTGACAAGCAATGGCTCCGATATGAGTAACGCAGACCTTGGGTGCTGCATCCAGCAGTCTGGCCAAGGTTTCAATTCGAGCGGCACTGGCTTCCAAAGAAAACGTGATAGCCTGAACACGAAGGCTTTCTTCCACCTCAAAAAGGACACATTGTGCCTGAAGGAGGGGGGTAAGTTTTTGATAAAGAAGCTGCGCCTGATAAGCATTTTCTTTGATAATGACAAGGTTGCGCGGGTTTTTAGTAAAGCTGGCAGCGATGACCAGCGCTTCTTCAATGGAAGAAGAACAGGCGATTTTGTTTTTCTTTTGGCTGAGCTGTTGGACCGAAGGACAGCTGGCAGCTTGCTGAAGCAAAGAGCGGATCATCGATTGTACCGGTTCATGACTTCCTGAAAGTCAAGGATCAGCGAAGCCCGCGCGGCTTTGGCTGCTTTCTCAAGACTTTCATCAAAGAGCGCTGCTTGTTCAGCGGGAATTTTGCCTAAGACATAATCCACAACAGGAATGATGGGGTCTTTTCCTATTCCGATCCGAATCCGTTTGATATCCTGTGTTTCTAGCAGATCAAGAATATTTTTCAACCCTTTTTGACCTCCGCTGCTGCCCTGATAGCGGACCCGAATCTTTCCAACAGGGAGATCCAGATCATCATGCAGAACCAGAATATCCTGAGAAGGAATTTTATAATAACGGACCGCAGCCAAAACGGCTTCTCCGGAAAGGTTCATATAGGTCTGCGGTTTCATTAAGATGACTTTTTCCTGTTTAACAACTAGGGATGCTATTACTGCATTAAATTGATGATGGACAAATCGCGCATCGATCATTGCCGCCAGCTTGTCTAATGCCATAAATCCGGCATTATGACGGGTTTTTTCATATTCTTTGCCCGGATTTCCTAATCCGACGATAAGTTTCATATCCAACATCCTCCTTGGTTTATCTATTCTATCATGAAGTGAACAAGAAAAAAATCAAAAAAGACCGAAAGAATTAAATCATTTTTGATTCTTCTGGCCTTTGATAGAAACAGATGTTTTTCTCTGTTTATTGAAGATTAAATTGAAATGAAGAGCAGGATCAGCTTGCTTTTTTTACAGTGCTGTCAGCTAGCAACTGATAAAGCGTTTCTAATTCCATCGGACGATAACAATAAAATCCTTGAATGAAATCACAGCCTGTTTTACGGATCAGCGTGAATTGTTCTTCTGTTTCTACCTCCTCCATACAAACAGATTTTCCAAAGCGATGACAAGCGTAGACAATACTGGAGATAAAGTTGATTTTTTCATTTGATTCAGTCATTTCGGCGAGCAAAGTACGATCCAGCTTAATAACATCAGAAGGGTATTGAAGCAGCATACGAAGAGAAGAATAGCCGCTGCCAAAGTCATCTAAGGCAATCCGAATTTGATTTTTTTTGCAGATATCCATGAAATGAAGCAATTTGTCAGGATCTTCATCCATGCAGCTTTCGGTAACTTCAGCAATCAAATTGTCTCCTGAAAGCGCATATTTTTGAAGCGTTTGGACCATAAGATCTGGCAGCTGCAGATCGGCAATCTGCTTGAGGCTGACATTGAAAGACAAGAAAAAGGAAGGATTGTAAGAACGGCTGCGTAAGCAGGTACGTACTGTCTGTTCAAAAACCCATCTTCCTACAAGATGGATCATATTGTTTTTTTCCAGCTGTTGGATAAAAAGATTCGGGGAAATATCCTGATTCTCAAATCGCCAGCGAAGGAGGACTTCCCCTCCTATTATTTCTTTCGTTTCGACAGAAACAAGAGGCTGAACAACAATTCGAAAGTTTTCCATGTCGTGTAAAACATCATGATTCAGCGCTAAAGCCATTTCAGATAGTTTTTTTGTTTTTTCTACATTAGCCGTGCTGTATTCAATGAATTCTTGATTGATTTCATGTTTGGCAACTTTTAAAAGTGAGATCAGCTGTTCTAAAAGATCAGAGGGAATCATTGTAGACTGCGGATATTCGATTACGGCAAAAGAGCAGGAACGCTGTATAAAGATTCCGTTTTTTCGATAATGATTGATAATCACATTTTGAATCTTTCCGATTAACTGCTTTTTTGATTCGTGACAAGGCGGATAAATAACAGCGGCACAACGCATTCCGTTTAGTCGGTAGAATGACATATAGCCAGAATATTTTTTGACCAAACTATCCGCAATATTTTGAATAAGCGTATCACTGTAAGCACGGCCATGGGAGTTATTTAATTCCGTAATGTTGTGAAGATTGAATCCGAGGACCAGAGCTTTTCCGTTTTTTTGAATTTTTTCCAATGCAAGAAGCATGGTACTTTCTCTAGGAAAGTTAGTTACAGGGTCAACGACAAAATTTTCATCTTGATGACTGACACGGCCAGAGAAAAACAGCGGTTTCTGATGCAGCTCGTCCCATTTTAAAACACCGTAACAACGAATCCAAATATTTCTTCCGCTAACTGTTTTTACTTGATAGCGCATGTCATGGATCGTTCTTTTTTCCTTAAGCATGGAGTCCATTTCTTTTTGGAATAGTTCCTGATCTCTTTTGCTGGAGATTTTTTTTGTCCACTCCTGAAGAAGGCCGCTGACGATGTTGCTGTCAAAGCCAAATTCATCCCGCATGTTATCTGAGATATAGAACAGATTTTTTTGCATATCGCCAAAATAGAAATAGCTCATGGAATTGTGCTGAGAAATCGAATCAAAAATCAATTCCATATCGCAATATGTCGAACTTACAAAGGTATTGAACAGGCTTTCTCTTTCATTATTTTGAGGAACTTGATTTTGATTATTTTTGAGTAAAAGATTGGATTTATAGTAATCTTTTTTGTCCTGATACATGCTTTGATCTGCCCGGTAGATCAAATTTTCAATCTGCAAAGGCGGCTGACAAGACCAGGCATGGCCCACGGATAAATGGTGTTTCCCCTTTTTTATTGCCTGCTTTAGCTGCTGCACATGATTTAAAAATTCTAATTGTGTCAATTCTGGAAAAACAATAACAAATTCATCGCCGCCAGCTCGGTAGATTTCCGTATCAGGAAAGGTTTCGTGAATTAAATTGTAGCAATGCTGAAGTAACTGATCTCCTTTGATATGTCCCCAGGTATCATTGGTCTGTTTTAAACCATTAACATCGCAATAAATAACCCCTAAGGCTTGACCACTCCAGGGCGTGCCGTAACGTTCAAATAAAGCATTTCGATTGAACGCTCCAGTAAGTGCATCATGAAAGCTTAAGTCATTCAGATGCTTTAGCAAATCGCGGCGTTTTAGTAATGTTATTAAAAAATATCCGATTACTTTCATCAGCATTTCAATCGTTTCAAACATTTCTTCATGGGGATTATCGGCACCAATAAATCCGATGACTTGATCATCCATAAGAATAGGACCAGCCACGAGACTATGAATGTTTTGAGGTTTCAATGTTGAATAAGAGGAGGGATAAGTTAATCGGATCTCTTCCAAATCATGAATTATGACCGTTTCCTTTTTTTTGAATCGTTCTATCCACCAGGAAAGCTCTGATACTGGTACATTCTGAAGAATCGCCTGCTGGGGGAAAACCCCTTCTTTGCACCACTCATAGGTGTTATGAACCATGGATTTTTTAATTTCAAAAACGTATGCCCGATCGCATTGAAACCGTTCTCCCAGAAAGCGAATCACTTCATGAAGGGATTCCTCCGGATCGGTCGAAGAAAAGACGCATTGAAGGCATTCACTGAGAATGGTTTCAGTGCGCGAATAAAGATACGGAGAATTCTCTTTCGAATTTAAGGGTTCGATGCTTTTGGCGATTTCGATGCGATATTGATGACCAGTATCGGTAAACAGGCTGTCAAAAATTAAAAATTGACGGTTTAACAATGGATTTCGATGGATCCATTTGGTTAAAGTTCCTTTTCTGAGCTCCTTTTGATTACAAAAAAGGCATGGATGAGAAATTCCTTGCAGAACCAGGTGGCATTTTTTATGAAGATATTCCTGATGATTAGAATAACCGAGGCTTTCTCGAAGAATCCTATTCATATAAATCATTTCATAAGTATTTGAATCTGAGATATAGACCATTTCATCCAGGTCTTCAAACAGTGAAGCAAGAAATTCTATCATTTCGTTTCTCCCGTTCATTTAAAAACGCCTTCATTTCAAGCATCATTGTACTATATTTCTGATAATATGGATGAATAAAATCCATATTTTATCGTTATTTAAATTCGCTGCTCTAGAAAAAGAAAAATCCGGTTCGATAACCGGATTTTATCCGTGTGATGATCGTGCTGTTTTTTGCTGTCCTTTTCTGAAGATCAATCCGATTGTTAAAACAATGAGAAACAGCATCCAGCGAATCAGTTTGTCCATTTATTGAACCTCCAGCTTTTTTTCCAGGATGAACCAGGTTCCAGCATAAAGCAGCACGGATTCAACCAGATTTCCTCCCATTGTTGTCCACAAATGATTAAAGGTCGAAAGAGCATTAAAAACCAAATTGGAAGGAAAAGAAAGCAAGGTCGTATGCAGTCCATTAAACAGAGCTGAAAGCACGGCATTATAAACAATGATGATGACAATAGCCCAAAAGATACGGTGGTTGCGGATATAGCAGGAATGGGCTGCAGTCAAAGCAAAGAAAATTAAAAGAATAAAAGATAAGATACTGGATGTCATTGCTAAAAGGATTTCCAGCAGTTCCCAGCCATCTTCAAGAAAGACTTGGATCATGCCTTCAAAAAGAGAAGGAAACTGGCGAAAAAACTCAGAATAACCGACTACGCCAATCATCATGACAAAGACTCCCAGCAGCAAAACGAATCCGCTAAGCAAAACCCAAAGCAAAGCCGATAAAATTTTAGCAGCCAGCAACTGATGAGTGCTTACGGGAAGGGTTATAGTTAAATATCCGTTTTGACCGAACATGGAATTTCTATAATTGCGGGCAATGGTAATGAAGAGTCCGATTGAAATTCCCATGACCATACAGGTCAACAGGATCGTTAGGATGGTGAAGACGACTTGAAAACCGCTGCTGAGATCGATCCTGTAAGAAAGCGGAACAATCAGACAGAGGACTAGATAAGCGAAGAAAATATACATATAATTTCGCCAGGACTGAATCATTTCATATTTAAATAGTTTTAGCATCGAAATACCTCCCTGAATGTTTCATCAATTGATTTTCCAGTTTCCGCCCGCAATTCTTCTGCATTACGGTGCATGACGATCTCCCCGTCTTTCAGAAATATTACTTCATCAAAGATTTTCTCAATATCGGTAATCAGATGGGTTGATAAAATAACGGTGCTGTTTTCACTGTAGTTGTTCAAAATAATATCTAGAATCAGTTCCCGAGCGGCAGGATCAACCCCGCCAATCGGCTCATCCAAAATATAAATTTTAGCTTCACGGCTCATTACCAAAACAAGCTGAAATTTTTCTTTCATTCCTTTAGACATGGTCTTGATTTTCATTTCTGGTTTCAAATTCAGTCGTTTCATCAGCTTCATGGCTTTTGCGATATCAAAATCATCGTATAGATCAGCAAAGATATTCAAGGCATCTTTAGCTTTCATCCAGTCGCTGAAATAATTTTCATCTGGAAGATAGGAGATGATACTTTTGGTATAAGCGCCAATCGGATGATCGTCAACAAGGACGGATCCGCTATATTCCCGCAGCAAACCATTCAGGATCTTGATTAAGGTCGTTTTTCCGCTGCCATTTGGACCAAGCAGGCCGATGATTTTTCCTGGCTGAATACTCAGGGATACGTTGGAAAGCGCTTGATGACTGCCATACATTTTGGTCAGCTGCTGAGTTTGAATCAAATCATGAGTTTCCATTATTCTTTCCTCCTGTTTCTGGAAGCTTCTTTCAGTAAGTCCATTCCTTCTTCTGCCGTCATTCCGATAGAATTCACATTACGAAGATACTCCTCGGCAAATTGCGCCGCTAAATTTTTTCGGCAGAGCTGAATTCGTTCTGGATCATCACAAATAAAACGGCCGGTAGTTCGTTCCGAGCGGAGCAACCCTTCACGTTCAAGCTCCTGCAAAGCCCGCTGGATCGTATTAGGATTGACGCCATATTGAATGGCCAGATCACGGACCGATTCAATCTTATCATTGGGACGATAAGTCCCTTTTACGATTTTTCGTTGAATGTCATTCATGACCTGAACATAAATTGGAATATTAGCGTTGAAATCGACGCTCATGTCATCCCTCCTTGTATTAATACACTAATACAATAATTCATTTTTTCTTTTTTGTCAAATCTTTTTAAAAAAACTCTCTTTGCACAAGAGAGCTTACAGGGAAATGTCAAGATAAGCACGCCGAAATGTTTCAGAGTAAAGGCTTTGATAAAGGTCTTGCAGGTTTTCTAGGGCCTCTTCATCGCACAAGGATGCGGCAAGAGGCAAAACCAAAACATGATAATCGACTTCATATAAACGCAGCTGAATCGCGGTTTTTCTGGCCCCGTTTTGCTGATAAAAATGCAGCCTTTTTTGAGCGGTTTCGGTCTGGGCTGCTTCAGCCTCGATCAGAATGGCTTGCCAATTCGAAAATACTGCTTTCAATTCATGCAAAAAGGCGGTGCCGCAGCCATGCGAACGCATGTCAGAAAAAATGGCAAAGTAATCCAGTAAAAGACAGCGCTGTTGTTTACCTTTGGCTAAAATGGCATAACCGCAGAGCTGCTGTTTAACAGAATATCCGATCCAGAACGTTTTGTTTTGCTGATGCTGAAGCAGCAGCTGATTTAGTGGTTTGAGCTCATTGGGCGGGAAGTCCTGAATCATATGCTGCTGATAAAGCGTCTGCAGCTGAATTTCATTGAATGAGTGGATCATTTTTCCTCCTTAGGAAATGAAAGACACCGGCCTGCCGGTGTCTACTTTCCCTTCTCTTTATCGTACATGATCTTAAGATGCCGCCCATTGCCTTCGCCTTCACTTTCGGTCTTGATATGCGGCATATCTGTTAGGGCCTGATGAATTACTTTTCGTTCATCATTGGGCATCGGATCCAAAGTAGCCGTGACTTTGGTGCGCTGTACTGTTTTGGCGATGCGCTTTGCCATGGATTTGATTTTTTCATAACGGCTTTCTTTGTAGTTGTTGATATCGACTAAAATCTGAAACCGACGCTTGAACATCGAATTGGCTGCGCTTTTAACCACCGTATTGATCGCCTGCAGGGTTTGTCCGTTCTTTCCAATCAAAATCGCATTGTTTTCGGCATTCAGCATGACCTTAAAAGCATCTGCCTGCTGGAAAATTTCAATTTCAATTTCTAAATTCAGATTTGTAAAGAAGGTCCCAAGATAATCAAATAGAAACTCTTTCACATCATTCAGACAGTAAACGTCTGCGGTCACGCTGCTGCCAATGCCCAGCAGCCCCTTCTTTTCTTCGGTGATGTAATAAGTCAACTCTTCCTGTGTGACGCCTTTTTCTTCCGCTGCATTTTTCAGCAGATCTTCCAGCGTTTTTGCAGTATAGCTTTTCATGGACAACCCTCCTAAAGCGCTTTGTTCTCTTTGTGCTCTTTCATGAAGACAAATTGGATCAGCAATGTCTTGCCGATCATGACGGTTGAGCTGATGATCCAGTAAATGGTCATTGCTGCTGGCCAGGAAATTGCCAAAATAAGGATGACCACCATCATGTAGATCATCATGTTGCCGCCAGGCTGTGGGGTTTTGACATATTTTTTGTGATGAGCTTCCGCTTCCTTTTTCGCTTTGTATTCACTCAGCCATTGCGGCAGCTTCATTGAAAGCAGCTGGGTCGCAAACATGACCACAAAAAGAACGATGTACAAAAACTGCCCTTCACGGATCCCCTCAAGTGGGGTTCTTGCTAGGCTCAAGCCTAAAAAGCTTCCGTTTCGTACTACTTCAGCACGCTGGACCGCATGATAGATAGCCAAGATGATCGGCAGCTGCAGAAACTGCGGCAGGATCGCTCCCAGCGGATTGATTCCATACTTGGAATAAAGCGCCTGCATTTCCTGAGCTTGTTTCATTTTAGAGGCTTCATCGGTCTTACCTTCATATTTTTTGGTAATCTTGTTCATTTCCGGCTGGATCAGCTGGATCTTTTGAGAAGCAATCGTAGATTTCAATGTCAGGATCAAGACCAAAAGATTGACTGCAACGGTAACGATCGCAATGGCTGCGGCAACACCGGTCGTTGGGGCCAGGTAGTTGATCATTTTTGCCATCGGATAAACAAAGAAAGCGGAGAACCAGCTTTCTGAATCCATAATGGATTGGAATGTGGTTTCAGAGGTGATCTGAACAATCTCTTTTACTCCTGTTTCCGGATTTTCTACAGTCGGGATCGTGCATCCTGAAAGAAGAAACAAGGCTGCCAAAATCATCAACAGGAATAAAAGCTTCTTTCTGTTTTTCATGAGTATCTCCTTTTTTACCTTAAATCAAAATAGCCTGCAGTGAGGTTCACTATTTTATTTTAACTTTTTTAATGCATATTTCCAAGTCTTTTTTGTTTTCTGCATAGCTTTGTTCTTTGAAATGCCGCCGTACGATGACGATTCCGTCGATCAGGCAGTGTTCCAGATCGACATCCTGCAGCATCATGCGCAGCTGACGTTTCATTTTATTGCGTTCCACGGCATTGCCCATTTTCTTGGAAACAGAAATCCCAAATCGACTGTGGTCCAGCTTTTTCGCTGCGCCATAGACAACAAGGCTTTTGCAGGAAACAAACTGCTTCTGCTGCATGATTTCCTGGAATTCCTGTGTTTTTTTGATTCGATTCTCTTTTTTCATAATTGAATAAAAAAGTCACCCGCAGGTGACTTTTTATGCCGACAATGTCTTTCTGCCTTTTTGACGACGGCGTGCCAGTACTTTCCGGCCGCCTACCGTTTTCATGCGGGCTCTGAAACCGTGGACTTTTTGGTGTTTTCTTTTGCTCGGTTGATACGTTCTTTTCATAAGAGCCACCTCCAGTTCTTTTATACAAATGAGCAATTGCTTGTAAATTATAATATAAAAAACAGGGAAAAGTCAATGAATTTTTATTATTCGTCGTTTTCTAAAAAAGAGAACAGCGAAATCATGACGTTGTCGATCTTAAAGTGCAGAAAAAATTTCAAAAAAATGGCTATAAAATCATTCTTTATTTATTCATGCAGGATTTTGCATAACAGAAATCAGCTGTTTGTCTGATTATCTTAGGGCATTGGGAAAACCACTGACCGTTTTCGCTGCGAATCATGCTTTGGTAAAGAACGAAGAAGGATTTACCTTCATTGATTCAGCATGATCGGATTTTATCGGCCTTTGGCAGAGCCGAACGGGAATTTGCCATCTGCTGCACAGTCCGGCGTCTGGGGTATCCGTGTCCGATCAAGGCCTTTGGGCCCATTCAGGTTCGTCATCAGAAAGAAGAAGAAAAAAAGCAATGGGAGCAAATCGTGAAAGAGCTCAAAGAATACCGGCCGCAATGGATTCGCTGAGCTGCTTGTTTTTGCGAAATCATGGAATCAGCACAAAAAAGGATTCAGGCAGCGATAAGAGCACTCTGGCTTTAAGTGGAAAACGTTTTGTGCTAAAAAATCCGAAAACCTATATTTCTTGAAAAAGCAGGAGATGGTTAAAAAGTCATTTGCATTGCCAAATCGGATAAAGAAGAAATGGGAATTAAAAGAGGATCACCGGGAAGACTTCAGGGGAAACAAGGGGAAAAAAGAGGTTGCTTAAGACAGGATCGAAGGTTTTCATTTTTTGAAGGCCTGTTTGCAAAAAAATGATTTCTTTAAAGCGGATAAAAAAGACTGAAGAAAAACGATTCTGAAAAGTGAATTCCTAAACAAAAACTTTTCCAAGTGTGCTATGATAATAGCGTTAAAAATGGAGGAAAAGCATATATGAACAAAAAACCGCTTGTGTTAGTTGTAATGGATGGCGTTGGTCTTTCAGACAATACGTTAGGAAATGCTGTGGCCAATGCGTATACTCCTCATCTTGATGATCTGATGAAAACCTGCCCATGGATCCCAATCAAGGCTCATGGCGTAGCGGTAGGACTTCCGACTGATGGCGATATGGGAAATTCAGAGGTCGGTCATAACGCGCTGGGCTGTGGCCAGATTTACAGCCAGGGAGCCAAGCTGGTCAATGAAAGCATTGAATCCGGACGAATTTTTGAATCCGACACCTGGAAGGAACTGGCAGAAAATGCAAAGGGGCACACATTCCACTTTATCGGTTTGCTTTCAGATGGCAATGTTCACAGTCATATCAATCATTTGAAAGCAATGCTGAGCGAATTGAAAAAAGAAGGGATCAATCGGGTTCGTTTGCATGTGCTGATGGATGGCCGGGATGTGCCAGAAACTTCAGGCCTGAGTTACATTAAAGAAATCGAAGATTATATGGCGGCTTTAAATGGGGATGGCTTTGATGCCAGAATTGCTTCCGGCGGCGGACGGATGGTTATTACGATGGACCGTTATGAAGCCAACTGGGCCATGGTTGAACGGGGATGGAAAACGCACGTTCTGGGAGAAGGCCGGCAGTTTGCCAGCGCGACGGAGGCGATCGAGACCTATCGTCAGGAGCTGAACTGCTCGGATCAGGATCTGCCAGAGTTTGTGATCGTTGAAAACGGGAAGCCGGTAGGCACGATCGAAGATCATGATTCGGTGGTTTTGTTCAATTTCCGTGGGGATCGGGCAATCGAAATTTCTAAAGCCTTTGATGATGTGGATTTTGATCATTTTGATCGGGTTCGGATGCCAAAAGTAATTTATGCGGGAATGCTCCAGTATGATGCTGATCTGAAAATTCCGAATAAATTCTTGACCAATCCGCCAAAGATTGAACATACGATGTCAGAATTCATGGTGAAAGAGGGAATTCGCAGCTATGCCATCAGTGAGACGCAGAAATTTGGCCATGTCACTTATTTCTGGAATGGCAATCGTTCTGAAAAATTTGACGAAAAGCTGGAAACCTGGGTAGAGATCGCTTCGGATGTAGTTCCGTTTGAACAGCGTCCGTGGATGAAATCGGCAGAGGTTACCGATGAGCTGGTCAAAGCGATTGAATCAGGAGAATATGATTTCTTGCGCTGCAATTATCCAAACGGAGATATGGTTGGACATACTGGAAGCTATGAAAGTACGATCATTGGTGTAGAATCGGTCGATATTGCTTTGAAGCGGGTCATGGATGCCTGTGAAAAGGCTGGGGCAATACTGGTTGTAACGGCGGATCACGGCAATGCCGATGAAATGTATGAAAAAGCCAAAGATCCTAATGCCAAACCAAAGCCAAAGACTTCCCATACGCTGAACAAAGTTCCGTTTATCATCAAGGGAGCGGAGGTAGCCTTTAAAGAGGGCGATTTCGGTTTGAGCAATGTTGCCGCAACGGTCGTAGAGCTGATGGGAATGAGCGCACCGGATTGCTGGAATGAAAGCATGATCAAAAAAAGCTAAAAAGAGGATTGAAAAAATCCTCTTTTTTGATGATATCAAGTGAACATAAAAGAGATCCTGAAGGATCCCTTTTTTTAAATTAAACTGTAAAATTATTGAGCGGCATTTTCTGCAGCGTTGGCTCCAGCTTGATAACCTGAGAAATTTGCCCATCCCTGCATCATGGCGGTCATGGAATCAGCGCCGTTAGCTCCTCCAACAACACAGCCAGCACCGTAAAGATTCAAGATTGGAGCACCTTCTTTGTTGACGATTTGAAGGTTCTCATTGGCTTTCAAACCACCAAGGGTTGTTGCAAAACGCGGCTTTTGTTCAACGATGACGTAAGTGCCTTCTTTTAAGGCAACCGGGTCCGGTTTTGCGAATTCTGTATCTTCGCCTTTCTCACACATCGCATTGTAGCTTTCAACCGTGGCTAATAAACCTGCTGCATCAATTCCCATCTGTTCAGCTAACGCCGCTAGATCCTCACCTTTAACAATGATCGGCTTGCCGTCATTGGATACAGTATACCAGTCCTCAATGGCCTCTTCAGAGGTAATCAACTTATCTTCCACGGACTTGGCCAGATAAGTTGCATAAGCCTCTTCATCCATGACCAGATAAAGGATCTTATCATCTTGAGCGACGGTCGCATTGGTGATCTCACTCAAAGTACCGACTTCGTTTACAACTCGTTTGCCTTGAGAATTGACATAGATTGCACCATGTCCGCTGGTGGCAGCGGTTGAACTGGCAGTGGCTGCTAATCCTTTCGTCGGTGTTTTTTCTACGCCCTGAGCATAGACCTTAACAAGATCCAGATTGATTGTATCGGCTCCAACGGCTTCACCCATGACTAAACCGTCGCCTGTATCGCAATCCCGGCCATAGAAAAGATATCCTTCTAGCGATTCTGGCAGCAGTTCCTGATTTGCTCCAAAGCTTCCTGTCGCTAAAACGACGGATTTTGCATTGAAGGTAATTTCTTTTCCAGTAGAATCTACCGCTGTTGCGCCAATGACCGCACCGTTTTCATCCGTCAAAAGACTGGTTCCGCGAACATCGGTCAGCAAAGTACCGTTCTCATTTTCAAAAATGGTTTTCATTTGATCCAGATAAGAAACCGAACGGCCGACAACTCCGATCTGGCGAGAAGCAGAATGATCAGGGTATTGTGTTGCTGCGGCATCATATTCAATTTTCAGATCATCGGTCAGCCAGTCAATGCATTCACCGATGTTTTCAGAAATCAGCTTGACTAAAACTGGATCGTTCTTTTCCAGACCAACCCGCATGATGTCTTCATAAACTAATGCTGAGGAATCATTGGTTTCATTGAGGATCTCTTTTTGAATTCTGGAATTGGTTGCGATCATCGTACCAGCATTTAATACGGTATCTCCGCCGATGAAACCATTCTTTTCAATACAGATCACCTTGGCTCCTAACTGGGCGGCCCGAACAGCAGCAGTAATACCGGATCCTCCTGCACCAATGACCAATACGTCACAATCGTAGCTGTCTTCTAATACTGGTTTGGCTACTTCGGTGTTGAAGCTGTTTTCCAGATCGGCTCCGGCCTGAGTCAAAGCGTCCTTGACTGCAGCAATAAAAGTGGCACTGGTAATGGTTGAACCGGTAATCGTGTCCAGATTCACGGTCTGGTTTTCAATCATTTGCGATGTCAGCTGTTCGATCGCATTGGTCCCAATCCCTTCGGTTTCGGAGCAGTCAACCGTGGTAATGGATTCGATCGCGTCTTCGGTTACCTTGACTTCAATCGTCATCGGAGCATTGTGTCCGTTAACGGTCGCAGTGTAAGTTCCGGCAGTCATTTTGGAAGCTGTCGGCTGGTTGCCTTCTTTGTCTGCTGTTGAGTTCGTGCAGCCGGCAGCAGCAAGAACCATCAAAAAGCTCAGCAGCACATTGATTATCTTTTTCATTTTCTTTCCCTCCTAATCAATGTTAAAAAAATAATAATCTTCTAATATGGTAGAAATAATTTGCGATTGACACAATTTTGACACAATTTCGTTGTTTCTATATGATAAAGAGCAGCGGGAGAAAAGAGAAATGAAAACGATTTTGATTGTGGATGATAATGATTCAATATGCAATATCCTGTATCATTATGGAAAAGAAGAAGGATATACGATGCTGATTGCACATACTGGGCAGCAGGCTTTGGAATATTTCGCGCAATACAAGCCGGATGTGCTGCTTTTGGATGTCATGCTGCCGGATGTTGATGGCTTTGAAATCTGCCGTTGTATCCGCAAATCCTCCAAAGTGCCGATTTTGATGATTACGGCAAAAACTGCCGATCAAGACCGGGTGATGGGCCTAGACCTGGGAGCAGATGACTACATTTTGAAGCCTTTTTCCTGTCGTGAAGTCATGGCAAGGATCCGCGCTGTTTTGCGAAGAACAGAGGAAAATCCAGAGCAAGCCGATCTGGTTTATGGTAATCTCACCATCCAGCAAACCAAAAATCTGGTGAATATTGCTGGAAATCCGATTAATCTGACTAAAAAGGAAATGGAACTGCTGGTATTGCTGGCTTCCTCTCCAGGACGCGTCTATTCCCGAGAAATTATTCTGGATCTGGTTTGGGGATATAGTGAAGAAAATTATGATCGGGCTGTTGATTCCTGTGTGAAACGATTGCGTGCCAAATTGGATGAGGTTCCGCATCCAGGGTTTTCCATCAAAACGATCTGGGGCGTTGGTTATAGCTTTGTGGTGGAGGACGGCGAACATGAGTAAACTGACCGGAAAATTAATTGTGATGTTCGGTGCGGTTATTTTGACCTATGCTGTGATCCTGGTTTATAATTTTTCTCATTTTACTAATGATGTCCTGAATTCTCATCATGTTGAGGTGATCTTAAGCGGCGCAGAAAATGTGGCAGAGACGCTGGAGCGTCGGCTTCCGCAGGACATTACAGAATCAACATTTATTGAACAAGTCAAGAAGTCGATCAGCATTGACCTTGGGTTGGAAATGGTTCAGGATATCAGTTCATACAGTTATTCTTTGTGTGGGCGTCAGGGAGACTATTTGTATTTGAACGATGAAATCCTGTATCAGAAAACTGATCTGGATTTGATTGAAGAGGCCAGAGCGGTCTATGAGAAGGCATTTTCAGGTGAAAGCTCCTGCATCGAGGTTTTGACCGAGGAAGGGCATATCATCGTTGGAGCAGCTCCGGTTCATAATGCGTCCAGCCAGGTAGTGGGAATCATTCTGATCCTTCATCAAGCGAATGATTCGCTGCTGATGCAGTCCAAAATCAATCATTTTCTTTTTAATTTGACCGGGTTGGCTTTATTGCTGCTGCTTTTGGTCAGTATTTTGCTTTCCTCGCGATTTACAGCGCCAATTCGCAAAATCACGTATTTAGCTAAAGAACTGACCAATGGAAATCTGGATATCCGAACCGAGATCCATCAGAACGATGAGATCGGTGAACTGGCTTCTTCCATGGATCAGTTAGCTTCCGAACTTAGAAAAAGCAAGGAAATCCAAGAAAACGAGATCAAGATTCACGACAAGTTTTTAGCAGAAATATCTCATGAGCTGAAAACCCCGGTGACCGTGATGCGTGGGTCGTTGGAATCTTTGGTTGACGGGGTAATTAAGAATCCGGAAGATGTTGCCGCTTATCATCAGCAGATGCTGACGGAAAGCAAGGTCTTGCAGAAACTGATTCAGGATCTTCTGATGATCAGTACCTTAAAAACCAAAGAATTTAAGATTAAGCAGGAGACCATCTTGCTTTCTGATCTGATGTCGGATACCGCGATGAGTGCTCGAAGCATGGCGATGAGCAAAAAAGTAGAATTGATTACGCAGCCTCCTGCTGAAAATACGATGATTGAAGGAGATTATGAGCTTCTTCGGAAACTTTTGATGGTTATTTTAGATAATGCGATCAAGTACACTGAAGCAGGAAAACGCGTTTTCTTTTATCAGAAAGGACCAGAGACAATCGTGATTCAGGATGAGGGCCGAGGCATCCGGGCAGAGGATCTGCCTCATATTTTTGACCGCTTCTATCGGCAGAACAAACATTTTGAACCGGGAAGCTCGGGGTTGGGCCTGGCCATTGCCAAAGAGATTGCTCATCGTCATGGCATCAAAATTCGAGTAGAAAGCACAGTCCATGTGGGGACAACCTTTACTTTGATTTTTAAGACTGTGAATCAAGAAAATGAATAATTGATTTTCTGTTAAAATCAATGTCGATAAGAAGAGATTTGTGTATAATAGAAGAAAAGGAAAACGAATAAAGGAGAAAAAAGATGAAAAAGATTTGCTGTGGAATGTTTGCGCTTCTTCTATGCCTTTCCGGCTGCGGCGGGAAAGAAACAACGACGGTTTGCCGTGGAAATGTCAATGGAATGGAAGACATTATGACCATGACGGCATCAGGCGATAAGGTGAAAACCAGCACGGAGGAAGTAATCCTTAACTATGCGGACTTTGCGCTGGAAACAGAGGAAGAAAAAGAAACCTTTATGGCTTTGATGGAAGAACAGTTTTCAAGCATGGA
Source organism: uncultured Erysipelotrichaceae bacterium (assembly GCA_944327135.1). Classification (GTDB taxonomy): domain Bacteria; phylum Bacillota_I; class Bacilli_A; order Erysipelotrichales; family Erysipelotrichaceae; genus CALVGQ01. Next base: position 1,025 of record CALVGQ010000003.1, on the reverse strand, counting down.
ACAGGAAGGAATTGCAGTAGAAACCGAAACGACGGAAGAGACCATGACGATCCGTGTTATCTTTGATTTGTCCAAGGTGGATTACGATTCGCTGGTTTCTATGGGATTTGCAGAAGAATCGGATCAGGAAGTCAACTATATTAGCTTAAAAGAATCGATTGCAGGATTTGAAGCGAACGGATTTACTTGCGAAACGAAATAAAGCTCTATGGAAGAATGACATTTAAAGAAGCGTTATTCTTCTTTTTCACATTAAAAGAAAGGGAGAAACAATGAGTTATCAACAAAAAGTATATAATGTACCCGATCCAGAAAAGATGAAATTGCTGAAAAAAGGATTAGGTGTTTTGGTCGCTATACTGATCGTTCTTTTTTTAGGATGGGATTCAACGTATATGCTCAGTGAGAATCAATATGGGGTGGTCAATACGTTGGGAATCATCAGCGTAGAAAATCAATCTGGAATTCATTTTAAAATTCCGGTGATTCAGCGGGTCGAAAAAGTATCGAAACAAATTATTGGGATGGCAATCGGCTATGATCCGCAAACCAATCAATCAAAAACGAATGAATCGCTGATGATTACCTCCGATGCGAACTTTGTGAATGTGGATTTTTATATCGAGTATCGGATCGTCGATCCGGCAAAATATCTCTATTCTTCCGATGAACCGGTGATGATCCTGCGGAATCTGGCGCAAAGCTATATTCGGGATACGGTGGGAAGCTATGTGGTGGATGATGTCATCACGACTGGAAAAGCAGCGATTCAGGCTGAAGTCAAAGAAAAGCTGGGAAATCGCATTGAAGCGGAAGATCTGGGAATGATGATCGTGAATGTGACGATCCAGGATGCGGAACCACCGACCTTGGAAGTATCAGAAGCTTTTAAAGCGGTTGAAACGGCTAAACAGGGAGCCGACACGGCAGTCAACAATGCTCGAAAATATGCCTCGGAAAAAATTCCGGCGGCAGAGGCTCAAGCTGATGAAATCATCAAGAATGCAGAGGCCCAAAACCAGTCG
>CALVGQ010000002.1 GCA_944327135.1 uncultured Erysipelotrichaceae bacterium | reverse complement strand
ACACTTTTCAAAAAATATTCATAAATGATTTATATTTTATTTTTTTATTTAGACGGAATAAAATATCATTAACAAAAAAAGATCCAAGATAGTCTTGAACCTTTCTTTGTATTTGTTTTGATTAACGCTTGGAGAACTGTGGTGCGCGACGTGCTCCTTTAAGACCGTACTTCTTCCGCTCTTTAGCACGGCTGTCACGAGTCAGGAATCCTGCTGCTTTCAAGGATGGACGATAGTCCGCAGATGCTTCCAGAAGAGCACGGGAAATACCATGTCTCATTGCACCAGCCTGACCAGTAAAGCCGCCACCGCAAACATTGATCTTAATATCGAATGCTTCCAGCGTGCTGGTCAATTCCAGCGGTGATTTTACAACCATTCGCAATGTTTCCTGAGGAAGATATTCATCCAAAGTTTTTCCATTTACAATGATGCTGCCAGTACCCGGAGTCATAAAGACACGGGCAACGGAAGATTTACGACGTCCTGTTCCAATGTAAGTTACATTTGATTTCTTTTTAGCTGCCATTTGTCTTTCTCCTTACTAACCTTTAATTTTCAACTCAACAGGTTTCTGAGCTGCATGCGGATGCTCCGATCCTTTGTAGACGAACAGATGTTTGCGTTGTACATCCCCTAATCTTGTATGAGGAAGCATACCCTGGATTGCTTTTTCAACCCATTCTACAGTATACTGTTCTCTCATGATCCGAGTAGAGCGTGTGCGCAATCCGCCTGGATACATCGAATGACTGTAATAGAATTTCTTTTCATTCTGATCTCCGGTAACCACGATCTTATCTGCATTGATGACAATCACATAATCACCGCAGTCCACATTAGGAGTATAAGTCGGTTTGTGTTTTCCACGCAGAACGGCAGCAACTTCACTTGCTAAACGTCCCAGTGTCTGATTTGTTCCATCAACAAGATACCACTGACGAACAACTTCATTTGGTTTTGCCATTGTTGTCTGACGCATATTCATTTCCTCCTTTGGCCACTTGCAGTTTCCGGGGCTACAACTGGCGTAGGTCCGCTTATTATTCTAAGCTTTTTTTATTGACTAGTCAATAAAAACCGTACTTTTTTCCTTTATTTTAAGCTGTGTTGTATTCTGTTTCTTTTCTCATCAAAAAAGAAAAGAGATTTTCTCTCTTTTCTTAATAACCAAATGTTTCCAGCTCAATTTCTCCTCGCTCTACTGAAATCTTTAATTCCGCTTCCGGCTGAGCTCCCGTCAGCTCTACTGTACTTTGTGCGCTCTCTGCATCATTGATTTTGATTTTTCCTGTTGTTGATATTTGCAGCTTTCCAGTAAGCTGTTCCAACGAATTGCTCAGCTCCAGTTCAATTTCTCCATTGCTGCATGTTGCCTCTATTGTTTTGCTGACCATTCCTTCAATTCCAATATCGCCCGTTTGAACACTCAGCATCGCACCGTTCACAACGACCTGATCTAATTGGATATCTCCGATCGAAGCCGTAGCCTGAAGATCGTTCCAGGTTCCGGTCTCGATTTCAATATCCCCCGTTTCAATCTGGAAAACAGATTGTTCCAACACCCTTCCATGTGGGACATACAGCGTAATTTCTTCGTCGTCCTGACCCTTTCCATGCGTTTTTGAAGAACAGTTCACCGAGACCGTCAAAACACCTGCCTCCTCGTTGACAGCGATTTGCGCATTGCTGCACGACTCAATTTCCAAAATAAACTGTTCCTCTGCGGTTGGCTTGATCTCGATATCTCCATTGCTAACTGTCATCTGGACCGTCTGGATCTGATCAAATCGTTCTCGATAAATGCCTTCTTTAATTATTTCCCTATTGAAATCGTAAGCACCATTCGATTGTACCATTGCATCATTTTTCTCTTGCCCTGTTTCGCTCCAGTCCGAAATCGAAGAATTCTCTGCTGATTTTTTAGTTCTGATCTCTGATTGTCCGGTAATCATATAGGTCGCAAGATAAATGCCAATTCCCATGATACCCAACACACAGGCTGCTTTCACCAATCGTTTAATCCACTGATTCATAACCATGCTCTCCTTTCAAACGATAAAATAATGCGCCCAGCTTGCTGATGATCCAAGGCAGCAGCTTTTTAAACAATCCCAACAATCCCGCTGCCGTGATACAAAATAATGCAGCCATGATCAAACTTCCAGCTATTGCAAGCCAAACACTTGCCAGATTGATTGAAATCGATAGTACTGCAATACGAATAAAAAACAAAGCCAACGCAAAAAATACCACCAATAACAGTCCTAAAATTAGGATTGGAAGAAACGCTATCACCATTCCACATAAGATCAGCACGCCAATGCAAATCAAAAGCGGAAGTGAAATCGGTAAAGATAAAATTCCCAACAGAATCACCCAACCTGAGCTTTGCTTTCTTTTTTTAGCTGCTGATTTCACGCTTTCTGTGCTTTCTACATCTTCCTTGTTGTGACGGATCACAAAATCTGCTTTGATCTGGGCAGCAAATTTCTGAGGACTGCCAAGATCCGCAAAAGCCTGATCAAAGTTTTCTTCTCCCGCTTCTTCAAAATATTCTGCTACATAATGGATCGCACTGTCAATTTCATCTTCCGGAAGATCCTGAAGCAATTTCTGTAAACGCTCAATATATTTCTCCTTATTCATTCTCTGTTCCCTCCATCAGAATGGTTCCAATTCGATTGGTAAACTTTAACCACTCTTCTCGATAATCCATGACTTTTTCTCGTCCGCGCTGGGTCAAACGGTAATACCTTCGATTCCTTCCAGTTACCGCTACATCATAGGTTTCCAGAAATGCTTCCTTTTGCAGCCTTCGTAAAACCGGATACAGAGTAGACTCTGAAATTCCTAATTTTTCTTTAATTTCCTGCGTCAGTTTATACCCATACTTATCTTCATGCGTAAGAATTGCCAAAACACAAGCATCCAGCATGGCCGCACTTACCTGAAAGATCATGCTATCACTTCCTTCTGTATAATATTATATTTAATATAATATTATATGTCAACTATCTTCTTAAACTCTTATCGACAAAAAAACCGATGAATTTCATCGGTTTTCAATCTCCCAGCCTGGTTCATAAAATACCTCCACCAGAAATAAGCCCTGAGGTTTGGCATTGAAGCGGCAAGCGGTTTTATCTTTGGCCTCCAGCATCTTTTGAACCTCTTCCTTCGAAAGCCGTCCTCTTCCCACTTCGATCAAAGTTCCCGTCAGCATACGAACCATATACCGCAAAAAGCCGTTGCCCTCATAGATGATCCGCAAAAAATTCCCTTCTTGCACAAATTCCAGATGAGTAATGGTACGAACCTGATCTGGATGCGTAGAGAGCGGACTGGCACAAAACGTCGTAAAATCATGTTCTCCCAAAAACAAAGAAGCGGCTTCCTTCATTTTTTCCACATCCAGCGAATAATAACACTGGAAGGCGAAATTCCTGGTAAACACATCATATTCTCCCAGATTGATTCGATAATCATATCGTTTTTTTACTGCATGAAAACGCGAATGAAAATCTTCTCTGACTTCCTTTACAGATTGAATATGAATATCCTTGGGCAGATGTCCGTTTAATGCTACTTTCCACATTGGTGCCGTCAAATTGAAATCGCTGTCAAAATGAAAAACCTGTCCCAACGCATGAACCTTTGCATCCGTTCGACCTGAAGCCGTAACATTAATTCGCGTATGGGTGATTTTTTCCATCACTGTTTCAATTTTCTCTTGAATCGTCATTCCATCCGGCTGTTTCTGCCAGCCAATATAATTTGTTCCATCATAGCTGACAATGGCTTTATAGCGCGGCATTTCAAAGCACCCAAAGCCACAGCACGAACATCAGTCCGCAAAGTGCTGATGCCCCCATCAGCAAAACAGCATCGGCCGGCCGCATTTTCAGCTGTTTGTAGCGCGTACGTTTAGCTCCTGGTGCATACCCCCGTGCTTCCATGGCATTAGCCAGATCTTCTGCCCGCTGAAAAGCAGATACAAAAAGCGGAACGATCAGCGAAAGAATCGCCATGATTTTTTCTTTCATCTTTCCCTCTTTTAAATCCACTCCGCGACTCGCCTGCGCTTTCATGATGCGCTGTGTTTCCTCTATCAGCGTCGGAATAAACCGCAAAGCAATCGAAATCATCATCGCAATCTCATGCGATGGAACTTTGAACGCAGTCAGCGGCTGAAGCAGATCTTCAATTCCCAGTGTCAAATCCAAGGGCTTGGTCGTTGCCGTCAATACCGTCGTAATCATGATCATCAGCATCAGTCGAATCGCAATAAACAGCGTTTGAAAAATCGCATCACTGTAAATGGTCAATCCAAAAAGATCCACCAGCAGCACTCCTGTTTTTAAAACCAAAATATTGATAATCATCAAAAATACCAACATGAACAGCATCGGTTTCATGGCCTTCCAGACAAAATTAAGACTGAGCTTGGCCATCAGTACCACCGATAAGATCGCAGCAAACAAGATTCCATAACCCACAAACCCCGTCGGAACAAAGATACAGATCAGCATGATCAGCATGGCGCCGATTTTTGCCCGCGGATCCAGACGATGAATAACTGAATTCAAAGGAACATATCTTCCCAGGGCAAAACTATCCATGATGTTTCACCTCATTTCGTATCTCCTTGGCCAAGGCACTTAGCGTAAGTGTTGAAGAGGGGATGTGAAATCCCTTTTCATTTAGCATTTCACGCATCCTGACCACTGCCGGCGGCAGGATATTCAATTCCTTCAGCAACGAAAGCTCCTGAAAAAAATCAGTCACTTTCTGATGGGTGAACAGTTTCCCATCTTTCATTACAACCACTTCATCGCAATAATTCAAAACATGCTCCATATCATGAGTCACGATCAGCACCGTCTTTTTCTGCTCGCGGTTAAACCGGCAAAACAACGCCATCATCTGCTGCGCGCCCTGCGGATCCAAACCTGCTGTAGGCTCGTCCAGCACCAAAACCTCCGGCTCCATGGCTAGGATTCCAGCAATGGCTACCCGACGCTTTTGCCCTCCGGATAAATCCAACGGACTTTTTTCAAAATAAGATGCATCCAGACCGACACGCTTCAGTGCCTCCTGAGCACGATGATTCGCTTCTTGTTCCGTTGCCCCGAAATTTTTCGGGCCAAAAGCGACATCCTTCAGGACCGTCTCCTCAAAAAGCTGGTACTCCGGAAACTGAAACACCAGCCCCACCTGTTTTCGTAAGCTCTTCAAATGCTGCGGTTTCTCCTCTGCCGTAATGGTCCGATCCAAGATCGTTAATTTTCCGCCAGTTGGAAGAAGCAAGGCATTCAGGTGCTGAACCAAGGTGGATTTCCCGCTTCCCGTCGCTCCAATGATGGCTGTGATCTTTCCTTCTGTGATCTTCAGATCCACGCCATTCAATGCAGCGTACGAAAAAGGAGTATTGGCTGCATAAACATGCTGAAGATTTTCTAAAGTAATTGGCACAGTTCCTCCACCATCCCTTCCAGATTTGTTGATTTTTCAACATGAATTCCTAAATGCTGCAATTCATTCTGCAGTTTGACACTAAACGGGGCATCCAGCTTCAGCTGGACAAGCTTGTCTTGTTCCAACAAAACTTCTTCTGGCTTGCCAGCCATCATGACATGTCCCTGATCCATAACAATGACATAATCACTTTTCGTCACTTCTTCCATATCGTGCGAAATGGAAATCAGCGTCATCTCAGTTTCCGCATGCAGCTGCCGGATCACCCGGTTAATTTCATCGCGGCCCTGAGGGTCGAGCATGCTGGTGCTTTCATCAAAGATCAAGATTTCCGGTGCCATTGCCAAGACTCCGGCAATCGCTACCCGCTGTTTTTGTCCGCCGCTTAATTTGGTAGGCTCATGCTCCATAAAATTCTGCATATTCACTTTCTGCGCATATTCTTCAATAATTGCATCCATTTTTTCTGTTGGTACGCAATGATTTTCCAAGCCAAATGCGATATCGTCCCGAACCGTTGCTCCGATAAACTGATTATCCGGATTTTGGAAGACGATTCCCATCTTGGATCGTATCGTCATCAAATTTTCCAGGTTCAATGGCAGCCCATCGATCAAAATCTCTCCCTTTTCTTTTTCCAGCAGCCCAATCAACAATTTTGCGATCGTTGACTTTCCACTTCCATTATGACCAATAATCGTCGTGTAAGATCCCTTTTCAATGCTGAAAGAAACATTCTCTACCGCTGGACTGTTTTCATCATAACGAAAAGAAACGTCTTTTACCTCAATGTGTTTCATGCCATCACTCCTTGCCCTTCACAAAAGAAAAAGGTTTCTAAAAACCTTTGGGTTGACTATAAGAAAAATACTCTTCCATCCAGACTTTACTGTCGCTACTGGAATTTCACCAGTTCCTGCTTACGCTCACGGAGTATACCGCCGATCGGGAATTGCGCCCTGCCCTGAGATTTTTACTCCCCTATTATATCGCGTATTCTTTAAAAGGCAAGAAAAAAGGAAACAGAAGTTTGTTTCCTTTACAGTTTATCAATCTGAAAGCCAAAATATTCTCCATCAAGAAAACCGGCCTGATCCGCAATCCGGAAAACTTCATTCAGGATCATTCCCTCTTCTACCTGAAACTCCTTGAAGGCAAGAATGGTATTTTCTTCCTGCGCCTCCTGAACGGCATAGTCCTCTCGCCGGACAGTCTGAACGAATGTGATCAATTCCTCGACCCGAACAAATTTCACGACATGATTAATTCGAATCCGGCTGCCAAGCGGATATTCCTGATCAAAATTCTTGGCATATTCCAGCGTTTCCTCAATAAAGCTTTGTTTGAGATAAGGAAATTTCCGCAGGATCTGATTTAAGATTTCATTCTTTGTTTCCGCCGGTTCAGATGATTCTTCCTTTGGCTTATCTTCTTCATCAGGCTCTTCTAGCGTGATGATCTTTACTTCGCTATCTTCTTCTGACTTTTTTTTCTTCGCAATCATATAGGCTGCTGCGCCAGCCGCAACCACCAGAATAGGAATAAGCTTTTTCATCATCAAATCACCTCTTTTTTCTATTCTATCATATTCTGCCCCTTTTTAACACTCACTACCGCAATTCCATCTCCAATTTGCGGATAAAAACAGGTGTTCAGGCCGGGATCGTTCTGGATCCATTCCCGAAAGCGCTTGATTTTCGCACACATCTGACGGGTACTGCGATTCTGCGTTAAGGAAGGATCATCCACAAAGCCATGAAAGTTTAAGTTATCAAAAAAATAGAATCCATTCGGTGCAAGATTTTTAATAAAGTGTTCCATGTATCTTCGATACTGACTTTTTGCGGCATCAACAAAAATAAGATCATACTGCTTGGTAGGAAAAAATTCTAAGGCATCCGTTAAATAAACAGAAATCTGAGCCGATAACCCTTGTTTTTCAATATTGCACTGTGCCTTTGCATAACGCTCAGGATCGATCTCCAGCGTATCGATTCGTATTGCAGGATCAAGTTTAGCCATACAAATCGCTGAATATCCAATCGCCGTCCCGATTTCCAAAACTGTCTTTACGTGCTTTTCAGCAATCTGTTGCAGCAAAAATTGCAGACCTTCTTCCATGATAATCGGAACATGGTGTTCATGGGCATAGTTTTCTAATTCATTCATTCCGTTCATTGTCTTGGCTCTCTTTCTCTTGATAAGAAAAAAGGATACCTCCTTCGGTATCCGAATCACCTGGCAGCGTGCTATCTTCACTAAGGCAGGCTTAGCTATTGTCACCGCAGGAATGCTTAACTTCTGTGTTCGAGATGGGAACAGGTGTGACCATTCCGCCATCGCCACCAGATCGTTTCCACTGATTCTCTGAAAACCCAATAACAGCTTAGAGTCTATCCATCATCTTTCCGTTGTGCGCTCAGTGATTAAATCCTCGACCGATTAGTATCAGTCAACTTCACGTATCGCTACGCTTCCATCTCTGACCTATCTACCTCGTCGTCTTCAAGGGGTCTTACTTCTTTCGAATGGGAAATCTCATCTTGGAGTTGGTTTCACGCTTAGATGCCTTCAGCGTTTATCCATTCCGCACTTAGCTACCCAGCTATGCCACGGGCGTGACAACTGGTGCACCAGCGGTGCGTCCATCCCGGTCCTCTCGTACTAAGGACAGCGCTCCTCAAATTTCCTGCGCCCACAACAGATAGGGACCGAACTGTCTCACGACGTTCTGAACCCAGCTCGCGTACCGCTTTAATGGGCGGACAGCCCAACCCTTGGAACCGAATTCAGCTCCAGGATG
>CALVGQ010000001.1 GCA_944327135.1 uncultured Erysipelotrichaceae bacterium | reverse complement strand
CACTGCCAAAAGCACTCCGGTCTTAGGCGGAGTTTACAAGGTCTGTGCTCACGAAAAAAACGGTGTTATCCTGCCTAAAATCAAAATCAGCGGCAATGTTGAAAAATTGACCAACCCTGGATTTAAGAAGATCATCCGTTTCTATGACAATGATGATGGCAAAGCCATTGCCGATCTTTTAGCCTTAAAAGAGGAAATCATCGATTCTAATGAGATCTTGCTTTTTGACCCACAGGCTCCTTGGAAACAAAAGCGGATTCAAAATTATACGATGCGTGAGCTGCAAGTTCCGATCTTTAAAAAAGGCGTGCTTGTTTATCCGGTTCCTTCCACAGAACAGGTTCGAAATTACTGTCAGCAGGAAATGGCCACCCTGTGGGATGAAGTCAAACGTTTGCGTTACCCGCATCGTTATTATGTCGATTATTCCAAGGCGCTATTTGACCTCAAGAATGAATTGATCAAAAAGAATACCATGAAAATTTAAATCAAGGATCAAAAAAAGGAAGCTGTGCTTCCTTTTTTATTGAGCCAGACTCTGGGCCAGCTGTTCTGCCAATCGATCAATCGCCTCTTGCTGCGGAGCCTTCATGGCGCCTATGATCTGAATTTTTTCAAACGGCCAGATCAGTCCTGGACAATCCGCAAGCAGCGCATGGATACGATTATCCGCATTGGGCGCCCAGCTTCCGCTTTCAATGACGGCCACGGTTCGCTGCTGAAAATTCCGATCCTTTAAATGATACAAAAAATGACGCATGCTAGGAAACAGATCGCCATTATACGTCACAGAAGCACAAACCAAATGGGAATACTGGAATGCTTTGGCCACTGCCCAGGAAACATCTGTTCGATTCAGATCTACCCATTCTGCCAAGACATTTTTCTCTTTCAATTTTTCCGCCAGCCGCTGAGCCGCCTGAAGCGTATGACCATAAACAGAGGAACACGCGATCAGCACACCTGATGTTTCAGCTTGATAACGTGACCAAAGAGCGACTCGATCGATGGCTTGTTGACAGGTTTCGCTCAAAAGCGGTCCATGCAGCGGACAGATCCTTTGAATGGGCAGATCCGCCACTTTCTTCAGGCAATTTTGAACTGGAAGCCCATATTTTCCAACGATCCCATAGTAATAACGACGTGCTTCTTCCACCCAATTCACATCCGCCTGCTGCGTTCCAAACCGCCCAAAAGCATCTGCCGAAAATAAAATCTGTTCCTTGATCTCATACGACATCATGACTTCTGGCCAATGGACCATCGGTGCGAAGAAAAACTGTAATATATGGTTTCCTAACGGCAGCTGATCGCCTTCCTTTACGATTCGCCGGCAAGGTGCAATCGCCTCCCCAAAAAAAGCTTCCATCATCGCGAAAGTTTTTACATTCCCCACTACTTCTGTATCCGGATAGCGCTCCAGAAAAGCCTGAATGCAGGCCGAATGATCCGGCTCCATATGATGAACGATCAAATAATCCGGTTTTCGTTCTGCCAAGATCGTTTGGATTTTTTTTAGCCAGACTTCCTGATAAGCCTGATCCACCGTATCCAGAACGGCTATTTTTTCATCCAGCAGAACATAAGAATTCATGGACATCCCTGCTTCTGTTGGATATTGTCCCTCAAACAAACGAAGCTGGGGATCATTGATACTGGCTTGATATAAAAAATCGGTGATTTTCATGATAAGTCGCGCAATGCGCTGTTCCTCCTTCCGTTTCTTGTTTTATTATAATCGGCTTTTTTTTCTTCTCAAGGAAAACACTCCGTTTTTATAAAAGAATCTGCTTTCCTAATAATTCGTTTTCGGAAGAACCTCTTCCGGAATAGGACAGTGATATTTTTCTCCCCGGGTTTTTTCAAGATGCCAGGCTTTGGCCTCAGCGATCCGCTGCGGATCATCCAGCAGATTCAATACAGCCGTCTTTAAGACCTCCGCCGCATAATCCATGCCTTTCCATGCCGGCGCCGATAGCCCCTGGGCACACAGTTGCCAGGAATGGCCCAAAGTTCCCATGCAGTAACAGGCCGCATTAAATTGTGCTGTTGGCGTAACGCGACTGACATCACTGACATCGGTCGATCCCATCTGAAGCGCTTCACTGTGTTCATACGGAACGATCCAGGTACACAGGGGCTCTTCAAGATATCGTCGCTGAAGTTCAGGATAGCGTCGGAGTATTTTCGGCATCCCTAAATACAGGTTTTCTTCAGAAATGGTTCTTTTAAAAGCCTCCGCGGCCTTCTTTTCAGAATCATCGTAATGCGGAAGGGAAGTCTGCTGCATCGCCTTCCACAGCACATTTTCCAATACCGGATTAGAAAGCATGCTGCTGCAGGCTTTATCAAACTCAATCTCAAGCGTAGTCTCCGTCATTAAAGCTGCACCCTGAGCCACTTGTTTGACGCGTTCGACCAGAGCCGAAGCCTTTTCATTGTTTTCGGAACGAATTAAATAAAGCACCGAGGCCGCAGCCTGTACAACATTAGGAGACTTTCCCCCGCAATCGATCAGCGCATAATGAATCCGATCTGAATCCTCAATATGTTCTCGCAAGAAATTGACTCCGACGTTCATCAGCTCCACCGCATCCAGTGCGCTTCGTCCCAAATGCGGACTGCCCGCCGCATGGCTGGCGACTCCATGAAAATGAAAATAAAGCTGGACATTAGCCTGATATGACCCGCTGATGACCGTATTGATCGATGAAGGATGCCAGGTCAAAGCACAATCCAGTTCATCAAACAACCCGGCTCGCGCCATGTAGGTCTTCCCTGATCCGCCTTCTTCAGCCGGACAGCCAAAGACGATGATCGTTCCCGACTTTCCATCTAGCGCTTCTTTGACTAAACAAGCTGCCTTCGCTACAGCACAGCCCAGAAGATGATGCCCGCAGCCATGGCCGCTTTTATAACCCGGCCGTGGTTCTGGATGCGTCACTCCGGCAATTTGGCTCAGCCCCTCCAATGCATCGTATTCGGCCAGAAGTCCGATTACCGGACGGCCTTGACCGACTTGAGCCCGAAAGGCAGTGGCTAATTTACCGATTCCCCGTTCTACCGTAAAACCTTCCTGCTCTAAAAAATCGGCCAGCGCAGCACTGGACTTCTTTTCTTTGAATCGCAGTTCTGAAGCTTCCCATATGGTCTTACAGCACTGGCTTAGCTGTTTTTGATTCATGGTTTCTCCCCCTTTTTTGGTTTCAGTGTACGCTTGCTTAAACCGCTCTGTCAATCTAAAAAAAAGCTCACCTTGAAAACGGCAGGAAAACCGATTCAAAGCTCGCCTCCTCTTGCGTAACATCCAACACACATTCCTTTTCCTCAAACAATCGGTATCGAACCGTACAGCGCAGGCTTTCATGGACAGGAATCCGCAATTTTCCTTCCTTGGGCGCCTGGAGCTCGACTGGTCTGGGCTGCAGGCACTGGATCTCCAGACGAAGACGATTTTGATGAATAACCAACCTGTCTTCGCTCATCTGCATGATTCGTGCCCCGAAATAGGTGGCTAAAACGACCTGCTTCTGATGGATCATCAAACAGCTAAGACAGCCTTTGAAACTGGTTTTAAAAATCGGGATGCTGGCTGCAGCAACCATCAGACTGTTTTCGCTGTCATCTTTCCAGGCACAATGCGTCCAAAGATAGCACTTAGGAAAAGATTTCCCCCAGTCCATTTCGATATAGCCGATCCCATCTTCAAAATCAAGCGTTTCCTCATTGATTTTGATCTGTCCGCTTACCGTATGATATAAACTGATGACTCCATGCCGGCATTCCATCCCCGGCCAAAATCGAAAAGGCCCCATGATATCCTTATCCAGCATCATAAGTGGTCCATAATCCAACCGTCCTTCAATGGTCACTTCCTCATTATGCAGGTTCAGCGTACAGCCCCGTTCAGTAAAATACGAGCGATCCATTCGAATGCTCAACTGATCTTCCTCACTGCTGAATTCACAAAGCGGAAAGCTAAACTGCCAGGATTGTTTAGGTGTTAAGATCTGCAATACTGCTGTGGGATGTCCCTTTTGATCCACAAAAACGGCGGGGATCAAGGCCAAGCTTCGATCCGCTTTCTGATGTTTGAAATACCATCCCTCAAAAAATCGTTTGCGATTTCGAATTCGATGAAAATAACGCATTGAACCACCTCATTTTTAGGATGCTCGCTTTTGCATGATTTAACCCTTAACGGATAAAAAAAACTGCGGTCTATTCCGCAGTATCCCATTCTGTGATTGGCAAAGTCGGTTCATTGGAAATGATTAAATTGCCATTTTTGATCTGATCAGCCGCTGCTTGCAGCTGTGCGATCTGATCGATGGTTAAATTGCGGCCCTCTGTCAGCTCCAGACCTACTCCCTCTTCCGCCAATCCAAAGACCTGAACCCCGCCGCTGAATGTTCCTTGCTGAACCTGCTGGAGCGTTCGATACGAGGCTTCATCGACTCGCTTGATCATCGAAGTCAAAACTACAGAATCGCCACTTTCAACCCGTCCTTCTTCATATTGATCATGATCGACACCAATGACAAACACATTCTGACGGCCCTTGGCCTCATTCAGAATTCCAGCGCCGGCATTGCCCGCCGCATGATAAATCACGGCCGCTCCTGCCTCATACTGACGATAAGCCCATTCCGCAGCCTGATCCACATCATAAAAATCCTCAGTATAGCTGACCAAGATCGTCATCGTCTGATCTACTGCCCAAACTCCCTGTTCATATCCTGCCTGAAAAGCACCGATCAGCTCTCCGCTTTTGCCGCCAATAAATCCCACGGCCGTCATCCCCATTTCCTGCGCTTTCAATGCAGCTGCCATTCCTGCCAGATACGATCCCTCTTCCGCCTTGAATAGAGCACTGACCACATTGGATGGTGCGGCCTGATTATCAATCAAAAGGAAATTCCGTTCCGGATACATGGCCGCAACCGTATTGATCGCATCGATAAACTGATAATCCGCTGCGATGATCAGATCCGTCTGATCTTCTGCCAGCTGAGTCAGATAAGGAATCGCTTCGGCTTCCTCCATCGTCTGATAATAAGAATAGCACGCCGATTTTAAGGACTGTTCTTCGGCAAATCGTAAAATTCCGTTCCAGACCTGCTGATTGAAGGCATTATCATCCACCCCTGAACTGTCTGTGACCAAGCCAATATGCATCAGGCAGCCATCAGAATCCGGTTCCGGTTCTTGTTTTTCCTTCAAACGGGAACAGCCGCTCATCAAAACAAGAAGAACCAGTACACCAAGCCATGCTTTTTTCATTCTCTTCCTCCTTGCTTCTTTTCTTAAACAAAGTATAAAAGGATTAAAACGGGATGTCAAATTTCCGGTTTCGACAGTTCTCTTACCAAAACCTGAATGACCGTCACCATGGCTCGAACCATGTCCTCCATGCTCATGCTTGGTGTTCCTGGCCGATCCAGCGTCTGCTGAGGTAAATATGGAAGATGAATGAACCCGGATCGCACTTGAGGATAAACACGCTCACAAAGCGCACGAACCCCATACAGCACATGATTGCAAACAAACGTACCTGCGGTATTGGAAATCACAGCAGGAATATTTTGCTGCCGCAAGCCTTCCTGGATTGCTTTGAGCGGCAGCGTGGCAAAATAGGCAGCTGGACCCTTGGGATCGATCGGCTGCTCAAACGGCTGGGCCCCTTCATTATCCGCGATTCGCGCATCATCCAGATTGATTCCGATCCGCTCCAGGCTGATCTGAGCTAGTCCGCCAGCCTGTCCCAAAGACAGCACAACATCTGGCTGGATCTGCTTCATCGCCTGCTCGATCTTCGCTAAAGATGTTCGAAAAACAACTGGAACCGTCAGAAAATAAAGCCGGGCATGGTCAATCTGCTCAGGCAAATAGTTCAGCACCTCACAGGAAGGATTGCATTTTTCACCCTGAAAGGGTTCAAATCCCGTAATCAAGATATTCATCGCTATTCCTCCTTTTCAGCTTTATTGTAGCTAACCCCTTCTCTGCTTACAACCCTTTCTTTTCTCTTTATTTTTTACAAAATCGGCCGTTACAGGATTGGAAAGCCATCAAAAGTCGAGTATACTGATAGTAAATCTAAGGAGAAAAACTATGTCAGAAATCAATCAAAAAGCATTACAGTATCACAAAGAACACACTGGAAAACTGCAAATCAGTGCCAAGGTCAAGCTGGAAGACGCAGACGATCTGGCTCTGGCGTATACTCCAGGGGTTGCCAGCGCCTGTCTGGAAATTGCCAAGGATCCTGATAACGCCTATCTTTATACTTCCAAAGGAAATAGTCTGGTTATCGTTTCAGATGGAACTGCGGTCCTCGGATTGGGAGATGTTGGCCCGGCGGCGGCCTTGCCGGTATTGGAAGGAAAAGCACTGCTGATGAAAAAATTTGCCGGAATCGATGTTTTCCCGCTCTGTCTGGACACCAAGGATCCAAAAGAAATCATTGCCATCTGCAAGGCAATCGCTCCTGGCTTTGGCGGCATCTTCCTGGAAGACATCAGTGCTCCACGCTGTGTGGAAATTGAACGCACCTTAATTCAGGACATGAACATTCCAGTTTTCCATGATGATCAGCATGGAACGGCTATCGTCGTTTTAGCCGCGATGATCAATGCCGCTCGGCTAACCGGAAAAAAACCGGAAGAAACCAAGATTGTCATGTCGGGATGCGGAGCCGCCGGAAGCAGCATTATCCGGATGCTTTATAATTACGGATTCACCAAGATCGTCGCTTTCAACTCCAAAGGCTGTCTGCATCCTAAAAACCGTGATAAATATGATTTCTTGTGTCAGGAGCTGCTGGATTATGTCAATCTGGATCAAAAGGACTATGCCAGCATGAAGGAAGCCATGGTATCAGCGGATGCATTCATCGGCGTTTCTGTCGGCAACCTTTTGACTAAAGAAATGGTTGCCTCCATGAATGAAAAATCCGTTATCATGGCGATGGCCAATCCAACTCCGGAAATCAGCTATGCGGATGCCAAGGAAGCCGGTGCTTATATCGTCGGAACCGGACGCTCAGATTTCCCAAATCAGATCAACAATCTATTGGCCTTCCCAGGACTTTTCCGAGGGGTCTTTGATGCCAAAGGAACGCGAATCACTGAAGAAGTCAAGATTGCCGCTTCCCGTGCCATCGCATCGCTAGTCAGCGATGAGGAACTGACCCCTGAATACATCATTCCGTCTCCTTTTGATGAACGGGTCGTTCCGGCAATTGCCAAAAGCGTCAAAGAAGAACTGGAAAAAGCCGGACTGGTTCGTCGATAAAAAGTGTTCTCATTTTCAGATGCTGTTTCCAGCAAGCTCACTGAAAAATCATCAAAAACAGGCGTTTTTAAGTAATCTTGAACTTAAAAACGCCTGTTTCTTTATAAAGACAGACATAAAAAGCCGAACATACGCTTCAAAAGCGAAGCGGATCGTTCTTCTTTTATCTTCCAGCAGCTCGGATCCGTTGTTTCCAAAACGAAAGATCCTGTTCAAAACGATCCCAACTGCTCATTTTCCAGCACCAGTTTTTCTGATTGATTGTTCCTGGCACATTCATCCTTGCCCGCTGATCCAGCTCCAGCAGATCCTGCATCGCAAAAATGGCCGTTTCTGCTTCACTTTTCAATAGATAATCGATCCAGCTTCGGTTCATCGTCGACTGGATACAGCCGCGTTCCTGCAAAAAACAAACTGCCTGTTTTTTTTCTTTCCGGCTGAAGGAGGCCATCCAGCCACGCAGCGTTTCATTGTCGTGAGTTCCAGGATAAACGATCAGCTTTTCCCGGTCTTTTTCCTGATCGACTGCCCTACAACGATCGTAACTGAATTGAAGGATCTTCATTCCCTTGAACTGATAATGATCCCTTAGCTGAAAAACTTCATCCCGCAGTAAGCCCAGATCTTCTACTACGATGGAAAGCTTGGGATAAGAGACAAACAAAGTATCAAAAAAAACGTATCCATCTGCTTCCATCCATTCGCCCTCTACCGCGGTCAAACATTCAGCCGGGATTTTCCAATAAGTGTCAAATGCGCGAAAATGATCGATCCGAAGACAATCAACCTGTTGAGCAGCATGGGCGATTCGATCAATTAAAAAACGATAATGATCCTGTTTTAAAGCTTCCCAATCATAGATCGGATTTCCCCAGCGCTGTCCGGTCGCACTGAAGAAATCTGGCGGCACCCCCGCAATAAAACGCGGATAGCCGTCTTTATTCAAAAGAAAGCTTTCCTGATGTGCCCAGACATCCGCGCTGTCTTGTCCAACATAAAATGGAAGATCGCCCATCAGCTGAATACCAAGCTTAGAAGCTTTCTTTCTTAATTGCCTCCATTGACAATCCAGCACATACTGCAAAAAAGATTGATAAGCAATTTCTTCCTGCAGCGCTCCTTCTTTTTCTATCTGACTTTCATAGCGCTCTGGCCATTCCATCCATGGTCGATCCTGATTGCGTTTTTTTAAAGCACGGTACAATGCATAATCCTGTAGCCACGGCTGTTGAATAAACCGACGATAGCCTGCATCCGGTTTAAAATTTTCAAACGCCTCTTTCAGATAAGGTTCTTTAAAAGCCCGCACTGCCTCGTAATCCACAGAAGAAGCTGTTGGATGAAACAAACGAAGCTTTCGGATCCAGCCTTTTTCTTTCAGCCAATCCAGACTGAGATACAACTCATCGATAGCAAACGAAGAATAAGGCTGATATGGTGAATTCCCATATCCGACCGGATTTAGCGGAAGAATCTGCCAAAGCTTGAATCCGGCTTTTTTTAAATCATGCAAAAATCGCTCTGCCGAAGGGCCAAAATCACCCACACCATAAGCGGACGGCAGCGAAGAAATCGCCAGCAATACCCCTGCCTCTTTCATAAACACTCCCCTTTGATTGTTTTATTATATCGTAATTCCTGGCTTCTGAGTATGATTGATTTCTTATTTTTTAAACAAACAGGGATCGTTTTTTCAGTCGGACCGCATTAGCAGGACAGACCTCCTGGCAGCAATAACAGCGAATGCAGCGGCGATGATCGATCCAGGCCTTCTGTGCTTTGAGCTGAATCGTCTTTGCTGGACAATCCCGGACACATTCGCCACATCCTAAACAACGGGCAGTATCGACTCGAGGATAAGCCGCCATCCAATGAGACAACGTTCTTTCCGCTGCCGGAAGCAAGGCCAAAATTCCCCGCGATCGCAGCGGTGCTTCAAAGTTCGTGTTGATTTCCATTGCCTCAGGGGTCAGGGCTATCCAATGCTGATCCTCCTTTTTCCAGCATCCCAAAGCAAGCGCTGCCGCCTGGATCGGCATCTGATCCGCAGGAAGATTCACCAGCCGCATTGCCATCTCATCCACTGCAAAACAGTTGGTCCCTGCCAGGATCCGATTTAAAGAGATCGGTTCTCCATTGGTTGGACCCTCTTTGTGCATTCCCACGATAGCATCCATCAATACCAGAGGCCAGGCCAGACTCTCTGCCAGATCCGCAATCATCGCACAAAAATCGCTGCGTTTGGCAAATCGGGCATGCAGCTGGGCCTTGGTCAATCCGCTAATGGCCCCATAATGGTTCTTGACCGCTCCGGTAAAGCCAGTATAACTATGACTTTTTAATTTACAGCAATTGATAACCAGATCTGCTTCAGCCAAGGCTTTAAGAACAGGAACCTCTATTCCCGTTCGCGGCAAATAATGCAGGATCGTCTCTGTGGATGGATTCCATTCGATGGGATATTGGTCTAAAAGCGGCTGGATCCCACAGCGCCGGGCAATCAGCCGAAGCTTGGCTTCATCCTGTTTGCCCGCCGGACTTTCCTGCAAGCAAACCGTACAGCCTCTTTCCAAACAAAGCTCGATAATGGCTGCTAAGAATTCCGGATGCGTGGTCGCCGCCTCTTCTGGCCGCCGAGCACTGACCAGATTGGGTTTCAATACCACCCGCATCCCGGTTTTTAAAATCGGCTCTTTTTGCTCCAGCCGTGCCAGACATGCTTGAAGCACGGTCTTGATCCTGATCCTGTCATACGTCTTACAAACTGCTGCTACGGTCGTCTCCATGGTTTTCCTCCTGACTTAAATGCTTTTTTTGATTTAAAAAATGATATAATAAAAAAGGGGATCAAAATGCATAAAACCTATCACAAAATTACACAAGCCTGTGGCAATCGGGCCCGTGTTGTCGTCGTTTCAAAAAAGCGAAGCGATGAAGAAATCCTAGCTTATTATCAGGAAGGCGTCCTTGATTTTGGAGAAAATCGGGCCCAGGACCTGATTGCCAAGGCAAATCGGCTTCCTGATGACATCCGATGGCATTTTATCGGACATTTGCAGCGCAACAAAGTCCGTGATGTACTTCCTTATGTGACCATGATTCATTCTGTAGCCAGTCTTGAGCTGCTTTCCATGCTGGAAAAAGAGGCGGCCCGGCTGAATCGCTCCGTTTCGATCCTGATTCAATTTAATCTTGCCGAAGAAGCGACCAAGAGCGGTCTAAGCAAGGATCAGGCTATTCCATTTGTCGAAAAAGCGCTGCAGTGCAGTCATCTTGATGTTCGCGGAATCATGTGCATGGGACCACACACCCATGATTCTGATCAGATCCGTGCTGTTTTCCATGAAGCACGAACCCTTTTAGAGCAGCTGCGTAAACGCTATGGTTTAGAACATTTTCAGCATCTTTCCATGGGAATGAGTCAGGACTGGCCGATCGCCTTGGAAGAAGGGGCCACGATCCTGCGTATTGGAACTATCTTATTTGAATAAAATGACCGATCCGGTCATTTTTTAATTTATCAGGATCCACCAGAACAAGCGCATAGACAAAATTTCAATCCGCAATCCCGACAAAGAAAGCCCTTAGCTTTTCACTTGCATTCCTTCATTGCTGTCAGTATACCACATTTTCTTTTAAAAAGAAGTCTAAAGGGCAAACTGCTGAAGATTCAAAGCACCCATCAATGCGAAGCTGGCAAAAGCAAACAGAACGCCCCAGCGGATTGCTTCAAAGGGTTTCAGCAACCAGACTATCGTTAAAATACACCAGAAGCTGAGAACCAGCACGCTCCAGGCCGCCAGCAAACGACGAATCGTCAAGCCAAAACCAATAATATAAACCCCCAGCTTCCAAACAGCCAGTAGCGCAAACGCCATGCTGCAAAGCATCACTCCGATGGCTGCTCTTTTCAGCCATGGATCTTCTTGAAAAGAGCATTGTGAGGTATACTCAAGAAAAGCCAGAACACTGAGATTCAACACCATCAGCTGGCAAAGCTGCCAAAATCCTTCAACAGCCATCTGGCTCGCCTGTACTGGAGTAATCGCAGGAAGATGGTCCAACATTTGAAAGGCTGAGCCTTGGATTGCAAAAAACAGCAGATACAGAGCTGTCATCGCCATCAACAGCCGTGAGCCGTAAACAGTTGGAAAAAAACGCAACTCAGCATGGAATTTCTCCCAGCGTTTTAAAGGAATCAGTCCTGCTTCTAACGCAATCATTCCTCCTATCAAACCAAAAAGCACTTGTCCTACTGGCAAAGAAAGGATCAGCACACTGATTCGCTGAGGTGTAGCAATTATTTTTAACCCTTGGCTGAAGCTGCTGCCGAATTGTGCAAAAGTCGTATCCGCTTGACACAATAAGCTCCAGGCAATGGCCAAAACAGCCACACTAAAGCTGATTCCCATTAGGCCCATTAGTAAAGAACGGTGTTGGGAATTGGCTGCTGAACCAGAGGCCCCCCTTGTTTGAAAAAGCACGCTTATACGAAAGAAAAAATTCTTCCAAGGCACGACCAAAAGCGCTAGAAGCAGCTCAGCCAAAAACCGATTGCTGCATTTCCCTTCATTCATCCCGCCGCAGCGGCTCATCACCAAAATGACGAACGCGCCATGCAGCGCCAAAATCTGCCAGCAGCCAAGCAAATTCAGCGGCTTCCATAAGGCCAACGATCCCGCCAGCAGCAAAACGATTGTTTCCCAGAATAAAGCTTCCCTACTGCAAGACTTTTGGCATTTCTGACTAATCCAGCGGACCGCTGCGATCATCAAAAGTGCAAACAAACAGGTTGACCAGTTCATATAAGGAATCTGAAACGTTTGCAGTCCCATCACCTGGCCAACATAAAAGTAAGCGGCCGGATAGCTCAGCCAAGCCAGCATGCGCAGCTTTTTACCCTCCTTTTTCCAAGTGGGCGCACTAAAAACAACCGCTGACTGCTGGTTTTTTTGTCCTGTCATCTTTTCCTTCTCCTTTCAATCTTTCCGATCGAATTATTCTTGAATAACCTCCAACAGATCGCCTGGCTGACAATCCAAGGCTTCACAAATCTTGCACAGCGTATCGAATTTGATTCCTTTAGCCTTCCCATTTTTTAAAATTGAAACATTGGCCATAGTAATTCCAATTCGTTCGCTCAGCTCAGTAACGCTCATTTTACGTTTGGCCAGCATCACATCCAGCGTAACATTGATTTTCATTGCTACACCACCAGTTCATTCTCAGTTTGAATTGCTTCGGCAATCGTCACCAAATACGCCAAGGTGGTAGTCGCCACCGCCATCAAACAGCCAAAGGACAGAACACCCAAACCTAACAACAGCAGCACTGGATGCAGGATCCCGTCCACCAAAAATAAGATCATCCCCAACAAACAAAGTCCTGTTTCAATCCAGGAGATCCAGCTGATTTGTTTTAATCCTTTAGCATTTTCTTCACAGAAAGATCGGTTGCATCCAATCCTTCCGCAAATCTTCCAAAACACAAACAATGCCCCGTAAACCAGAATTCCTCCTAAAAAAAGCATCGATTGAATGATCCAGCGTAGTCCTTCCGCCTGCGGATAAGTTTGAATCAAAAACTGAACAGGAATAGGGATCGCGAAGAAAAAGCCTAAGCCAAACAATCCCAGTATTAAAACAAACAGCCGAAGAGAAAAAGCTAATTTTTGATTATTCAATTTTTCCACCTTCTTTTTCTGTTTTCATTATACTTTATTTTTATAATAATTCAATATAAATTTATCGTAATACGATAAATTTTTTCTGTTATTTCCATTATCATGAAAAAAGGACCCAAAGGTCCTTTTTTCTTTTTTAATAAGGGGATAGAATGTTCTGAACCGTATTTTTTAGGGGAAATTATAAATAAGGGGAACGGTTCAGGCAAGATCTCTCTTGCTGATTCTACTATAGCAAGAAGTTTACAGGATATTTTCGAAAAATTATGGAAAATTGTGTGAACTTCATTTTCTTTCTTTTTTCGGTGTGATACATTGAATAAGGAGGTCATCATGGAAAATCAAAACATCGAATCAAAGCAGCTTTTGGATCAGCTGCAGGCTTTGCTGGATCATGAGACAGATTGGATAGCCGTGCTCTGTAATACCAGCGCTTGGTTAAATCTTGTGCTGGATCGCATCAATTGGGTCGGCTTTTATCTATTAAAAGAAGAAACCCTGATTTTAGGGCCATTTCAAGGAAAACCCGCATGTTTCCGAATTCCCGTGGGCAAAGGGGTATGCGGTACAGCCGTCATTCAGCGCCAAACTCAACGTGTTGCAGATGTGCATCAATTTCCTGGGCATATTGCCTGTGACAGCGCCTCACGAAGTGAACTTGTCTGCCCGATTTTCTACGAGAAAAAAGTGCTCGGCGTACTGGACATCGATTCTTTTCTTCTGAATCGCTTTGATCGGCAGGATCAGTGGTTCATGGAGCAGGTGGCAGAGCTATTGGGGCGTCATTACGCCCGCTGTCAACAAAAATGAGGGAATCTCCCCTCATTTTTCATGTTCCTGATAAACATTCAGAATACTGTTTTCTTCAAACCAGCGGACGGCTTCTTCTAGCGCCAGATCCGCCCGAAACAAACGGCAGTCCGCTTCCTGAATTTTAAACCGCGTCACCAAATTTTTTTCTTCCAGACGTTTTCCAATGCTTGGAAAATCCTCGCTTGAAAGATCCATATCCAGCACTTTTTTCCACATTCGTCGGCCTTCCATTTCCACCGCGGATCCCTGCACCAGTATTGGACGGCAATCGGATCGATATTCCGCCAAATGAAACAGCGTGCAGCGCTCATAACCACAGCCCAAAAGAAGAACCGACCCTTTCAATTCAGACAACCGGGCAATTGGCGATTCCTCAGACAAGGAAAAATGCAGGCTGTGCCGATTGCAAAGCAGCTTGGCATATTTTCCCCATGCCACAAAACTGCTGGAAGGATGACTTGAAACAACGACTCCCTCTCTTCTTCGAAAATTGCTGACGACCGCGCCCATCTTTCGGGTATCCGAGCCTTTTTTATCAAAAACCGGCGTATTTTCTCGGATCGTCTTCACCAAATGACACGCTGCCGGCGGATCCTGCCAAAATGTTGGCTCAGAATTATCACTGGTCTGCAAAGGCATCAAAATCGTTCCGCTGTAGCCCAGCACATCAATCAGCGCATCTACCACGGTCTGCGCTCCGCCTACGACAAAGCCGAATGCGGAAAGCGAACTATGGACCTCTACGATCATTCCTGGGGTAAGGCCATGACTTTTCATGGCTTCGCGCAGCTCTGCTTTGGTGACAAGGCTGGTTATTGATTTCTTGGACGGTTTCATCGTTTTCC